>CAUZWC010000042.1:0-14756 GCA_963583595.1 Alphaproteobacteria bacterium | reverse complement strand
GGAATTGATGGTGATCAGAAGCCTGGCATCGAGCAGGCGCTTGAGGTTGTGATCGGCCAGGTTGTCGAACACCCGCAGGCGGACATTCGACAGCGGACAGACGGTCCGCGCCATCTGCTCGATTCGCAGGCGAACGATCAGGTCCT
This sequence comes from Alphaproteobacteria bacterium, assembly GCA_963583595.1. Classification (GTDB taxonomy): domain Bacteria; phylum Pseudomonadota; class Alphaproteobacteria; order CADEGL01; family CADEGL01; genus JABIRQ01. Next base: position 14,610 of record CAUZWC010000042.1, on the reverse strand, counting down.
GGTCACCTTTGCAGCGCACGCCGTGATCGATGCGCATGACATGGAGCAGGTCCAGGGCCTGGCGGATATTGGACGGCGAGCCTTTCTCGCCGGCATGGGGGACGGTCGGTCAGCCCCTCGGCACGGGCGCAGTCGAAGACGGCTGCTAATTTCGACGGCGGATCGCACCTCTCGGCCGAATCGAGTCCCACACCGGCGATCCGGTCCAGCCGGGGCAGGGCAGCTTCCAGGACCGCCATGGCTTCCTCGGCGCTGCGGTCGCGCAGGAGAAGCAGAGGATCTGAGCCGGCTGGGAGAGGCCGTGATCGGCCTCAGCCTCCTCCAGGGCGGCGCAGATCGTGTCCAGGACGGTGTCATAGGCGATGCCGCGCGATGTATGGGTCTGGGGGTCGAAGAAGATTTCGACATGGCGGATATTCTCGGCGGGCATCCGGCCAAGATTGGCGGCGGCCAGGTCGTGGAAATCGTGCTCGGTCCCCAACACTGAGGCGGTCTCGTAATAGAGGTCGAGGAAGGATTGCAGTTCGCAGAAATCGTAGGCCGCGCGCAGACCTGCGGTCGACTCGAAGCGCAAGTCCACGTCGTTGTGCCGGGCCATGGCGAAGGCCATCTTCGGTTCAAAGGTGCCTTCGATATGAAAATTCCGCTCGGCCTTGGGCAGGCCCTGGACAAGGGCGGCGACTCGGTCGGATGCGGTGTTGGACATAGGTTGGATATGGGGCCGATGCGGCGAGTTTGTAGAGCGGCAGTCTTGCCCCGCCGCGTGACAGATCAACCGCGCGCCGGTTGCCGTTTCGTGACGCCGCGCCCGCTCCGCTCCTTCGCCGCGTTGCGCCGGGCCGCGGCGATGGCGCGTTCGGCCCAGGGGAGGAGGGCGGCGCAGTCCGCCGTATGGTCTTCGGGCAGGGTCCAGTATGACATTTCGATAGGTTTGCGGTCCTCGCGCTCGTATTCGAAGGGCGCGCCGCCGGCGGTGGCGAAGGCGTCCCTCGTTTGCGCGTCCACCTTCAGATAAGCCGTCTCATAGGTGATCAGGGCGAACATCACCCCGCCGAGATAGAGCCCACAGCCGCCGAACAAGGCGCGCGGTCGCGCGTCGCCCAGGGGCAGCAGCAATCAAAGGGCGCGGTCGAGGGCAGGGGAGATTTTCGCCATCGGCCTCAGGCTGCGCTGTGGAATCGCAGAATCGCGACCACGCCGCCGCCCACGATGGCGATCAGGTTGGCGCCGATCCCAGCGACCCGGCCCGCTGTCGCGCCCTTGTTCGGATCGAGGCCGTAAAAATGAAGCAACTGGCCGCCGACGAGCAGGGCGCCTATCGCCCAGAGCATCCAATCCTCGGCGCCGTTCAGCTCGATCACGGCCATCAGGACGAGGGCGCAAAAGACGGTGGACAGAAGAGCGAAGAGGCCCCCGAACAGGGCGGTGAGGGGGAAGGGCAGGCTGCTCAACGCAGCGGGGGTCATGACAGGACTCCTTCTCGAGAGAGGGAGGGACTGGGCGCCATCCCAGCAGGTTACCAAAGCCCGGCGTCCAGACCCTTCGAGACGCCCCCGAAGGCCTCCTCAGGGTGAGGTTAATCCACTGTTTCCTCATTCTGGAGAGCACGTGCAAGCGCGCGCCTCGAAGGATGATCGGCACGACGCCTTTCCGACACCCCGCTACCGCAAACAATCCTTGATTCGCTGCAACGCCTCTTCGATCTCGGCGCGGCTGGCGGCATAAGAGAAGCGGATATAGCCCTCGCCAAAGCCGCCGAAGCTGGTGCCAGCCACAGTGGCGATGCCGGCCTCGTCGAGCAGCTTGTTTTGCAGTTCCTTGGCCGTAAAGCCCGTGCCCTCGATATTTGGAAAGGCGTAGAAGGCGCCGCCCGGCTCGACGCAGCGGAAGCCCGGAATCTGGTTGAGGCCCGAGACGATCACCTGCCGTCGTTCGGCGAAGGCCGTTACCATCTCGTCGACCGCGTCCTGGGGGCCTTCGAGCGCTGCGACGCCGGCATATTGCGCAGAAGCGTTGACGCAGGAATGGCAGTTGATCGCCAGGCGCTCAGCATGGGGAAAGAGCGCCTTGGGCCAGACCGAATAGCCCATACGCCAGCCGGTCATGGCATAGGTCTTGGACCAGCCGTCGAGCAGGATAGTGCGCTCGCGCAATGCCTCGTATTCGAGCAGGCTGACATGCTCATGCTTGTCGTAAAGGATGCGGCCATAGATCTCGTCCGAGAGGATGCAGACCTGGGGATGGTCGGCCAGGCCAGCGGCCAGCTTGTCGAGCTGGGCGCGCGGCACCACGCCGCCCGTCGGGTTGGCCGGGGAGTTGAGGATCATCAGCCGGGTCGCCGGGGTGATCTTGGACAGCACCTCCTCGGCGTCGAACGCGAAACCGTTGGCCTCGTGCAGATCGATCGGCACGGGCTCGGCGCCCGAGAAGCGGATCACCGATTCGTAGATTGGGAAGCCGGGATTGGGATACATGATCTCCGCGCCCGGCTCGCCAAACATCAGGATGGCGAAGAACATCGTGACCTTGCCGCCGGGCACGATCAGGACATTGCCCGGGTCGATCTCGACCTTGCGGTATCTGGCGATATCGGCGGCCACCGCCTCGCGCAGGCGTGGGATGCCGTTGGCGGGGGTATAGCCGTGATGACCGTCGGCCAGGGCCTTGCGCCCGGCCTCAACCACATGGGCGGGAGTTTTGAAATCGGGCTGGCCGATGCCCAGGTTGATGATCGATTTGCCCTGGGCGGCGAGGGCGTTGGCTCGGGCCAGCACCTCGAAGGCCGTTTCGGTGCCCAGGCTGTCCATGCGCTTGGCGAGTTGGATCATGGTCTTTTTTTCTCCCTCTTTCGGCCGATCGCCGCCACATTCTTCGAGACAGCCCTGCGGGCCTCCTCAGGATGAGGAACGGAGTGCCGCTTGCCTTTGGACCTCACCTTGAGGAGCGGGGCGGAGCTCCGGGTCTCGAAGGGCGAGCGGCGGCGCACCAGCTCTTCCACCAGCGATGATGCCCAAGCCCGGCGGCCGGGACAATCGCGCGCTGGCCGTGCTACATGCTTTGCCGTGTTTCGAGCGGTGAGGGAGCGACAGGCATGAAACCCGCCAATTCGGTCGTCATGGGCAATCCGGCCTCGGTCTTTGCCGAGATGTCGCGCCTGGCGGTGGAGCATAACGCGGTCAATCTCGGTCAGGGCTTCCCCGACGGGGACGGCGACGAGGAGGTGCGGCGGGTCGCCATCGAGGCGACGCAGAAGGGGGCGAACCAGTATCCCCGCTCGCTCGGCGTGCCCGAACTATGCCAGGCCGTCGCCGATCACGACCGGCGCTTCTATGGCGTCGATTACGACTGGCAGAGCGAGGTGCTGATCACCTGCGGCGCGACCGAGGCGCTGGCCGTCGCGATCTTCGGCCTGATCGAGCCGGGCGACGAGGTCGTCATGATCGAGCCGGTCTTCAACATCTATGTTCCCATGGTTCGGCGCGCCGGCGGCGTGCCGAAATACGTCCAGCTTCAGCCGCCGGGCTGGGAGTTGGACCATGCCACGCTGGAAGCCGCGTTCAGCCCGCGCACCAAGATGATCCTGCTGAACACGCCGATGAACCCGACGGGCAAGATCTTCGGCCAGAAGGATCTCGAGAAGATCGCCGAACTGTGCCTGCGCTATGACTGCTATGCCCTTTCGGACGAGGTCTACGAGCACCACACCTTCGACGACCGGAAACACATCCCGCTCTCGACCCTGCCGGGCATGGCGGAGCGCACGGTCCGCGTTGGTTCGGCAGGTAAGATCTTTTCGGTCACGGGTTGGAAGGTCGGCTTCATGGCGGCCCAGGCCGAGACCCTGGTGTCCTCGATCAAAATGCACCAGTACATGATCTTCTCGACGCCGGGGAATCTGCAACTCGGCATCGCCCATGGCCTGGGCAAGCCGGACGAGTATTTCCATGGGCTGAGCGCGGATCTGCAGGCCAAGCGCGACCGTTTCGCCGGGGCGTTGAACCGTATGGGCATGGAAACCCTGCCCTGCGAGGCGACGATCTTTCTGTCCGCGGATATCCGCTCGGTCGGTTTCAACGGCACCGATGTGGAATTCTGCCGGCATATCGCGGAGGAGGCGGGGGTGGCGGCGATTCCCTATAGCGCGCTCTACGAAAGCGGCAAGGCGCCGGACCAGTATGTCCGCTTCTCTTTCTGCAAATACGACGAGTCCCTGGACGAGGCGGCCGACCGCCTGGCCCGGCATTTCGCACGGGGATAGCGGGGTGAGGCGTCCCGCCAGATTATTCCTTCCCTGGCTATTCCTTGGCGGGCGCTTCGATCTTGATATCGACGTCCTTGGTGCTATCGCCGCCGCCGGGTCCTAACAGGACATAGCCGATGACGACCACGGCCACGACCAGGGCGCCGACCACGAAATACAGGCCACGATTCATTGCTTGGCTCCATCCTTGTTGGTGTCGCTCACGATTCGCACACGCGGTTCGCGACTAGCCTGGGAAACCAACCACGCGGCGGAGCGCTGTGCCGCGTCATAGGACAAACGCCCACGGACAGAGGGAATAGCGCCCGAGGACGGTGCGGCTTGACGGAAACCACCGTCGGGGCTACATCACGCCCCTCGCCAGAAGTTGGCGGATGGTGGGCGTAGCTCAGGTGGTTAGAGCACTAGATTGTGGATCTAGAGGCCGCGGGTTCAAGTCCCGTCGCCCACCCCATCCGCCTCCTCGCAAGCCCCATGTTTTCCAGAGCGCGGAGCTTCTATAGGCTGCCCTTGTCTGGGAGGGGAACAGCGTGGGGATTCGGCGGGTTGACGGCGCAGCAGGCGCCGCCGCGGCATTGGCTGCAATGGATCGGGACGGTGCGGTCATCCTGACAGGCCGTGCCGATCCGGGCGGGATGGATCGCGTGGTCGCGGAACTGCGCCCGTGGTGGGATACCGCAAGGACCGATCTGGATGATTTTCGCGGTCGCGCGACGAGGCGGGTCGGCGGTTTGATCGCCCGTTCAGCGACGTTCCGCGAACTGATCCTCGACGAGGCCTGCTTGGCCCTCGCCGAGCACGCGCTGCGGCCGCATTGCCGGCGCATCCAACTCAATTACACCCAACTGATCCTGCTCGGCCCGGGCGAAACCGCGCAGCCGCTGCACCGCGACGACGAGGTCTGGGCCTGGCCGCGCGAGCCCGGCGCCGAGTGGTCTTTCATCGGCATGTGGGCGGCCTCCGAATTCACCGAAGCGAACGGGGCGACCCGCATCGTGCCGGGCAGCCATCGCTGGCCGCGCGACCGTGTGGCGCGGGCGGAAGAGGTGGTGGCGGCCGAAATGGCCAAGGGCGACGTGCTGCTGCATCACGGCTCGGTGCTGCACGGCGGCGGCGCCAATGTCACCGCGGATTCGGTCCGGATCGGCATCTCCTTCAACCACGCCCTCGGCTGGCTTCGCCAGATCGAAAATCAGTATCTGGCCGTGCCGCTCGAACTTGCGCGCGAGTTGCCGCTGCCTTTGCAGAACCTGATCGGCTATGCCGTGCATGGACGCATATTGGGCGAGACAGCGTTGGAGGATCCGCGCGTCGCCGCACTCGGCCGGAGCGCGGAGGAAATCGAGGCGTCCGACGAAGCGGCCAGGGCGGTTGCCGATCGCTCGACTCTGGCGGGCTACGGATAAGGGCGATGGTGGAATTCAGTGTGACGCTCCAAGGATTGGGTGCCCGAACGGTTTGCCCGTGATCATTCGCTCGTAACAATTCATCGATGATGATTCGGTCATGATGATTCGCCTATGATGATTCCAAACGTCAGGATACCTCTGGAAGAGGTGAACACGCCTCGCCTGCAGGAGTTCTATGCCTTTTGGGTCGCCGTGAAAGGAGAGCACTTCGCGCCCCGGCCGGGCGCGTCTACGGCGTGGCAGAGGCTGCGGGTGGTCGACGCCTCGGTCATGCCCGCGACGCCGCATGCCAACCCCAACTTGCCGACGATCATGATCGCCGAGAAGATGAGCGATCACATCCTGGCAACGGCGTAGTAGCGTCATGGCAGGCGAACCCGAGGCGCGGGAACGTCCGGCAAGCATTCGATTCGAAGGACTCTGACAGCAACATCTAGAGGGAGACGGCAATGCGAACCAAAGCCGCCGTGCTTTACGGAATCAACGAGCCCCTGGTGATCGAGGAAGTCGAGATCGACGACCCCAAGGACCGCGAGGTCCTGGTGCGGATGACCGCCACCGGTGTCTGCCGCAGCGATCTGTCGGCGGCGCGCGGCTTCGCCCGGCCCCATCTGCCGGTGATCTTGGGCCATGAGGCGGCGGCCGAAGTCGTGAAATGCGGCCCAGGCGTGACGCGGGTAAAGCCGGGCGACCGGGTCGTGCTGTCCTGGGCGCCCAATTGCGGCCATTGCTTCTATTGCCTCGAGGCCCGGCCGACCCTCTGCGACACCTATACCGAGGCGGCGGGCATCGGTGCGCTGTGGGACGGCACGGGCCGCATCCGCACGCCGGGCGGCGAGAAAATTCACCATTTCTCCCAGGTCTCCTCCTTCGCCGAGCATATGGTAGTGCCCGAAAACGGCTGCGTGCCGATCCATCCAGAAATTCCGGCGACCATCGCGGCCCTGGTCGGCTGCGCTGTGACCACCGGCTACGGCGCGGCGGTGAACGACGCGAATGTGCGCGCCGGCTCCAGCGTCGCGATCTGGGGGGTCGGCGGGGTCGGGCTTAACGCCCTGATGGGCGCCAAGGTGCGCGGGCCGGCCATCATCATTGGGGTTGATGTGAACCCCGAGAAGGAAGCGGTGGCCAAGCGTTTCGGGGCGACCCATTTCGTCAATCCGCGCGAGGTCGAGGATGTGCCCGCGGCGATCCGCGAGCTGACCGAGGGCAGGGGCGCCGATTATACGATCGAATGCAGCGGCCGGCCCGAGGCGATCGAGCAGGCCTATCACTCGGCCCGGCGGGGCGGGACCGTGGTGCCTGTCGGCGAGGCGCGCAAGGAGGAGACGGTCACCCTGCCCGCGCGCCTGCTGCCGGACGAGCAGAAGCGGATCGTCGGCAGCTATTACGGCGGCGGCGTGCCCGAGCGCGATTTTCACCAGATCCTGGGCCTCTACCGCCGGGGCCTGCTGGACCTCGACGCCCTGGTCGGCGAGACCATGCCGCTCGAGCTCATCAACGACGGCTTCCGCATGCTCGACGAGGGTGTCGAGACGCGCAGCGTGGTGGTGTTCGACTAAGTTTTAAAGGACGTGGCGGCGGCTACCCGGCCGCCGCCGTCTCCGCCGCTTGCGCGATGCGGTCGCGGCGCAGCCAGAGGCGGATACACAGGGCGAGCGTGAGTGCCGCGCCGATGGCCAGCGGCCAGCGCAGGCCCATGAATTCGGAGGCCCAGCCCATGACCAGCGCGCCCAGGGCCGGGCCGCAGCGGAAGGTCAATCCGTAAAGGCTCAACACCCGGCCACGCATTTCTTCGGCCACGGCGTGTTGGATCAAGGTCTGGCTGCCGACCCCGCCCGCGACCATGGCGAAGCCGACGACGGCCAGGGCGGGCAGGGCGAGCCACAGGCTGTCGGTCGCGACGAAGGCGAGCAGGGTCAGACATTGCGCGCCCGAAGCCAGCAGCACGATCCGGGTCAGGCCGCGCTGGTCGGGCCGGCCGGAGAGCCAGAGCCCGCCGAGCATCGCGCCCGCCCCGATGGTGCTGGTCAGGAGGGCGAGGCCGCCAGCTCCCGCGCCGAAGACCATATCGGCAAAGGCGGGCAGCAGCTCGACGAAAGGGCGGGTGAGCAGGCAGACGGCCAGCAGCAGCAGGATCAGGGTGCCGATCCCCTCATGCCGCACGGTGTAGCCGATGCCGTCTTTCATCTGGCGCACAAAGCCTTCAGGCCGCGTGGCGGGCTTCAACGCGGCTAGATCGATATGCAGGCGGGCGAGACAGACCAGGAAGATGACGAAGGTCAAGCTGTTGATCAGAAAAGCAACCGACAAGCCGCCCCAGTGGATCGCCAGGCCCGCGGCGGCGGGCCCGACAAAGCGGGCGGAATTGAAGATGATCGAATTGGTGGCGAGCGCGGTCGGCACCTGGTCCCGGGGCACCAGGGCAGGGACCAGGGCCATGCGCGCCGGCTGGTTGAAGCCGATGACGACGCCGAGATAGAGGGTCAGGCCGAGCAGCAGTTCGATCGTGATCCAGCCAGTCGCGGTCAGCACGAAGAGCACGATCGAATGGATCATCGCGAGGGCCTGGCTGATCCAGGTCACGCGCAGGCGGTTCCAGCGGTCAGCTGCCGCGCCCGCGATGGGGCCGACGATCAGGCTGGGGAAGAGATCGGCGAAGGAGATGATGCCGAGCCAGAGGCCCGAATGGGTTAGTTCCCAGGTCAGCCAGCCGATCGCCACCCGCTGCATCCAGGTGCCGGTCAGCGACACCGCATTGCCCAGGGTGTAGATCGCGAAGTTGCGATGATGAAGTGCGCCCAGGATGCGCGCCGGTCCGGCGGGAAGCTGCATGGCCTATTGTGGCATCCACATGCCGGATTTGGCACGCGGCCATCGCCGTTTCATACTCTGGTCCAGGTAAGTTCCATCCGTGAGGGAGGATCGAGATGACACGGAAGGTGGTGATCGTCGGCGCCGGGGTCGTGGGACTAGGCTGCGCGAGCTATCTCCAGCGCATGGGGGCTGAGGTCACGATGATCGACCGGGTCGCGCCCGGCATGTCGACCTCCTACGGCAATGCCGGCGGCATCGCGACGACCATGGTTCTGCCTCTCGCCATGCCCGGCCTGTTCAAGAAATACTTAAACTACTATCTCGATCCGGAAGGCCCGGTATCCCTCCGCTGGTCGCATATGCCGGCGATGCTGCCCTTCCTCTATCAGTTCCTGCGCAACTGCCGGCCCGAGCGGGTCAAGCATTGCACCGAGGCCCTGGCCGCCTTCATGCCACCCGCCTATGAGGCCTGGAAGCCGCTCTTCGCCGATGCGAAGCTCGAACATCTGGTCGGCGGCGGCGGCGGGCTGTGGATCTATGCCGACGACGCGGCCTTGCAGAAGGATTGGCCCTTTTGGCAGGGGCGGCGAGATTCCGGCCTCGCCTTTCAGGCGCTCAACGAAGACGATCTGCGCCAGATGGAACCGGCCGTGGGCCGAGACTGGAAGGCCGGGGTGCTAGAGGAAGATTGGCACTGGGTGCGCAACCCCTACAAGATATCCGCCGGCCTCGCCAAGGTGATTGGCGAGCGGGGCGGCACGATCCTGGAGGAGAATGTGCTCGACTTCGACAAGGGCCCCGACGGCAAGCTGCGCGCCGTGATTACCGACAAGGGCCGGCACGACTGCGACGACGTGCTCATCTGCGCCGGCGCCTGGTCGGATAAGCTTGCGAAAAAGCTCGGCAGCAAGGTGCCGATGGAAAGCCAGCGCGGCTATCACGTCATGCTGCCCAACGCCGGGGTCGAGACGAGCCACCTGATCGCCGTCGGCTCTGCCAAGATCGCCATCAATACGATGGACGAGGGCGTGCGTATCGTCGGTGCTTCGGCCTTCCCCGGCATCGATGCGCCGCCGGACTGGCGCCAGGCCAAGATGGTGCTGAACTGGGGCAAGCGGGTTCTGCCCGATCTCAATACCGAGGGCATGACCGAATGGTTCGGCGAACGCCCGCTGACGCCGGATTCCTTGCCCGTGCTCGGCCGCTCGCCCCATTTCAAGAACGCCTATTACGCCTTCGGCCACAGCCATATGGGCCTGACCACCGGCGCCGTGACCGGCAAGATGATGGCCCAGCAGATCATGGGCCAGACCCCGGATATCGACCTCGCGCCGTTCCGTATCGACCGGGCGTATTCGTAGGGCTGCAGGCGGGGGCTGTGCCAGCTAGTTTCGACAGGCTCGGCATTTGCCGTCCTCACCCTGAGTCCATCGAAGGGCGAGGATTGCACGGTCTGGCGTCGCGCTATGGCCTCATACTTCGACAGGCTCAGCATGAGGCCAAGGAAAGGTTCCTGCCGTCCTCACCCCGAGTTTCCTCATCCTGAGGCTGTCGAAGGACGAAGGGTGACGGCGGCGCTTACCCTGCGTAACTGACGGGTACGGCGGTGGTGTACTTGATCCCCTCCATGGCGAAGGAGGAGGAGACGTCGGCGAGGTCGATGCGCGAGATCAGGGTCTTGTAGACTTCGTCAAAGGCCGCGATATCGGGCACGACGACGCGCAGCATGTAGTCGATTTCGTCGCTCATGCGGTAGAATTCGACGATTTCGGGAATATCCGCCACGGCCTTGGCGAAGCGTTCGAACCAGGCGGTGTTGTGCTGGTTGGTGCGCACCGCGACGAAGACCGTGACGCCGACATTGAGGGCCGCGCGGTCGAGCAGAGCGACCCGGCGGCGGATCACCCCGGCCTCCTCCAATTTCTGGATGCGCCGCCAACAGGGGATGGTGGACGGGCCGACAGCCTCGGGGATCTCAGCCGTAGGCCGGGTTGTGTCCTCTTGAATTAGGATGAGACTCTTCTTGTCGATTTCATCAAGCGATATCGTTTCAGAAAATCCGTATTCTGCGAAAAATAGGTCCGGAATTTAGCGAATCCGGGCCGCAGAAGGCACACCGATTCCCCCGCAAATTGGCGTATCGTCATGCAAGCTTCCAAACGAGAAGCCTCAACGGCGCGCCGACGCAACAGGGAAAACTCCATGGTTTTGAAGCATTTCACCGATCACCCGGCCTCCGTCGACGAGACCTATGGCGAGAATTTTCGTTTTGCCAACGGCACGGGCCTGAAGATTATCGTCGGTGGCCTGGCCTGCATGTGCCACGGGCTCATGCCCTTCGCCTTCGTCTCAACCGGCAGCCGGCACGATCCTCGGCCTTCACAAGAAGGTCACCGGAGGGGCGCGCGCGTCCACTGCGGCCCGGATCGAGCGTGAGGGCGTCACCGAAGGCAATATGCCGGCCAACGCTTGAGTCCGACGAGTCCTATCCGACGGAGAATCCATCCCTCCTTTGCGCTTTCCGCTCCGTTCCGGCTTCAATACCGGCAGGTAATCACGGAGAGCGACTGATGCGCGCCAACGAGCGATGCGATACCGGCTTTGCGCCGGACGGCTGGGCCTACCGGGCACGGATCGGCCTGCTGGTTCCCGATGTCGATATCGGACCCGAATCCGAATGGGCCGCGATGGCCCCGGCGGGGGTCTCGCTCCACGCCAGCCGCTTCCGTTTTCCCATCGACATGCTCCGCAAGGAGGGCGATCGCATCGGGGAGGACGCGGTGCGTTTCGTGGCGGATGGCGCCCCGCTGGACGAGGCGACCGATCTGTTCGGCGAGGCCCTGATCGACATCGTTGCCCTGGCCTTTACCTCGACCAGCTATCTGGGCGGCGAGGGCGCGGATGCGCGGATCGTCGAAAGATTGAGCAAACTCTCCCGCGGGCGGCCCGTCGTGACGACCGGCCAAGCGATGCTCGATGCCCTGGCCGCGCTGGGGGCCAAGAAGATCATGCTGATCGACCCGCCCTGGTTCCCCCCGGAACTCTCCAAACGCGGCGGGGCATGGCTCGAACGGGCGGGCTACAAGGTCGCGGCCGCGCTGCCCGCCGGCCTGCCCTCGGGCCAGGAAAACATCCATCCCGGCCATCTCTATCGCTGGATTCGCGCAAACCTGGCGCCCGGCGCCGAAGTCATCGCGATCGGCGGCAACGGTTTTCGTGCGGTCGGCGTGATCGAGGCCCTGGAAGCCGATCTTGGCATTCCCGTCATCACCGCCAATTCGGCCCTGCTGTGGCGGGCCCTGCGCGCTCTGGGCCTGCCGACGGCCGAGGTCGCGCGCTACGGCCGCCTTTTCGCGGTCGATGCGTGAGGGAAAGGTGCGGTATGCTAATCTCCTCGGGTAGTTAGAGAGCGAGGAACGCGCGGCGATGACACCTGAAGATATTCTGTCCCACCCGCCCAGGGTGTTGACCCAGGCGCAGCGTGAGCATTTCTTTCGCGAGGGCTACGTCCTCGCCGAAAACGTGATTTCAGAAGCTTGGCTGATTCGTCTGCGCGCCGCCCGGGACGAGTTGGTCGCGCGCGGCAGGGGCTTGGCGCAATCCGATTCCGTCTTCGACCTGGAACCGGGCCACCAAGCCGAGGCGCCGCGCCTGCGCCGGGTCACCAACCCCTCGGTCCAGAACTCCACGATCTGGGAATTCGCCTCGCAATCTGTGCTGGCCGATATCGTCGCGGACCTCGTCGGGCCGGACGTCAAATTCCTCGACACCATGCTGAACTTCAAATGGCCGGGCGGTGGCGAGGAGATCAAATGGCACCAGGACGCGCCCTATTTCCCGCATACCAACTACGCCCTGCTGACCGCCGGCGTGTTCCTGGAGGATGTCGGGCCAGAGCAGGCGCCGATGGCCGTGGTGCCGGGCAGCCACGAGGGACCGATCCACGACCTCTACGACGAGAACGGCAATTGGACAGGCACGATCTCGGACAAGGATCTGGCCGGTGCCGGGCTCGAGAAGGCGGTGCATCTGACCGGCCCGGCGGGCAGCGTCCAAGTCCACAATTGCCGTACCTTGCACGGCTCGGCCCGCAACGACTCCGACAAGGGTCGGCCAATCCTGCTGGCGACCTATTCCGCCGCCGATGCCTTTCCCTACGTGCCCTATCCGGCGTGGAGCGAGCAGACCTTCACCATCGTCCGTGGCGAACCCGCACGCATGGCCCATCTCGATCCCCGGCCATGCCCGATTCCACCCGATTGGCGCCAGGGCAAGGGCTACCAGTCCATCTTCACTTGGCAGCAGCGTGAGGCCACGGCGCGACGGCCGGAGAAGGTCTGACGCAGCACACATCCGAAGGGGAGGGACGGGCCATGGCGATCGGCTTCATCGGGCTCGGCCATATGGGCGAGCCTTCGGCCTTCAATCTGCTGAACAAGGGCGTCGAGTTGATCGTCCATGATCGGCGGCGCGCGGCGGCGGACAAGCTCGTCGCGGCCGGCGCGAAATGGGCCGATTCGATCGCCGAGGTCGCGGCCGGGGCCGAGACGGTGGTGACCTGCGTGCCCGGTCCGCCCGAGGTCCAGGCGGTGGTCGCGGGCGAGGGTGGGCTGATGGCCAGCCTAGGCGCGGGCCAGGCCTGGATCGACATGAGTACGACCGATTTGCATCAGATGGCGTATTTTGCCGCCGACTTCGGCAAAAAGGGCATCGAGGTGCTGGAGACCACGGCCACCGGCGGGGTCCAGGCCGCTTGGCGGGGTCATGTCATCCTGTTCGTGGGCGGCGATCCGGCCGTGTTCGAGCGCCGCCGGGCGGTGATCGACGGCATCGCCGACCAGGTCTTCTATTGCGGGCCGATGGGCTCGGCGACGGTGACCAAGCTCATCACCAACACGCTCTGCTTCGTCCACCAGACCGCCCTGGGTGAGGTCCTGATGCTCGGCAAGAAGGCCGGCTTGGATATTTCGGCCCTGCTCGAAGCGATCCAGGCGAGCTATGGCGGCAGCTTCGTCGCCGATGTCGACGGGCCGCAGATCCTGGACGGCAGCTACGATCTCACCTTCGATGTCGGCCTGGTTGCCAAGGACGCCCGCCTCGCCATGGGCCTGGCCCGCGAATTTGGCGCGCCCATGCGCGTCGCCGACCTGGTCAGCCAGATCGTCGAGGAAGCCCTGGCGCGCTACGGCCCGAAGGCCGGCGCGCTGGTCGCGACCAAGGCGTTGGAAGAGGATATCGGCGTCAGCTTGCGCGCGGCCTGGCCGAAGGCGGGGTAGGAGGACATGGGTTTATTTTGACCTTCCTCATCCTGAGCTAGTCGAAGGGTGAGGATTGCACGGTCCGGCAGTGTGCCACGACCTCATACTTCGACAGGCTCAGCATGAGGCTAAACGCAAAAATTTGGCGCCCTCGTCCAGAGCCTTCGGAGGCTGGGGGTATTCGTGCAATCAAAACGCCGAATCCGGCTCCTTCAGGAATTCCAGTTCTTCCGGCGTGGTCTCGCGCCCCAGGATGTCGTTGCGGTGGGGGAAGCGGCCGAAGCGGGCGACGATCTCGTGATGGCGGCGGACGATGCGGGTGACTTCGGGATCGGTGCCGCGCATGGCGGTATAGAGCGCGACCGAGCGCTCCTGCACTGCCAGGTCCTCGGCATGTTCGAAGGGCGTATAGAAGAAGGTTCGGCAGGTCGCCGGAACCTGCTGGTCCAACCCGGCGGCGACCGCCGCCTGAGCATGGGCCAGGGCGAGATGGTCGGTGGCGTACATGCGCGGGCTGTTGCGGAAGATGTTGCGGGGAAGTTGATCGAGGCAGATGACTACGGCCAGGGCGTGCAGGGCTCGGTCGCAGCAGGGGTCGTACTCACCGGCGGCCGCCGCCTCGTGGTCGGGCAGGAAGTGATCGCGCAGAACCCGGTCGAAGGCCGGATCCTTCAACCACCAGATCTTGCGGTCGTTGTAACGCCCGTCCGGGCGATTGTCGCCGAACCAGAACATGATCAGGCGGTCCAGGCGGTCGCGTTTGGCATCGCTCATTTTCGGTTCCCGTAGTGTGTGTAAACGGGGGCGAGGGCGAACCCCTCACCCTCCCATCGCTGACGCGACGGGCCCCTCCTTCTCCCTAAGG
>CAUZWC010000041.1:0-14771 GCA_963583595.1 Alphaproteobacteria bacterium | reverse complement strand
GTGATCTGCGGCCGGCAGGACATCCTGCTGCCGCCTGAACATAGCGAGGAACTGACCGCCGGCATCCCCGGCGCCACCCTCGTCTATATCGAGGATTGCGCCCACCTGCCGACCATGGAACGCCCCCAGGCCACCACCGCGCTGCTGCGCTATTGGCTGCTGCTGGATTAAGCGCATCCCTCGATCTTGCGTCCAGGATAGTTGCTGGTACCATGATCCAGGACAGTCGAATTCGGGCTGTGCTAGGGACGGGATTGGGGAGGGAAAATCAATGACTGCCACGGATTTGAGACGCCCGGTTCCCTTCGGCGGCTATCATGCGAAGAGCCTGCCGGACAACGATGCCGAGTTGACTCACACCGGCCCAAGAACCCCCGCGGGCGAGTATTTCCGCCGTTTCTGGCACCCCGTGATGCTGTCGAGCGGGGTCCGCGACTTGCCGGTGCCGGTGCGCATTCTTGGCGAGAATTTGGTGCTGTTCCGCGACAAGGGCGGGCGAATCGGTCTTCTCGACCGCCATTGTAGTCACCGCGGGGCCTCGCTCGAATTCGGGGTGGTAACCGATTGCGGTCTCGCCTGTTGCTATCACGGCTGGGTCTACGACATCGACGGCACGGTGCTGGAGACCCCGGGCGAGCCGGCGAACAGCCGGCTAAAGGACAGGGTCTTCCACGGCGCTTATCCGACCCATGAGGAAGGCGGCCTGATATTCGCCTATATGGGGCCGCCGGCCGAGAAGCCGCCTTTTCCGGTCTTCGATTCTTTCGTCGTGCCCGGCAACGAGCGCGTGCCCTACTACCTGCCCTTCGAATGCAACTGGTTGCAGGTTCACGAGAACGGCATGGACCCGATCCACGGCGTGTTCCTGCACACCCGGATGAGCGGTGTCCAGTTTGCCGAAATCTTTGGCGCCTTGCCCTTCCTCGAATTCACGGAAACGCGCATCGGTGTCATGTCGACCGCCGCGCGACGCTGGGGCGATCATGTCTGGGTGCGCAACATCGACGCCGTGTTACCGAACTTCTGCCAGTTCGGCGCGACCTGGGAGGACGGCAAGTGCGAGAAGTATTTTACCCCGCCCGCCATCGGCCGCTGGATCGTGCCGGTCGACGACACCCACTGCCTGACTGTCGGCTGGCGGCATGTGAACGATCTCGTCGACCCCGCTGGCCGCACCCGCAACGAAGACATGGGCATGGGAAAGGTCGATTTCGCGGGGCAGCAGCCGGAAGGAAGCTACCGGGACCGCCAGCGCAATCCCGGTGATTGGGACGCCCAGGTCTCCCAGCGTCCGATCGCCGTTCATGGCGTCGAAAACCTGGGCTCAACCGATGTCGGCATCCAGCTAGTTCGCCGCCAGCTTCGCCGGGCCATCCGCGCCGTGCAGGAAGGCGAAAGGGTCACGCCTTTGCCGGCGGGACCCGACGGCGTTATCCCGAGCTTCAGCCACGACACCGTGCTGGTGAAGGCCTTGGCCAACGATCAGGACGAGATGACGCAACTCGCTGATATCGGCCGCAGGGTTGCGAAAATAGTTCTTGAAAGCGCCGACGTGCCGCGGGCCAGGCGAGCGACCCATATCGAGAGCGCGATCCGCGCGGGCACCTGAAGTGGCGGGCGGCGCGGCCGAAGTCGCCTGTATTGTGGATGCTCGCGCCGTCGTAGCGGAATCCCCAGTCTGGTGTTCTGAGGAACAGGCTCTCTACTGGGCTGATATCTACGCGCCTTCGATCAACCGCTATGACCCGATGACAGGCGAGAATCGGGCTTGGCCAGTACCGGCGCCGGTCGGTTGCTTGGCGCTGCGCGAAGGCGGCGGCGTGATCGCGGCCGGCCAAGCGGGCTTCTTCTTTCTCGACCTCGAATCGGGCGCTGTGGAGCCTCTCTACGATCCGGAACCGGATCGGCCGCACACTCGTCTCAACGACGGCCGATGCGACCGCGCGGGTCGCTTCTGGGCCGGCAGCATGGACGAAACGCTGCAGGCGCCTGACGGTGCACTATATCGTTTCGGCCCCGACCGTCGCTGTCTGCGTATGGTCGACGGGGTGATCGTGTCGAATGGCCTGGCCTTCAGCCCGGACGACCGGATCATGTACCACGCCGACACGCGCCGTTTTGCCGTCTACGCTTATGATTTCGACCTGGATAGCGGGGCCATCTCGGGCAAGCGCGTGTTTGTCGATACCGCGGGCCAGGAAGGACGGCCCGACGGCGCTGCGGTCGACGAAGAGGGTTGCTACTGGAGCGCGCGCTATGGGGGCTGGGGGGTGGTGCGCCATGCCCCGGACGGACGCGAGATCGGGCGCATCGACGTGCCCGTCGCGGCCTGCACCATGGTCGCGTTCGGCGGGCCCGATCTGGACCGCCTCTACATCACGACCGCATCCCAGCGGCTGACAGAGGCGGACCGGAAGGAACAGCCTCAAGCGGGCGGCCTTTTCGTGGCCGTTACCGGTGTGCGCGGCCTGCCCGAACCGCGTTTTGCGGGCTAGCGGGAATCGAGCGGCCCGGCGCGCCGAGCCGCCTTGAGGGTCAGGGCGCCCAGAATACCCCGCGTGCGCGTCGCGCAATGGACCGCGATCTTGGTTTCCGGCGAAGGCGCGCAGCAGTTCCGGCCCGGCGGCGTCGATACTGCCGGGGATGGTGGCGCGACCTTACTCGGCGCTCGGGCGCGCATCGATCACGATCTAATCCTCGCCCGCCGCGTGGGCCGCCGCCAGTTCGCGCGGCCCGATCTCGGCCGGCTTGCCATGGCGCCGGGCGAAGGGGCCGAAGGGTTTGGCAACGACCTCGTATTCGGGATGCAGATCGTGGCCCGCTGCACCCCAGGCCGGAACCCCGCCGTCGAGCAGGGCAATGCCGGTATAGCCATGCCGAGCCAGCCGTCCGGCCGCCGTCTCGGCGGTGACGTCGCCATCCCTGTCATCGGTCAGAACGATGCGTGTCGAGCGGCGCGGGATCCAAGCCGGCAATCAGCAGCTCGAGCCGGCTGAGCGGGACGGAGATCGCCAGGAACGGGTGGCCGGCATGGTGGGGCCGATCTCCCGCATATCGAGGAAGGCGATCTCGGTCCCGTCGGCGAGCATAGCATGGACCTGGTCGACGGAGATGGTGCGGGGCATGGAGGCTCCCATTGGCCTTGCCTTCGATCGGGGCAGAAGTCTATCAGGCGCGGCCGTCGTCGTAACGCCCCGCCGCCGGCAGCATCACGCTGAGACCGACGCAAAGTGCGGCCGCCCCCGTGGCGCAGGCGACGGCCAGGCTGTAATCTCCCTGCGCGTCGTAGAGCCGCCCGCCCGCCCAGGCGGCGAGGGGCGAGGCGGTGCCGGTCGCGGTGAACAGGCGACCGTAGACCTTCGACGCATTCTCGATCCCGAAGATCCGCGCCACGGTCGAGGGATAGCCCGCCGTCAACATGCCGTAGGCCAGCCCGACCGTGCCGACCATCCCGATCGCGATCCAGGCTTCGGGCCAGAGGCGAAAGGCGCCCAGGGCCAGGGCGGCGAGCGTGGCGCCCACCGCGAGCACCAGGCGCACGGGCGCGACATCCGACAGCCAGCCGCCGAGCAGCCGGCCCATGATGTTCGAACCGCCTGCGATCATCATGGCCAAAGTGCCGGCCGTCACCGCGCCACCGACACTGAACACCATGGCCGCGCCGTGGGAGACGGTCAGCATGCAGGCCAGGTTGCCGAAAAAGTATCCGCCCCAGAGCAGAGGGAAGACACCTCGTTTGGCGCGCACCGGGCCCAATTGCCCCCCCGCGGTCAGCCGGGGCCGGGCCGAGATACCGGCGCGCCGCAGCAGCAGCCCGCTCGCGATGCCGCCCAGCACGAGGGCCAGGGCGATCAGGCCGTAGACGGTGCGCACCGGCAGCGTCTCCAGCGCCAAGGTGAGTAGGGGCGCGGCAATCACCGGGCTGCCGCCGAAGGCCGCGACCGACAGGCCGGAGGCGAGGCCCAGCCTTTCGGGCCAGACGCGCCCGGCGACCTGCATGGACAGGCCATAGCCGATTCCGGTGGTGATGCCAAAAATCGCGCCCGAGCCGAGCCAGACGAAATGAATGCTCGGCCCGAGAGCTGATAGGGCTATGCCCAGGCCCGCCGTGATGCCCACGGCTGCCGACAGACCGGCGGTCGGAAACCGCCCCAGCAGCCGTGCGACCGACAGCATGCCGATCGCGAAGCTGACGGAGGAGATCGAAAAAACCGCGCTGGCGGCAGCTCGGTCGACCCCGAAAGCCGCCTCGGTCGGGGCCAGCAACACGCTCCAGGAAAAGACGATGCCGCCCAGCATATTCGTCACTATCGCCGCGGCCAGCGCGGGCACGCGGCGGCTGAGGGGGGAGCGGAACGCCGACGCGCCGCTTTCCGAGGTCATGCGCTGATCTTCCCGTCGTTTCGGTTTGCCACCATGCCCTCCACATGAAGCGGCCGGCAGGTTGTAGCGGCCCGCCCGATCGCTCTTCGCATCGCGGGCGGTTCCGGCCGGGAGCCTGAGCGGAAGGCTGCGATAGGAGGCCGCACCCTCTCGAAACGCAAGGCCTTCAACGGCATTGCGAGAGCGCTAACTTGGCGTGCCGAGTTGGATCGGTCCACGCATCGCACGGCATTGGGCTTTTGCCGTATTCGAACGGTATTTGAATTGTCGCGACGGATCGGGCTCCATGCGCCCTTCGACTGCAGAACTGCCGGGGGGCCGCGCCCTTTTTCCAACGAAGCCGGGCCGGCGGTCGCGCGCACTGTCCTGCTGACCGTCGTCGCGATGCTGGCCTTCGCCGCGAACACGCTGTTCGGCTGCGTCGCCATGGGCGACGGGCTGATCGATCCCGCGTCCTACGCCGCCGGCCGGACGATCTCCGGCGCGCTCGCCCTCTGCCTGATCGCCTGGTCACGCTGGCGGGCGCGGGGGCGCAACCTCGCCAATTGGCGGATCGCCCTCATGCTATTCACCTATATGATTTTCTTCGCCTTCGCCTATCTCACCATGACGGCGGGACGGGGGCCCTGATCCTGTTCGGCGCGGTCCAGCTCACCATGTTCGGCGCCGCCCTGCGAGCGGGCGAGCGGTTCACGGCCCTGTCCTGGGCCGGGCTGGCCGCCGCGGTCGGCGATCTAATCTATCTCGTCTCGCCCGGCCTGGCCGCCGGATCCGTTGGGCGCCGCGTTGATGACGATCTCCGGAATCGCCTGGGGCTTCTATTCTCTGCTGGGCAGGAAGGCCGCCGACCCGCTCGACGCCAGGGCCAATGCCTTCATCTTATCCGTGCCCCTGGTGCTCGCCGTCGGCCTGTTCTTCCTCGACGATCTCCGCGCCACGACGAACGGGTTGCTGCTCGCCATCGCCTCGGGCGCCGTCACCTCGGCCTGCGGCTATGTGATCTGGTATGCGGCGCTGGCCGGGCTTGACCGAGGGCCGAGCCGCCACGGTCCAGCTTTCGGTCCCCGCCATCGCCGCCCTCGGCGGCGTTTTCCTTCTCTCGGAAGAGGTCACGATATGCCTCGTCCTGGCCTCTGTCGCGACCCTGGGCGGGGTGGCCCTGGTCCTGGCTCAGCGGGCGGCGAAGCCGCCCCGCGTCTAGACGTCGATATCTTCGACGAAGCGGGCGTTTTCCTGGATATATGCGAAGCGCAGCTCGGCCTTTTTGCCCATAAGGGTCTCGACCAGCTGGGCCGTCTCGGCGGCCTCGCCCTTTTGCTCGGGGTCGCTCTCGTCCGGGATGCGGACCTGGAGCAGGACGCGGCTCTTGGGGCTCATGGTGGTCTCGCGCAATTGGACGGGCGGCATTTCGCCCAGGCCCTTGAAGCGACTGACCTCGACCTTGCCGTTGCCCGAAAAGCGGGTGCCCATCAGCTCGATCCGATGGGCGTCGTCCCGGGCATAGGCGCTGTCCTTGCCCTGGACCAGGCGATAGAGCGGCGGCAGGGCGAGATAGAGATGACCGTCGCGGATCAACTGGGTCATCTCGCGGTAGAAGAAGGTCATCAGCAGGGCGGCGATATGGGCACCGTCGACATCGGCGTCGGTCATGATGATGACCCGCTCGTAGCGCAGGTCCTCGCCCTTGTAGGAATCGCCCCAACCGCAGCCCAGGGCCTGCACCAGGTCCTGCAATTCCTGGTTGGCGCGCAGCTTGTCGGCGGTCGCGGTGGCGACATTCAGCACCTTGCCGCGCAGGGGCAGAATCGCCTGGGTCGCCCGGTCGCGTGCCTGCTTGGCGGAGCCGCCCGCAGAATCGCCCTCGACCAGAAAGATTTCCGTGCCCTCGGGCGTGGTGCGCGAGCAATCGGCCAGCTTGCCGGGCAGGCGCAGCTTGCGCGTGGCGCTCTTGCGCTTGAGCTCCCGGTCCTGGCGTCGCTTCAGACGTTCGTCTGTGCGCTCCAGGATTGTTTCCAGCAGCGCGCCGGCAGCCTGAGGGTCGCTCGACAGCCAATGTTCGAAATGATCCTTCACCGCGTTCTCGACCGCGCGCGCCGCCTCGGGCATGCCCAGGCGTTCCTTGGTCTGGCCCTGGAATTGCGGATCCTGGATGAAGAGCGAGAGCAGGGTGCAGGCGCCGTCGACCACATCCTCGGACGAGATCTGCTGGGCGCGCTTGTTGTTGACCATCTCGCCATAGCCGCGCAGCCCGCGCACCAGGGCCTGGCGGAACCCCTGCTCGTGGCTGCCGCCCTGGGGGGTCGGCACGGTGTTGGTGTAAGAATTGACGAAGCCGTCCTCGTCCTCGGGCCAGTTCACCGCCCATTCGACCTTGCCCGTGGCGCCGCCCGGCAGGGGGCTGGTGCCGGCGAAGGGCTTGGGGGTCACGGTCGGTCGGCCGCCGAGCGAGGCGTCGAGGTAATCGGACAACCCGCCGGGGAAATGGAGGGTGGCCTCGCTCGGGGTGTCCTTGTCGGTGATCAGCGCCGGGTCGCAGGACCAGCGGATTTCGACGCCTTTGAACAGATAGGCCTTGGAGCGGGCCATGCGGTATAGCTTTTCGGGCTTGAACCGGGCCTTCTCGCCGAAGATTTCTGGATCGGCGTGGAAGCTGACCGTCGTGCCGCGCCGGTTCTGCACCGCGCCGCAATCCTGCAGCTTGGTCTTGGGCTTTCCCCGGCTATAGGCCTGGCGCCAGAGCTTGCGGTCGCGTGCGACCTCGACCCCGAAGATGTCCGACAGGGCGTTGACGACCGAGAGGCCGACCCCGTGCAGCCCGCCCGAGGTGCTGTAGACCTTGTCCGAGAATTTGCCGCCCGAATGCAGGGTGGTGCAGATCACCTCGAGCGCGGACTTGTCCTTGAACTTGGGATGGGGATCGATGGGGATGCCGCGGCCGTTATCCTGTACCGTCACCGTCCCGTCGGCATCGAGGCTCATCTCGATCCGGCTGGCCTGGCCCGCGACGACCTCGTCCATGGAATTGTCGAGCACCTCGGCGACCAGATGATGCAGCGCCCGCTCGTCCGTGCCGCCGACATACATGCCCGGGCGCCGACGGACCGGCTCCAGCCCCTCCAGGACCTCGATATCCTTCGCGGAATAGCTGGATCTTCCGCCCTCGGGGCTATCGAACAGGTCCTGGGTCGCGGTCGCCATGATACGCAATTCTCTATAAAGTCGGATCGGTCGAGGCGCGGTTCGCCTCCGCAAGAGATAGGCACATAGGGTATTTTGCGGCGCAAGAAAACACAAGATATGGTTTGACATTAAGGAAATAATGCAAGTACCTGATACAAATAAGAAAACAGGCGGTAGACGCCGTGAGACGCTCTCCATCCGCACCGTCGCCATGCCGGCCGATGCCAATGCCAATGGCGATATCTTTGGCGGCTGGGTGCTGGGCCAGATGGATATCGCCGGGGGCATCGTGGCCAGCGAGCGCTGCCGCGGCCGCTGCGCCACCGTGGCGGTGGACGCAATGACCTTCCATCTGCCGGTCTATGTCGACGATGTCCTCGCCGCCCATGCCGAGGTGGCGAGAGTGGGTCGCAGTTCCATGACGATCCAGGTCGAGGCCTGGGCGACCCGGCGCATGAGCGGCGAACAGCTCAAGGTGACTGAGGGCACCTTCGCCTATGTCGCGATCGACGAGAACCGCCGCCCGGGCCCGGTCGATCCGGACCGGGTGGAGATTTGAGAGACGTGCCTGGCCTGTCGCGCCGGCCTTGAACCTAGCGCGTTAAGGACCCGAACAGGCCGCGCACCAGAGCCCGGCCCAGTTGGGAGCCGACGCTGCGCACCACCGATTTGACGCCGGCTTCGAACACGCTTTGCCGTTTCGAACTCCGCCCTTGTGAGCGAGAACTGGGCGCCCTTGAATTGGACGACCGGGAATTGGACGCAACTTTCGCCCGACTGGTCTTCGTCTCGATCTGGTGCTCGCTGGCTTCGGCCGCGCGTTCGGCCCGCTCGGTCAGCATTTCGAAGGCCGATTCCCGGTCCAAGACCTGTTCATAGAGGCCAGCGACGGGGCTCGTCCGGCGGGCCTGGGCGCGCCCCGCGTCCGTCAACAAGGTCAGACGCGAGGACAGAGGCCGGATCAGACAGCGGTCGACGATGCTGGGGATGCCCTTTTCTCGCCCAAGGTCGAGACCAGGGCCTCGCCGATGCCCAACTCGCCGATCGTGCTGGCAGTGTCGAAGGCCGGGTTTTCGCAGAAGGTTTCGGCCGCGGCCTTCAGCGCCTTGCGTTCGCAGGGCGTGTAGGCGCGCAGAGCGTGCTGCACCCGATTGCCGAGCTGGGCGAGGACATCCTCGGGGATATCCACGGGCGGTTGGGTGGCGAATTAGACGCCGACGCCTTTGGAGCGGATCAGCCGAACCACCTGGGGACGGTCTGGATCAGGGCCTTCGGCGCGTTGGAAAACAGCAGATGCGCTTCGTCCAAAAAGAAGACCAACCTGGGCTTCTCGGTATCGCCCACCTCCGGCGGCTCCTCGAACAGTTCCGAGAGCAGCCAGAGGAGGAAAGTCGCATAGAGATTCGGCGACTGCATGAGGCGTTCGGCGGCGAGGAGATTGATCTGGCGCCCCCCGAGCCGTCGACCCGCATGATATCGGCGAGATTGAGCGCCGGCTCGCCGAAGAAGGCATCGCCGCCCTGATTCTTCAGGACCAGCAACCGCCGCTGGACGGCGCCGACCGAGGCGGTGGAGACATTGCCATGGGTCGCGCGCAGGGCCGAGGTGTTCTCGCCCACGAAGCAGAGCATGGAACGCAGGTCCTTGAAGTCGAGCAGGAGGGGTCCTTCCTGGTCGGCCAGCTTGAAAGCGATGTTTAGAAATACCTTTCTGGGCCTCCGTCATATCCATGAGGTTAGAAAGCAGCAGGCGGCCCATATCCGAGACCGTGGCGCGGATGGGATGGCCTTGCTCGCCGAACAGGTCAATGGACGGTCAGGAAGGACTCGGCGCCGAAATCCTCGAAGCCGATGGTATCCGGCCGCTTGATCAGGAAATCCTCGGCGTCGCCCCGCAACCCGAGCCCTGAAAGATAGCCCTTCACATCGGCGGTGAAGACCGGGACGCCCATGGCGGAGAAGCCTTCGGCCAGCACCCGCAAGGTGAAAGTCTTGCCCGTTCCCG
Organism: Alphaproteobacteria bacterium; assembly: GCA_963583595.1. GTDB lineage: Bacteria > Pseudomonadota > Alphaproteobacteria > CADEGL01 > CADEGL01 > JABIRQ01. The sequence goes on along the minus strand of CAUZWC010000041.1, from coordinate 5,204 downwards.
TCGCGCCCGCGACAAGACCGTGCCGATTGGCATATTTTAGGTTCAGATAGTCGAGCGTTCCGGTGCCGCCGTCTCCGCGTCCCAGGAATATGGAGCCCGCTTTCTGCATGGCATTTCCAATTCGCTTAATGAAGGGTTGCACGGGATGCGCAGGGATCGGGCCATGCTAAGGGCATGTGGAGAATTTCGATGGGCGGAACAGCGCGCGCCGGCATCGCTGCCGGGGTGATTCTCGCCGCCGCGCCAGCCGTTCTTGCTGGCGAGGGCGATGTGGTTGAGGTCGAGGCGATACGGGCCGGCAACGGCAGCTTCCGCTTCAATGTCACCGTGCGCCACGGCGACGAGGGCTGGAACCACTATCCCGACCGGTGGGACGTGGCGGCCCCGGACGGCACCGTCCTCGCCAGCCGCGTATTGCTGCATCCCCACGAGACCGAGCAGCCCTTCACCCGCAGCCTGGGCGGGGTGACGATTCCCGAGGGGATCGAGCGGGTGACCGTCCGCGCCCATGACACGGTCCATGCCTATGGCGGGACCGAACTCGAGGTCGAACTGCCGCGCTGATTACGCATCGAATTCAGACGAAAACCGAAAAAGGAATCGAGAGATGATCGTCAAGACCCTGGAAGACCTGAAGGCCGACGGCGCCTACAAGGAAAAGCCCGGCGCCTGGTCGAGCGCGCGCTATCTGACCCGCAAGGACGAAGTCGGCTTCACCATGACCCATACCAAGGTCGCGGCCGGCGCGGATCAGACCCTCGAATACAAGAACCATCTCGAGGCCAATCTGGTGATGGCAGGGAAGGGCCAGTTGACCGATGTGAAAACGGGCAAGACCTACGCCCTGCGGCCCGGCACGATCTACGTCCTCGACGAACACGAACGCCACTGCATGACGGTCCAGGAGGAAATGTCGATCGTCTGCATCTTCGTCCCCGCCCTGGTCGGCACCGAGACCCATGACGCGGACGGCTCCTATCCGCTGCTGGAGGGGTGAGGCCAAGCGGCCGGACGGCACGCTGCTGGAAAATCGCGCCCTAATCCCCCGGCGGCCGGCTCGGCCGAGTGAGGACATAGGCGGCGCAGGCCAGCAGGATGGCGCCGACCAGGGCGGCCATCATCCAGCCCTCGACCACGCCCAGATAGGTCTTGCCGCGAAAGACGAAGAAGGCCGTGTAGACCCAGCTGGCCGCCATCATGGTCACGGCTAGGGCCTTGGCGCGGGGCGGGATGGTGCCGGTTTCGTGCCAGTCGCGGATCGGCGGACCGAGGCGCGGATGGGTGTAGAGCCAGCGGTGAAAGCGGGTGCTCGAATTGGCGAAGCACCAGGCGGCGACGATCAGGAACAAGGTGCCAGGGATCAGCGGCAGGATCAGCCCGGCGGCGCCCAAAGGCACCAGCAGCACGCCCAGGGCGAAGAGCAGGTGGCGCCAGCGGCTCTTCATCAAGGTCGCGCCGGTATAGGCGGCCGGGTTCTCGTCTCCCGCGTGATGGGCCTGTTCGGGCTCGGATCCGGTCATCCGGCTACGGTGCTGTCAATTCGTGGCCATGCCAAGCGCGAAGGGAGATCCTGTCCTGCTCGGCATCCGGCATTCGCAGGCGTCTCGTTTTCAATCAGGACGGATGTGCCACCTCCACCTCACCCTCCCGCGCCGAGGCGGGGGTGCCTCCCTCTCCTCCCCAATTGGGGAGGAGAGGGAGGGGGTGAGGTGGGGGTGGCACTGAACTCTAATCGGGAAAACCCGTGCCCTACCGGTCGTAACCCATGTCCTGGTGGCGCTTCAGGGCGGCCCAGTCGATATCGACGCCCAGGCCCGGGCCGTCCGGCAGATGAGCCTTGCCATCGCGGATCGTGATGCCGCCGGTGATGAACTTCTCCTCGCCCCAGTCGAGGAAGGAGACATGGCCTTCGCAATCGACCGGATAGGCCACCTTGGGAACGGTGGCGACATGGCAACAGGCGGTGTCGCCGACCAGGGTATAGGGGTTGGTGTCGACGCTGACCCCGATGGCGGCGGCGTCGCAGATATGGATCGCCTTGACCGCCTCGGAGAAGCCGCCCAGGCGGTTGAGCTTCAAGACGATGCGGTCGCCGGCCTGGTGGCGGGCGATCTGCAACACGGCTTCGGGCGACCAGACGCTTTCGTCCAGGATCACCGGCACCCCGGCGCGGGCGCGGACATGGGCATGGCCGGTCAGATCGGCATGGCCCAGCGGCTGCTCGATGGAGAGGTTGTTGCAGCCCTCGAACTGGCGCAGGGCGCTGACCGTCCAATTGGCGCTGAGCCAGCCCTGGTTGGCGTCGGCGTCGATATAGACGTCGCGCGGCGTGGCCTCGATCGCGGCCTGCAGCTTGTCGAGCTCGGAGAGGAAATTGGCGCGGGTCCAGCCCTTGCTCAGCATCTCGTCGCCGACCTTAATCTTGAGGCCCTTGAAGCCGCGGCCAACATATTCGCGGCAGCCCTCGGCCATTTCGTCCGGGGTCTTGTGATAGAGGTTGGTCAGCATTTCGAATTTGGTGCGCAAGCCGCCGCCGATCAGCTCGTAGACCGGAATGTCGCGATGCTTGGCGACCAAATCGTGCAGGGCCATATCGACACCCGAGCGCGCGCCCCGCGCGCCGGGCATGCCGCCGCCGAAAGCCTCCTCCATCTTGAACTGGCAGAAGGCGATATTGGTCGCGTTCTGGCCGCGCAGGGCACCGTCGTAGATCGCGACGAGTTCGGCGATCTGGTCGGGCGTTTCACCCAGATACCATTGCTGGCTGGAAATCTCGCCGACGCCGTAATCGCCGTTCTCGGCCGTCACCTTGACCAGGAAGGAAGGCGGATGGCTCGGCCAGACATATTCGTCGTCGGCCCAGGCTTCCTTGATGGCGACGGGGTAGAGGCGGAAGGGTTCGACGGCGGCGATCTTCAGCATGGCTTTTGCTCCCTCAAGCGTTGCACGCGCCGTTGTAGCAAGCGCGCGCCGCCGCCGCACGGTACACGAAAAAGGGCCCCCGTCGCGATGCGACAGAGGCCCCGGGTTTCGTCACGGTCGAGGGCGGTAAATGCCCGTCGTCAGACCGAGTAGTACATCTTGAATTCGAGCGGGTGAGGGGTCTGTTCGAACTCGTAGACCTCCTCCCATTTGAGGGCCATGTAGCCGTCGATCATCTCGTCGTTCATCACATCGCCCTTCTTGAGGAAGTCGCGATTGGCGTCGAGGGCGTCGAGGGCGTCGCGCAGGCTATGGCAGACGGTCGGCACGTCCTTGAGCTCTTCCGGCGCCAGGTCGTAGAGATCCTTGTCCATCGGATCGCCCGGATGAATGCGGTTCTCAATGCCGTCGAGGCCGGCCATCAGCATCGCCGCGAAGGCGAGGTAGGGATTGGCCGCCGGATCGGGGAACCGGATCTCGACCCGCTTGCCGTTCGGGCTGGCGGCGTAGGGGATACGGCAGGAGGCCGAGCGGTTGCGCGCCGAATAGGCGAGCAGGACGGGGGCCTCGAAGCCCGGAACCAAGCGCTTGTAGCTGTTGGTGATCGGGTTGGTAAAGGCGTTGAGCGCCTTGGCATGCTTGATGATGCCGCCGATATAGTAGAGCGCGGTGTCCGACAGATCGGCATAGCCCGAGCCTGCGAAGAGCGGCTTGCCGTCCTTCCAGATCGACTGATGGACATGCATGCCGGAGCCGTTGTCGCCCTTGACCGGCTTGGGCATGAAGGTCGCCGTCTTGCCGTTCGCGTCGGCCGTCATATGGACGCAGTATTTGTAGATCTGCATGGCGTCGGCCATGCGCAGCAGGTTGTTGAACTTGACGCCCAACTCGTTCTGGGCCGGGGCGACCTCGTGGTGGTGCTTCTCCACCTCGACGCCCATCTCCTCCATATAGGACAGCATCTCGGCGCGCAGGTCCGAGGCGGAGTCGACCGGGGCGACCGGGAAATAGCCGCCCTTGACCGGGGGACGATGGCCGCGATTGCCCATCTCGTAGTCGCGCCCGGAATTGCCCGGCAGCTCCTCGGAATCGAGCGAGAAGAAGGAACCGTGCATTTCGACCTCGAAACGGACGTCGTCGAAGATGAAGAACTCGGCTTCGGGGCCGAAGAAGGCCGTGTCGCCGATGCCGCTGGCCTTGAGATAGGCCTCGGCGCGCTGCGCGCAGGAGCGCGGATCGCGGTCATAGGCCTGGCCGGTCGAGGGCTCGACGACATCGCAGATCAGGATCAGGGTCGGCTGGACCGCATAGGGGTCCATCACGGCGGTCGACAAGTCCGGCATGAGGATCATGTCGGACTCGTTGATGACCTTCCAGCCTTCGATCGACGAGCCGTCGAACATGATGCCGTCGGTCAGCAGGTCTTCGTCGATCGTGCAGACGGCCTGGGCGGTGTGCTGCCATTTGCCCTTGGTGTCGGTGAAACGAAGATCGACGAATTTAACGCCGTTCTCCTCGATTATTTTTAGAATGCTGTCGACATCGGCCATGTTGATTGCCTCTCTCTACTCGTCGTTCGGATGGAAGTAGATTCGTTCGATACGGGGGTTGGAGCGCCCGGTTCTGTTGGCTCAGATGGCGTCGGGGCCGCGTTCGCCGGTGCGGATGCGGATCACGTCGTCGATCGTAGACACGAAGATCTTGCCGTCGCCGATGCGGCCGGTATGGGCGGCCCGCTGAATCGCCTCGACGGCGCGATCGACGAGGGAATCCTCGAGGACCAGTTCGATTTTCACCTTGGGCAGGAAATCGACGACGTATTCGGCGCCGCGATAGAGTTCGGTATGGCCCTTCTGGCGGCCGAAGCCCTTGGCTTCGATCACCGTAAGGCCCTTCAGGCCGACCTCGTGCAAGGCCTCCTTCACCTCTTCGAGCTTGAAGGGTTTGATGATGGCTTCGATTTTCCGCATGACGCTCCGCACCGCTTCTTTCAATGGATGTCCTGCCCGATAAAGCATTTCCCATGCCAAGTATGGATGCGGGTTAACGCGTTAATTTATATAATAAAAACGGTGCGCCGATTTTGTTTTCCGATTTGGCGTGCAAGTATTTGCTGAAAAAATAAGCAGTCGCCTAAATTTTAGGCGATCTTTGGGCGGCCGTCGCTCTCTTGGAATGCCCGATAGGCGACTTCGACGGCAGCGTGATGCCCGGATTTGGCCTCGCCGGACAGCACGTTGGCCGTAAATCGGTTCTTGGCCAGGGCGACGAGATCCGTCTCG
>CAUZWC010000040.1:0-14785 GCA_963583595.1 Alphaproteobacteria bacterium | reverse complement strand
GGCAGCCTGTCGGAGCCCCATGCCGAGAAGATCTGCAAGGTCATGGATCAGGCCATGAAGGTCGGGGCGCCGGTCATCGGCCTCAGCGATTCGGGCGGCGCGCGCATCCAGGAGGGGGTGGCCTCCCTGGCCGGCTATGCCGAGGTTTTCCAGCGCAATGTCATGGCCTCGGGCGTGGTCCCGCAGATTTCCGTCATCATGGGCCCCTGCGCCGGCGGCGCCGTCTATTCGCCCGCCATGACCGACTTCATCTTCATGGTGAAGGATACCTCATATATGTTTGTGACCGGGCCGGAAGTGGTCAAGACCGTGACCCATGAGGAGGTCACGCCGGAGGAACTGGGCGGCGCGATCACCCATACCACGCGCTCCAGCGTCGCCGATCTGGCGCTCGAGAACGATGTCGAGGCCCTGCTTCAGGTGCGCCGATTCGTCGATTTCCTGCCGACCTCCAATCGCGAGGCGCCGCCCCATCGCCCGACGGACGATCCGGCGGACCGGGACGAGATGTCGCTTGATACCCTGATCCCGGACAATCCGAACAAGCCCTACGACATGAAAGAGCTGATCGGGAAGGTCGTCGATGACGGCTCGTTCTTCGAATTGCAACCCGAATTCGCCAGGAACATCATTATCGGCTTCGGCCGGATGGAGGGCTCGACCGTCGGCATTGTCGCCAATCAGCCGATGGTCCTGGCCGGTTGTCTGGATATCGATTCGAGCAAGAAGGCCGCGCGCTTCGTGCGCTTCTGCGACGCCTTCAACATTTCCATCGTCACTTTCGTCGACGTGCCCGGCTTCCTGCCCGGCACGGGGCAGGAATTCGGCGGCATCATCAAGCACGGGGCCAAGCTGCTCTTCGCCTATGCCGAATGCACGGTGCCCAAGGTCACGGTGATCACGCGCAAGGCCTATGGCGGGGCCTATGACGTGATGGCGTCCAAGCATCTGCGCGGCGACGTCAACTATGCCTGGCCGACGGCCGAAATCGCCGTGATGGGGCCGAAAGGCGCGGTCGAGATCATCTTCCGCGAGGACCGGGGCGACGAGGCCAAGATCGCCGCCCGGACCGAGGAATACCGCGAAAAATTCGCCAACCCCTTCGTCGCCGGGCGGCGCGGCTATATCGACGACGTGATCATGCCCCATGGCACGCGCCGGCGAATCTGCCGCGCGCTCGCGATGCTGAAGAACAAGAAGTTGGATAACCCGTGGAAAAAGCACGATAATATCCCATTGTAGAAGGGCTGATCATGGGTCGTCCAAGAATTGTCGCGGCGGAGGAGTGAGCGCATGGGCAATGATCGCAAGCCCATTCGGGGCGCGGGCAGCGAACCGGTCTCCCTGCATCCAGGGATCGAGGCGCGCGAGGCGGCGCGCCGGGCGGAACTGGAGCGCTGGGCGCGCCGACGCATGAAGGCGCTGCGCGCGTTCTTCACCCATCTGACCCTCTACGTCATCGTGAATTTCGCCCTGTTGGTCGCCGATGTTTTCACGGGCGGCGATCCTTGGTTCTTCTATCCTCTGCTGGGCTGGGGCCTCGGCCTTGGCCTGCATGCGGCGCAGGCCTACGAGCTGCTGCCCTGGTTCACCCAGAAATGGGAAGAGCGGAAGGTCCAGGAGTTGATGGAAGAGCAGGAACGGCGACGCTGAAATGGCCGAGCGCGTTCCGGAGGAGGAGGCGCGCTATCGGCGGCAGAAGGCGCGTCTGATCGGCTTCCGTAACCATTTGATCGGTTACTTCGTTGTCATGGCGGGCCTGGTTTCGGTCAATCTGCTGACCGATCCCGAAACCCCCTGGTTTGTCTGGCCCATGATCGGCTGGGGTCCGATCCTAGCGCTTCATGCGGCGTTTGCGATGGGGCTGTTTGGCTCGCTTGGACAGCGTTAAATTTCTGATATATAACATTATAAACTTAATATAATTAACTGTTATAAAACATTATTTATATCTCTTAGAATTTCAATATGGCGACTGTGCAAAATATCGATTGCAATTCGCTCACGGCATCGATGGCGCCGGTTTCACCTCTTCGGCGGGCGGTGGATCGCTAGGGGTTGGGCGATGCCGCGCAGGCTTCTTTCGCCGACGGCCGGCCAATCGGCGTCGATGCGCTCGGCAAAGGCGGCCCTCGCCAGAACCGCGCCGTGGCTCTCGCGGGTCAGTTCCTCCAGCCTGCAAACCTCGTTGGCGGACCGGCCGATGACATTGAAGGACAGGCGATCGGCGACCCCGATATTGCCGAACATGACCTCGCCGAAATGCAGGCCCAGGCCGAAACTCAGCGCCCCGGCCCCGGTCGTGGCGCGGGCCTCGTTTAGGACGGTCAGGCGTTTGGCGGCCTCGTCCGCGGCGGCCAGGGCGCGGGCGCAGGCCCCGCGCTCCTCCGCGCCGCCGGCCTCCGCCGGGAAGATCGCCAGCACGGTATCACTGATGAAACCCAGGATCTCGCCGCCATGGTCGAGCACGGCGCCCGGCCGAGGCTTCGAAATAGTCGTTCAGCAGGGCGATGAGGGCATCGGTGGGGAGGGTATCGGCCAGGGCGGTCGAGCCGCGCAGATCGGAATACCAGAGGGCCGCCGGGATGGTTTCGGCGTCGCCGCGCTGGATCTGGCCGTCCAGTACGCGCAAGCCCGCGCGCGGTCCCAGATAGGTGCGCACGACATTGCGCGCGATATCGCCCTGCACGCCGCATCTTCATCGCGACGCCGAGCGGCACGTGAAGCTCGAGCAACGCCCGGATATGGGTTTCGCTGAAGCCGCCCTCGCGATCGGTCGCGAAGGACCCGGCCATGCCGTTGTAGAGCCCCTGACCGAAGCTGACGGCGAAGGCGATATAGTCGGTGCCGCCCGCGTCGCGCAAGTCTTCGAGCAGGGGAAAATCCAACTGGGCTTCAGGCCCTGTCAAATGGCGGCTCAGATGATCCAGTCGTTGGTGGATGAGGTGATAGAGCGGGCTTTGCTTCCATTGCTGTGGTGCCGATTGGCGGGTGAAACCGCGCGGGTGGTTCGCCAGTTCGGCGGCGCGATCCCGGCGCCAGGTGATGCCGCGGCTGCCATGCAGCGGATGAAGGGTGCGGGAAGGTCACATGGCTCCCCCAGATCGGAATGCCGGCGGCATGCAGGGGGGCGCAGAGCCCGGTGACAAGGTCGTCGACCTCGGTTTCCGCGAGGGCCTGATCGATCAGCCAGTCGCGCAGGCTTTCCATCGTCAGCAGGGGGGCCTGCATACCCGCAGCACCGGCCGGGGAGGGATTGCTCTCGTCCATGGCCGGGCACTACTCGATCAGTCAATCGCGGTCGATTCGGCGGAAACCCCACTTCGTGTTTGCCTTCCCCATGGCCGCCAGTAAAGTACCGCCCGTGTTCAAGAAGATCCTCATTGCGAATCGGGGCGAGATCGCCTGCCGTGTCATTCGGACGGCACGGCGCATGGGTATCGCCACGGTCGCGGTCTATTCCGAGGCGGATGCCCAGGCGCTCCACGTCCGTATGGCGGACGAGGTGGTGCCGATCGGCCCTGCGCCCTCGGCGGAAAGCTATCTGCGCATCGACGCCATCGTCGAGGCGGCGCGCGCGACAGGCGCCGAGGCGATCCATCCGGGCTATGGCTTCCTGTCCGAAAACCGGGCCTTCACCGATGCCCTGGCCGAGGCCGGCATCGCCTTCATCGGCCCGCCGGCCGCGGCCATCGCGGCCATGGGCGACAAGATCGAATCCAAGCGCCTGGCCGCCAAGGCCGGGGTCAATATCGTGCCGGGCTATGACGGCGCGGTCGCCGATGCCGAGGAAGCGGCCAGGGTGGCGGCGGATATCGGCTTCCCCGTCATGCTCAAGGCCTCGGCGGGTGGTGGCGGCAAGGGAATGCGCGTGGTCTGGCGCGCGGAGGAGGTGGTCGAAGGCTTCCGCGCGACGGCCAGCGAGGCGATGTCCAGCTTCGGCGACGACCGGGTTTTCGTCGAGAAGTTCATCGAGGAACCGCGCCATATCGAAATCCAGGTGCTCGCCGATTCCCAGGGCAACACGATCTATCTGGGCGAGCGCGAATGCTCGATCCAAAGACGTCACCAGAAGGTGATAGAAGAGGCGCCGAGTCCCTTCCTGGACGAGGCGACCCGCGCCGCGATGGGCGAGCAGGCCTGCATCCTGGCCCGCGCCGTGGGCTATTTCTCGGCCGGCACGGTCGAGTTCATCAGCGATCAGCAGCGCAATTTCTATTTCCTCGAGATGAACACCCGATTGCAGGTCGAGCATCCGGTGACCGAACTGGTGACCGGCCTGGACCTGGTCGAGCAGATGATCCGCATCGCCGCGGGCGAGGCTCTGCCCCTGACCCAGGACGAGGTGCGCCTCGACGGCTGGGCGATCGAGGCCCGGGTCTATGCCGAGGATCCGTTCCGGGGCTTCCTGCCGTCGATCGGCCGATTGGTGCGCTACCGGGAGCCGGCGGGACGGGACGGCATCCGCATCGATTCCGGGGTGCGCGAGGGCGGCGAGATCTCGATGTACTACGATCCGATGATCGCCAAGGCGATCGCCCATGGGCGCGACCGGGCCGAAGCGACGGCGCGCCTGCGCGGGGCGCTCGACGCCTTCGAAATCGTCGGGCCGGAGCATAATATCAGCTTCCTGACCGCGCTACTGACCCACCCGCGGTTCGGCGAGGGACGCCTCAGCACCAATTTCATCGCCGACGAGTATCCCGAAGGCTTCCAGGGATTGGCGGTCGACGAGGCGGGAACGCGCAAGCTGGCCGCCGTCGCGGCCTTCGTCCACCGCCGCACGGTCGAACGGCTGACCGGTATCGACGGTCAATTGCCCGGTCACGAAGCAGCCGCCGGGACATCCTGGGTCGTGCGCAGCGGCGAACGGACCTGGGCCGCCGCCCTCGAACCCGTCGAATGCGGCTTCGACGTTGAGATCGACGGCGCCCGCCATGCCCTGCGCAGCGACTGGCAGCCGGGCCGGACCTTGTTCGAGGGAACCTGCGACGGCCAGGCGCTGACGGTTCAGCTGCGCCCCACCGGTATCGGCTATGGCCTGATTCACGGGGGCGCGGAGTTCTCGGCGCTGGTGATGACTCCGCGCACGGCCGAACTGGCTGCCCTCATGCCGGTCAAGGAACCGCCGGATATGTCGCGCTTCCTGCTGTCGCCGATGCCGGGCCTGCTGCTCGCGCTCAAGGTGAAAGCCGGCCAGGCGGTGCATGCCGGCGAGGAACTGGCCATCGTCGAAGCCATGAAGATGGAAAATGTGCTGCGGGCTGAGCGCGACGGGGTGGTCGCGATTTGCCACGCCGCGGCGGGCGACAGCCTGGCGGCGGACCAACCGATCCTGGAATTCGAGTAGGCGGTGGCGACCGGCGCCGAGATCGCCGTCGGGGTGCGCCTCGAGGGCAGGGTCCAGAATGTCTGGTACCGGGCCTGGACGACCAAGGAGGCCGAGGCGCGCGGCCTGCGCGGCTGGGTTCGCAACCGCGCCGACGGCAGCGTCGAAGCCCTGTTCATCGGTCCGGCCGAGGGCGTGGATGCCATGATTGAAGCCTGCCGCGAAGGGCCGCCCGATGCCCGCGTCACGGCTATTTCGCGCGAAGCGGCCGAGGACGACGGCTCCCAGGGGTTTTCCCAGATTCGGACGGTTTAGCCGCCCGCCGGCGGGCCAAGGTCAGGGGCCGCCGAACACGTCCTCGAAAGCCGCGATCAGTGCGCTGTCCAACTCGGCCATGGAGGCCGGGATACCGAGATCGTGGAGCGAGGTGACGCCGAATTTCGGATCGGCGATGCCGCAGGGCACGATGCCGTCGAAATGCGACAGGTCGGGGTCGAGATTCACGGCGATGCCGTGATAGCTGACCCAGCGGCGCACGCGCACACCGATCGCCGCGATCTTACCCTCGCGTCCGCCGCCCTGATCGACCCAGAGGCCGATGCGGCCGTCGCGCCTTTCGGCCTTGACGTTGAAGGAGGCGAGGGCGCGGATCACCCATTCCTCGAGATCGCAGACATAGCGCCGGATATCGCCGCCCCGCGCCTGGAGATCGAGCATGACATAGGCCACGCGCTGGCCGGGCCCGTGATAGGTGTATTGGCCGCCGCGCCCGGTGCGGTGGACGGGAAAGCGGTCCGGCCGCAGCAGGTCTTCGATCCGCGCACTGGTCCCCGCCGTATAGAGGGCCGGGTGCTCCAGCAGCCAGACTTGCTCCGGCGCCGTGCCGTTTCGAATCGCGACCGCCCGCGCTTCCATCGCCGCAATCGCGGTTTGGTATTCCACCGGGCGGTCGTCGATTTTCCATTCAATGTTTGATTTCAAATAATTAACTCAACCATCAGGGTTATTCGGGGTGAATTCGGGCCTCTTGCGGAGCGGGTGCCGATTTGGTAAATCCCGGGCCGAGTATAGGCAAGCTTCAAATTGTGGAGACGCCTGAGCGGTCGTGGCGGAATTGGTAGACGCGCAGCGTTGAGGTCGCTGTGGGGGCGACCCCGTGGAAGTTCGAGTCTTCTCGACCGCACCATTCTTCGAAGGCCCGCCGTGCTAGAGTGGCGGGCCTTTTTCTTTTCCGACCAGCGGCGATAACCGGGCAGGGTCCGATGCGCCTCCGGGAACCGTGGCGGGGTGGTGATATATGGCCGATCCTCTGCGCGACGACCTGGACACCGCCAAGCCGGTGATCGAGGAGGCCATGGGCCTCCCCGAGGGTGTCGTGCGCGAGGTCCTCGAGGCTCTCGACGAGAACGACACCGCGCGCATCGAGGAACTGGTCGAACCGCTGCACTACGCGGACATGGCCGATCTGCTGGAGCAGCTCAGCCCCGGCGACCGCCGCCTTGTCGTCGCCATCCTCAAGCCCCTACTCGAACCCGAAACGATCGCCGAACTGGACGAAGCCGTTCGGGACGAGGTGCTCGACCTGCTCGACACCGAGGAGGTGGTGAGCGTCATCACCGAACTCGATTCGGACGATGCCGTCGAGCTGGTCGCGGATCTGGAGCCGGAGGCGCAGAAGGCCCTGCTCTCCGCGGTCTCGGATTCCGAGCGGGTCATGCTCGAACAGGGCCTTGCCTATCCCGAGGACAGCGCGGGCCGCATGATGCAGCGCGACGTTGTCGCGGTGCCCAGCTATTGGACGGTCGGCGAGATCATCGACCATCTGCGCGCGGCCGAGGAACTGCCCGACGATTTCTACGATCTGTTCGTGGTCGATCCGAAATACCGGCCCGTCGGCACGATTCCGCTGAGCCGTGTGCTGCGCACGGTGCGCGGCATATCGGTTGGCGAGATCATGGAATCCGATCGCGAGCTGAACACCATCCCGGCGATGACCGATCAGGAAGATGTCGCCCATCTGTTTCGCCAGCAGAATCTGATCTCGGCGCCGGTGGTTGATGAGGATGGACGCCTCGTCGGCGTGATCACGGTCGATGACGTGGTCGACGTGATCGACGAGGAGCATGAGGAAGATTTGATGCGCCTGGCCGGCGTGAGCGAGGCGGATACCTTCCGTGCCGTGATCGAGACGACGCAGAAGCGCTTCTCTTGGCTGCTGATCAATCTGGGCACGGCCATTCTGGCCTCGCTCGTCATCGGTGCCTTCGCGGCGACGATCGAGCAGGCCGTGGCCCTGGCCGTGCTGATGCCCATCGTGGCTTCCATGGGGGGCAATGCGGGGACCCAGACCCTGACGGTCGCCGTGCGAGCCCTGGCGATGAAGGAATTGACGCCGGCCAACGCCACCCGGGTCATCATCAAGGAAGTGATCGTCGGCGGCATCAACGGCATTCTCTTCGCGATCATCGCCGCCGCCGTCGCGGGCGTGTGGTTCCAGGATCTGAACCTGGCCCTGGTCATGGGCATCGCCATGGTCATCAACATGCTGGTCGCCGGCCTCGCGGGGACGGCTATTCCCTTGGGCCTCGCCATGCGCGGCATCGATCCGGCCATCGCCTCGGCCGTGTTCCTGACGACGGTGACGGATGTCGTCGGCTTCTTCTCCTTCCTCGGTCTGGCTGCCTGGGTGCTGCTCTAGGCGACTGTCCAACCCGGGTTCTCTTGCCTCCAGGGCCGGAATGGCGGAGGCTGAAGCGGTCGGGGAGGGGTTGGATATGGACAATTTTGTCGGACGCAAGGATTTGGTGCCGCCGCCGCTCGTCAAGGCGCTGAGCAGGCGGTCCGATGCGCGCGGCCTCACCCGCCTCGCGGGCCATCTCGCGGCGATTCTGGCCACCGGCACAGCGCTGTATTTCAGCTGGGGAAGCTGGTGGGGCATGCCGGCTTTTCTTCTGCACGGCCTGGCGCTCAACTACCTCTATGCCGCCCAGCACGAATGCAGCCATTGGACAGCCTTCGAATCGCGGCGTCTGAACGACATTGTCGGCACAATCTGCGGCTTCCTGGTGTTCTGGCCCCATCAGCACGACCGCGCCTATCACTTCACCCATCACCGCCACACCCAGGACCCGGCGCTCGATCCGGAGATCATGGGCCGGGAAGGGGGGCCGCCCACCCGGGGCGGTTTTCTGCTCTCGCTCACGGGGCTGCCCTATTGGCTCAACCGGGCGCGGGTTTTGGTGCGGGTGGCCCGGGGCGATACCTCGGAGGAGCCCTACCTGACCGCGCGCCAACGGCCGGCGATCGTCGCCGAGGCGCGCTGGACCTTGCTGGCCTACGGGGTGATCGTGGCGGCATCCCTGGCCCTGCAGAGCTGGGCGGCGGCAATCTACTGGGTGGCGCCGGTTCTGCTGACTAAATGGACACACCAGCCCCAGAATCTGATCGAACACACCGGCATGCCCCATGAGGGTGACACGGTCGCGAAGACGCGCAACGTGCGGACCAATCCGATCCTGCGCTATCTGCTGTGGAACATGCCCTATCACATGGCCCACCACACCTATCCGGGCGTGCCCTTCTGGCGCCTGCCCGAACTGCATGCTGAGATGACGGCGCGCCTGCCTGTTCCGCCCGTGACCGCCGGGTATGCCGGATTCATCGCCGGGATGATGCGAACCCTGCCGAGTCGTGCCACGGCTCCGCAGGCGACAGAATAAGCTAGGCCTTCGCCGCTCCACCCAGGCTTTCCGTCGCCCTGGGTTTTGTCATCGCTATCTAACGTTTACGTCAACAAACTTTATTGACGTTTACGTTATAGGAATTCACTATTCTCCCATGACTGATGGCGCGCCCTACACGATTTCGGACCTGGCCGAGAGCTTCGAGGTGACGGCCCGCACCTTGCGCTTCTACGAGGATTGCGGGCTTCTCGCCCCCGAGCGACACGGCCGGACCCGGCTCTATTCCGAGCGCGACCGCAAGCGCCTGCGTCTGGTTCTGCGGGGCAAGCGTCTGGGTTTTTCCCTCGAGGAGATCAAGGAAATGCTGGATATCCACTATGCCCGCCCGGGCGAAGTGTCGGCGCCCGATGCCATGCGCGCCCGGATCGCGGCGCATCGGGCGCGGTTGGCGCAACAGCGCGAGGATGCCGAGATCGCCCTCGATTGGCTTGATGCCCTGGAAGGCCGGCTCGATCGTCTGGCACCGCGCGAAGCGCGCCACGCCGTCCCGGGCCAGGCGGGTTAGGTCCCGGCCATGGCGGCAATCCTCTGGTTAGGCCTCGCCCTGGCGATCGGGGCGGGCATCATGCTGCAGGCGGGAATCAACTCGCAGCTTTCCGCAACGGTCGGCAGCCCGGTCAGCGCGGCTTTTATTTCCTTCACCACCGGCACCATCGCCCTGGGCTTGCTGGCCCTGGTTCTGCGAGTGCCGATCCCGGCCTGGCCGCGGGCAGGGGGCGAACCGCTCTATACCTGGCTGGCGGGCGGCGTGCTCGGCGCGGCCTTCGTCGCGACGACGATCCTGCTCGTCCCCCGGCTCGGCGCCTCGGCGATGATCGCGGGGGTGATCGCCGGACAGATGATCAGCGCCCTGCTGCTCGATCAGTGGGGCCTTGCCGGCTACCACCAGCAGGACATCACCCTCTGGCGCGGCGTCGGCGCGGCGATGCTGTTCGTCGGCGCGGTCCTGATTCAGAAATTCTAGGGGCCGGAAATTTTGGAAGAATCAGGATGACCGGTTTCGAACCCCGGAATCCGGACTATGGCGCGCGGGCGCTTGAGGGATTCCGGCCGCACAGCTTCATGGCCCTGCTGGGCGTGGAAGTGGTGCGGATCGAGCCGGGCTTCTGCGAGTTGCACCTGCCTTGGCGCGAGGATCTGCTACAGTAGAACGGTTTTTTCACGGCGGCGCGATCGCCGGCCTGCTGGACAGCGCCGCTGGCTTCGCGGCCTATAGTTTGATGCCGGCCGATGCCGGTATTCTGACCGTCGAATACAAGCTCAATTTCGTGGCGCCGGGAACCGGGGAGCGCATCGTGGCGCGTGGCGAGGTGTTGAAACCGGGCCGGACTCTCACGATTGTCCGGGCCGATGCCTAAGCGGTCTCTGACGGCAAGGAGAAGCTGTGCTGCGCTTCCCAGCAGACCCTGATGATGCTCGCCGATCGTGGTGACTGCGCGGATCGCGCAACCGCGGTGGCCGGGTAGAGCGCGCAACACCCTTTGGCCTCACCCTTCGACAGACTCGGGGTGAGGGGATAGGTTGAGGCGTGAAACCAAGCCATGAAAGCCGGCGGCGTTAGAATTGCGATGGGAGAATAGGTCGTTATGATCCCCAACCAGCTTTCGTCTCTCGATTTCGGCCTGGGCGAGACGGCCGATATGTTGCGCGACGCGGTGGCCGGCTTTGCCGCCGCCGAGATTGCGCCGCGCGCCGCCGAGATCGACCGCTCCAACGAATTCCCGCGCGACCTCTGGCCTCGGCTCGGTGCCTTGGGCCTGCTCGGCATCACGGTCGAGGAGGAGCTGGGCGGCTCCGGCATGGGCTATCTCGAGCATTGCGTGGCGATGGAGGAGATCAGCCGCGCCAGCGCCTCGGTCGGCCTGTCCTACGGCGCCCATTCTAACCTCTGCGTCAACCAGATCCGGCGCAACGGCAATGACGACCAACGCCGCCGCTACCTGCCCAAGCTGATGTCGGGCGAGCATGTCGGGGCTCTGGCGATGAGCGAGCCGGCCGCCGGCTCCGACGTCGTCGGCATGAAGACGCGGGCCGAGAAGAAGGGCGAGCGCTATGTCCTGAACGGCAACAAGATGTGGATTACCAACGGGCCGGATGCCGAGGTCCTGGTGGTCTACGCCAAGACCAATCCCGAGGCCGGGTCGCGCGGCATCACCGCCTTCCTGATCGAGAAGGGGTTCAAGGGATTCTCCACCGCCCAGAAGCTCGACAAGCTGGGCATGCGCGGCTCCAACACCTGCGAACTCGTCTTCGAGGATTGCGAGGTCCCGGAGGAGAACGTGCTGGGCCAGATCGGGCGCGGCGCCAATGTGCTGATGAGCGGGCTGGACTATGAACGCGCGGTGCTCGCCGCCGGGCCGCTCGGCATTATGCAGGCCTGCATGGATGTGGTCCTGCCCTATATCCACGAGCGCAAGCAGTTCGGCGAGGCGATCGGAAGCTTCCAGCTCATGCAGGGCAAGCTGGCCGATATGTACACGGTGATGAACGCGGCGCGGGCATACGTCTACACCGTCGCCAAGGCCTGCGACCGGGGCCGGACCACGCGCAAGGATGCGGCCGGCGCGATTCTCTATGCCGCCGAGAAGGCGACCTGGATGGCCCTGGAGGCGATCCAGGCGATGGGCGGCATGGGCTATATCAACGAGACGCCGACGGGCCGTCTGCTGCGCGACGCCAAACTCTACGAGATCGGCGCGGGCACCAGTGAAATTCGCCGCTGGCTGATCGGCCGCGAGCTGTTCGCGGAGACGGCCTGAAGCGGCGTGCGACACATAGGCTTATTCCCAACGCCGTCGCAGAATTGCTAGTCTCCCCCCTGCGGCGCGTTCGCGCCGTTTGGGGGGCAGATCGGATCGAGTAATGACAAGCAACGAGCTTCAGTTGATTCCCGCGCGCAAGGGCGTGGGCGCCCATGTCCGGAAGGGCCAGACTATCAAGGTCGTGAACACCAACGGCTTTCAGGTGGTCGATACCTGGGCCTTCGGGACCGAGGATCCGGGCGAGTTCATGTCGATGGAGCATTGCCGTTCGACCATGGGCCGGCTGCGGCCGAGGGTCGGGGATTCGATGGTCACCAACCGGCGGCGCCCGATCCTGACCGTGCTTGAGGACACCACCACCGGCGTGCACGACATGCTGTTCGCGGCCTGCGACATCTATCGCTATCGCAAGCTGGGGGTCGAAGGCTATCACGACAACTGCACGGATAACCTGGCCGAGACGATGCAGGGGCTGGGCCTGGATCTGCCCGAGACGCCGTGCCCCTTCAATATGTTCCAGAACACCGTGCCCAACCCGGCGTCGGGAGAGTTCGAGTTCCGGCCGCCCGAGGCCCAGCCTGGGCAATACATGATCCTGCGGGCGGATATGGATCTGGTGATCGTGTTCAGCGCCTGCCCGATGGATGTCATTCCGCTCAACGGCCCCGATGGCAGCGGTCCGCAGGACGCCCATTTCCTGATTTCGTAGTTCGAGCTTCTCCAATGAGGGCGCAGCCGCTTCGCGCTCTCGAAGCGGCGCGCCGATTCGTCTATGCTCGACCCGGATTCAGCATCAGGGAGACAACGGACCATGGCCAAAGCAGCCACTGCCAAAAAAGCCGCCAAGAAACCGGCCGCCAATAAGCCCGCCGCGAAGAAGGCCGTTGCCGCGCGCAAGGTTCTGATTCCAGCGCGCCACGGCAAGGCGACCTTTTTGAAAAAGGGTCAGTCGATCAAGGTCATCAACACCCACGGCACCCAGGTCGTGGACTGCTGGGCGTTCAACGCGAACGACCTGCGCGAGTTCATGAGCATGGAGCATTGCAGGGTGATGTGGGATCGTTACCGTCCCAAGGCCGGCGATTTCCTTTACACCAACAAGCGTCGCAAAATTTTGAAATTCACCGTCGATACCTCGCCCGGCGTGCACGACACGATGATGGCGGCCTGCGACCGGTATCGCTACGAACTGCTGGGCTGCAAGACCTATCACCGCAACTGCAACGACAATATGTGGGAAGCGATGATCCAGGCCGGCTATCACCCGTCCGAAACGCCGTCGCCCTTCAACCTGTGGCAGAACACGCCGGTCGACGAGGGCGGGGCCATCAACCAGTATCCGACGGTCAGCAAGCGCAGCGACTATCTGGTCTTCCGCGCCGAAATGGACCTGGTGATCGTCTTCAGCGCCTGTCCGCAGGACATCATGCCGATCAACAACAAGGATCCGAAGGCGGCCCATTTCCAGGTGGTCTAGGCGAGGGCCGCGGCCCGAAAGGAGAGCCATGCCGACTGTTCTTGTTACCGGAAGCAATCGGGGCATCGGCCTGGAATTCGTGCGGCAATACGTCGCCGAAGGTTGGCGGGTGATCGCCTGCTGCCGCAGGCCGGATTCGGGGACCGCGTTAAAGGTGGTCGGCGGGAATCCGAGAATCGAAGGGTTGGAACTGGCCGATCCGGCTTCCATCCACGACCTCGCCGTGCGGCTTTCGGGCGAGGCGATCGACCTGCTGGTCAACAATGCGGGGGTCTACGGCCCTGATCAGACCTTCGGAAAAACCGACTATTCCGCCTTCGAGGCGGTCATGCGCTCCAACGTCCTGGGGCCGCTGGCGATGGTCGAGACTCTGTTGCCTAATTTGGAGAAAGGCGGCATGAAGACGGTCGTTGCGGTCTCCAGCACCTGGGGTTCGATCGGGGGCAACAAATGGGGCGGGCATTATCTCTACGGCCCGTCGAAAGCCGCCCTCAACATGGTGGTGAAGGCCCAGGCGATCGACCTCAAGGACAAGGGGATCACGCTCGCGGCGATCAGCCCGGGTTGGGTCCGGACCGATATGGGAGGCGAGGGTGCGCCGCTTACCGCGCAAGACAGCGTTGCGGATATGCGCACGCGGATTGCCGAATTGACGCTGGCGGATTCGGGCAGCTTCATCAGCCATGCGGGCGGGTCGATTCCCTGGTGATTTCGGCGCAGCGCCGCGCGGGCGAGAAGCAGAACAATGGGTGATTCGATGCCGACGGTAATGGTGACGGGCGCGAACCGGGGCATCGGCCTCGAATTCGCGCGGCAATACGCGGATGCGGGCTGGACGGTGATCGCGACCTGCCGCAATCCGGGCAGGGCGGACGCGCTGAAGGCGTTGGCCGGCGACGTGACGGTCCAGGCCATGGATGTCGGCGATCCGGCCTCGATCCGCGCCGCAAAAAAGGGGATCGGCGATGCGCCCATCGATGTGCTAATCAACAATGCCGGTCTCCTCGGCGGGCGCGACCAAGCTTTTGGCGCGACCGACTACGACACGATGGGCGAGGTCCTGCGGGTCAACGTCATCGGCCCCCTGGCCGTGGCCGAGGCCTTCGTTGGCAATTTGGAGGCGGGGAAGGGCAAGCGCCTAGCGACGGTCTCCAGCCGGATCGGCAGCATCGCGGAGAACGGTTCCGGCGGGCGCTATATCTACCGACCCAGCAAGGCCGGGGTGAACGCGGTGATGAAAAGTGTGGCCCTCGACCTCGCCGGACAGGGCATCCTCGTGGCGATCCTCCATCCCGGCCATGTGCAGACCGATATGGGCGGCCCCAAGGCCCCCGTGTCGCCGGCGGACAGCGTGGCCGGCATGCGCGCCGTGATCGACGGGCTGACGCCCGAGACCAGCGGTCATTTCTTCAACTACGACGGTGCGGCCATCGCCTGGTAGGGATGAACGATGCGATGTCCGTTTTTTCCTTTG
>CAUZWC010000039.1:0-14807 GCA_963583595.1 Alphaproteobacteria bacterium | reverse complement strand
CCATTATCGCGAAAGTTTTACAGGGTATTCTTTCTCGCGACCAATCTAGTTGCGCGACGTCCCAGGCGCCGCGCTCTCCGATGGCGGTTGCGATATGGATATTTCCTCGACCCGGTCCACGATTTCCAGGCTCCGCCCGGCCGGCGGGATGCTCGCGCTGGGCCTTGCCGTCATGGTCGCCTTGGTGTTCGGGGTGATGGGGATCGTGCAATTCGCCGAGGGCGAGAGATCGCGCGCATTGCGAGAATGGCAGGTCCGCCTGCCGATCGTCGCGGATGGCTGCTTCGATGCGGTCAACCGCTGACTGGACGACCAGTTCGCATCCCTCGAAGGCCTGGCCCAGAATGCCGCGCTGCAGATCTATCTGACGGAAATACGGGCCGCCGGCGGAGAGGGCGAGGGGGCGACCGATGCGCTTGACCAGATCGCCTATCTAGAGACTCTCCTGGCGGTGATCGCCGAAAGGGATGGATTCCTATCCGGCAGGAACGGCCGGCCGTCTGACAAGTCTGGGCAAGATTCTGGTATCCGGATCGGGGCTGACCAAGGAAGACAATCTGACCGAGGACGAGGTCGAGCGAGTACGCGCCGGCATCCGGGCCAGCGCGGAATTGCTGGAGGGAATCGAGTTCGGTGGGCCGGTGGTCGAGACCCTGCGTCAGGTCCAGGAACGCTGGGACGGCAAGGGGCAGCCGGAGGGCCGGGCGGGCGAGGCGATTCTGGTCACGGCGCGGATCGTCGCCGTGGCGAATGCCCTCGTCGCGCTGATCAGCCCGCGCGCGCATCGCCCGGCCCTCGATATCGACCGGGTCCTGGCCGCTCTGCTCGAGCAGAGCGGCGGCGCCTATGACCGGGGGGTCGTCGCTGCCCTGGTCAACCATATGGACAATCGGGCGGGCCGGGCGGCCTGGGCCGGAGAAACCCAATCGGCCTGACGGGCGGCCGTCCTGGCCTATGAAGCCCGGCTTCCGAGCGCCGGTATCACGACCGACTGCGCCGCGCTCGCGCTCGGCGACGCCCATGGCAAGAGTCCCTGTATCTGCGCGTCGTCTTGCTGATGGATCACACGCCGGGCCGGCGCTAATTCATGGATGTTGCCGTCTGGCGCGGATATTACAGTGGCAAGTAAGGTCTCAGCGCAGAAGAGATGGACGAGACAACTGGGCGTCAGCGAGATCCGTAGGCGCGATACACGGATCCGCATCGCAAGACGGTTGTCGAGATATACCTGGACCGCGGCTTGCCCCTTGCCCGTCATGACGACGCGGCGGCGGAGCATGTCGGCAAAGCGGGGGCGTAGGGAGTGACCATCGCGGAATTTCCGACCACGGTCTTGGCGGCCGGGCACGCGCGGGACAAGAGCTTCGCCATCATGAGGGGCAATCCGATCCGGGTTCGGAGGATGGGCGGCGTCCCGACCGCCCGCGCGAACCGGCTGGCAGGAGCGCGCGCGGAGGCGGTCGTGGACCGCCTTCTGAGCCTGATCGAGGCCTGCGGCGGCGGTTGGTGCGGCTCGGAAAGGATCAACGAGGCCGCCCATTCCGTGCAATGCGCCGCCCTGGTGGGTCCGCGTGCGGGCCGGACGTAGCGCGGAGGGCGCGGGACCATGGCGCAGCCAGACGACACCCAGGCACGGGACGCCGCCTCCCGGAACACTGGTCCTGGTCGTCGGACCCAGCGGGGCAGGAAAGGACAGCCTGATCGATGCGGCGCAGGTCCATTTCGAACGGGAGTTCCGCATCTGCCTTTCCCCGGCGCTGGGTCACGCGATGTGAGAGCACCGGCGGCGAGCGCCATATCGCGGTTTCCGACGAAGGCTTCGAACGGTTGAGGGAGCGGGGGTATTCTCCCTGTCCTGGCGCGCCCATGGACTTGGCTACGGCATTCCAGCGGAGATCGATGCCGCACTCGAAGCCGGGCGCGCCGTGGTCGCCAATGTTTCGCGCGGCGTCATAGGGGAGGCCCGGCGGCGCTTTCCCAATCTGAAAACCTGTCACGTCACCGCGTCGAGCGCCGTGCTGGCCCATCGACTGGCGATGCGTGGCCGCGAAACGGCCGTCGAGGCCGAAGGGCGTCTGGCGAGCGCGGCGGCCGTTCCGGTCGAGGGCGGCGATGTCACCGAAATCGTCAATGACGGCACGCTCGACCAGGCGGTGGTGCGGTTCATCCGATTGCTTCGGGGGGTTCTGCGTTGAACCGGTCTTCGGCCGGGGTTTCTCGGGCTCAGGCGGATATGCCGAGCGGCGCGCGGAGTTTCGGACAGCTGCTCTGGAAATACATCCGGCCGTTCAACCACGCCGAGACCGCCGGCGTGCTGATCGTCATCGTCCTGACGGTCAGCATCCCAGGCGTCTTTTCCGCCCGCCTGCGCGAGACGTTCATCTGATCCGCGCAGGCGGGCGTTCGGCGAAAGCGGTCCCGGATCAGTCCGGCGTCAGGTCGAAAGGCATCTTCGACAGCGGCTCGTTGCCCTTCGGGCCAACGATATAGGACTGGCCCGGCGCCATGGCGAGCATCCGCTTCTGATCGAAAATCAGGGTGTGGATGAAGAAGACCATGCCCGGCTCGATGACCACCGGGTTGTCCTCCCAGAACATCGGCCAGTCCATCCAGGACGGCGGATAGGTCGTGCCCATCGAATAGCCTGTCGCCGTGTGGCGGTGCTTCTTGTAGCCGTTCTTGTCGAGCACCTTTGCATAGGCGGCGAAGACGTCGCCGCAGGTATTGCCGGGCTTGAGCGCCTCTGCCGAGGCGTGATGGGCCTCGACGGCCCATTTATGCATGTCCAGCTGGCGCTTCGACGGCTTGCCGATCACCAGGGTGCGCATCATTGCGGCGTGGTAATGGCGGAAGACACCGGCCCATTCGATGGTCAGCTGATCGGTTTTCTGGAGCGTCTGCCGGCCGGAGATATAGCGCCCGACCAGGGCACGTTCGCCCGCGCCGATGATGAATTCGTTACCGGAATAGTCGCCGTCATTCTCGAAGACGACGCCCTGCATGCGCGATAGAATTTCGCCCGTATTGGTGCCGGGCTTGGCCAGGCGCAGGCATTCCTGCAGGGCGAGATCGGCCAGTTCGCCCGCTCGGCGGGCCATCTTCAGCTCGGCCGGGCTCTTGATCAGGCGCAGCTTGGTGATGAGGTCCGAGGCATCCTCGAGATTGCAGAATCCGGTCATGGTCGCGTCGAGCTGGCGATAGATTGCCGCCGTCAGGCCGTAGGCGTCGTATTCGATGCCCATGCGCCCGCCCTTGCCGCCGTGTTCGGCGACGATGTCGCGCAGTTCGAGGGTCGGGTCGGCGTCGGGCAGGTTGGTCCAGACCCGGATATCCTCGATCACCGAGGTCTGGCGCGCCACGATCGCGTCGGGATAGCGGGTCAGTAGGGTCATCTTCCCGTCGGCCCCGAGATAGAGATTTTGGAAGAAGCAGTAACCGAACGTGTCGTAGCCGGTGAGCCAGTACATGCTCTCCTGGCGGAACATCAGCAGCCCGTCCAGGTTCCGCTTCTTGAGCTCCTTGCAGACGGCCTTGCGGCGGTCGGCATACTCTTTCTTGCTGAAGAAAATCGGCATCGAATTGTTTCCCCCTGTTGAACCTCACAGGAAGACTAGGGCCTGGCGCCTCGACGGCGCAACGGTTCCGAATCGGCGCGCGAATAATCGGCTGTCAACTCTTCACATAGGTCAAATCAGAGTTCGCCCCGATGCTCACACTGGAAGTGAATTCACAATGTGAAGAGATTTTGATGGTGGGAAACCATGGTTCTCGGAGCAAGGACGACACGGATATGACGATGCGCGGGCGAATTGGAACTGTCGCCGGATCGCTGTCGATCCTGGTCATGGGCGCGTCGGCCCATGCCGGTCGGCCGCTTCCGCATCGTCGAGGGCGAGGCCCAGGCATCGTCGTGCTTGACATGACCGAGGACCAGTTGGAAAAGTTGCCGCGCTTCGGCGCTGAGGGCCAGGCGGATTGGCGCAAGGCCAGCCGGGACTATTTCGGCGGACCGGTGGACTGGCCGCCCCGCCGTTACCGGACTGGCATTGCCCGGATATCGCGGCTACCGTCCCGGTCCGTATGGACCGAGGAGAGGGTGCGATGTTCAAGCAGGAGCGCAGATATTGCTGGCCGGAGGGGCACTGGGATTGGTTGATCCATCTCAGCCACAAGCACGGCATTCGCTGCGGCAACATGATCTTTCTGGGCGGTCAGGTCGATAAGGACAGCAAGGGAATGCGCCTGCATCCCCACGACCTGGAGGCCCAGACCGAGGCCGTGATGGGCCATATCAAGACGGTCCTCGCCGGGCTCGACGCCGGGATGGATGACGTGGTTAAATTGGTCGCCTTCTACGTCAACAACGGCGATGTGGACGAGCGCGCGCTGATGGAGAAGATCGGCCGCCATGTCGATTTCGATCCCGGCCCGGTCATCACCATGGTGCCGCTGCCCAGCCTCGCCTATCCCGAGATGATGGTCGAAATCGAGGCTGTCGCGATGCTGGGCGAGGACGATTCCAAACTGCCCAAGGCGGCGAGCCGCCCGGCCAGGGTGCATGCCCTGCCCGGGCCGTTCAGCCACGGCATCCGCTGCGGCCAGATGATCTATGCCGGTGCACAGGTCAGCCGCGACGCCGAGGGCAAGATCAAGCATCCCGGCGATATCCTGGCCCAGACCGACGAGGTGATGAAGAATCTCGAGGCCGTGCTGAAGGAATACGGCGCAGATCTGGACGATTCGGTGAAGTTCAACATCCTCTACCGCGCTCCCTCGGGCGGCGAGCACTGGGAGGCTCCGGCGATCTGCCGCGCTTCCTATTTCAAGGAGCCGGGGCCGGTGGCGACTGGCCTGCCGGTGCCCTGGCTGCCCGATGACGAATTTGTCCGGATGGAGGTCTGGGCGATGCTCGGCGAGGACGGCGAGCGCCTGCCACGCGAGTATTCCTGGCCCGAGGGCCATTGGGACTGGTTTGTCCATCTGCCTTACCGCCACGGCCTGAAATGCGGAAACATGGTTTTCGTCGGCGGCCAGGTCTCGAAGGACCTGCAGGGCAAGATGATCGACCCCGACGATATTGTCGGCCAGACCCATCGGGTAATGGACAATGTCGAGGCGGTGCTGGGCGGCTTCGGCCTGACCATGGACCATATGGTCAAGCAGAACGCCTTCTATCGGGGCGAGGCCCACGCCGACGCCATCGTCTCCAACCAGAAGATCCGCACCGCGCGCTATACCGAGCCCGCCGGCGCCTCGACCGGTGTGCCCTTCCGCTACCTCGGCCTCGAGGGCATGGCGATGGAGGTCGAGATCATCGCGATGGAGTAGAGATTCAACTGGATAGCTTCGGCCACCCATGCGGATCTCAAAAACATTCTGGCATGCTCCAAAATATGGAGCGTTGTGCCAATCACCCTTCGAGACGCTCGCTGGTGCGAGATCCTCAGGATGAGGAAGCGGTATACTTCAGCCTCACCCTGAGGAGGCCCGTAGGGCCGTCTCGAAGGGTCAGTCGGCCGTTCTCAAAAACTGTCTAGTTTCCCAGCTTGGCCAGGACCTCCTGCCAGTTCGAGGTCGGTTCCCAGCCGAGCACGCGGCGCGCGCGTTCGTTGTCGATCGCGCTGGCGCGGGGATTCTCCTCGTAGAGATGGGGCTTGCGCAGATGCGGGGTCGCGCCGAACCTTTCGGTCAGGACGTCCAGAGTATCGCCCGGCGCGTTGCTGTCCGACGCGCTCAGGAAGAAGACCTCATAGGCGACCTGTTCCAATTCTAGCGCCAGGCGGAAGCCGCGTGCCGCGTCCTCGGCGGTGACGTAGCAGAAGAGCCGCCGGTCGACCGAGGTCCGGATATCCTCCGCCACCTTGGCGACGGCGTCGGGGAAAAGGACGAGCACGGGACGGAAGACCACGACCTCGAGCCGATGATCGCGCGAGAAGCTGCGCGCCATGATCTCACCGACCCGCTTGGAGACGCCGTAGGGATGGATCGGCTCCACCGGATGGGCCTCGTCCAACGGCAGGTAGTTCGGGCGCTGGCTGTTTGCATCGCCACATCCGGTGGCAGCGACGCTGGAGCATTGGACGAATCGGGTGATGCCGCATTCATGAGCCGCCTGCAGGGCATTCCAGGTGCCCATGGTGTTGACCCGCATGAATTCCTCGGGCTTGGCAGGGATCGCTAGATCGAGAGCGCCCAGATGGACGACGGCGTCATGGCCCTTGAAGGCCTTGCGCAGCGCGTCGAGATCGCAGACATCGGCCTCGATGTAGGGCGTGTCGGCCAGGGGCGGCTTCAGGTCGATGACGGTAACGGCGCAATGCGCCATCAATTCGCTTACGACGAAGCTGCCCAACCGTCCGCTGCCGCCGGTAACGGCGACCTTTTCATAGCGCAATTTCCTGTCTCCCTTGCTTCGAGCCGCGTTCGCGAACACTAGAGCGTCGATGGCGGCTCTGTCACTCGGCCCCGACCCCGGCGACCGGGGAATGGACCCAGGCGCCCGCCGCGTTTAAGCGCTGAGCGGGATCATGGGCGGCGATATTGGGCGAGGAGAAGACGCTGGGATATACGCCTGAGACGGCCTCGATCGTTTCTCGGGATTCTCCCAATCGCACCTTGATCGACGCATCCAGGCGGCTATCCACCGTGACCGCGGCATCGCCGCTCGAATCGATGCGCGGCTGGTGGATGGCATCGCCGACGCTCATGCCGAAATCGCTGAGGAAAGAGATGTATTGCAGCACGGCGGGCATGATCCGCCGTCCGCCGGAACTGCCGACCGCGAAGCGCAACCCGTCGCCGCGCTCGACGATCGCGGGGCACATGTTCGACAGGGGCCGGCGACCGGGCGCGATTGAATTGGGATGGCCTGGGCGCGGATCGAAGGACACGATCGAATTGTTCAGAAGGATGCCGGTCCCGGGCAGGGTGACGCGGCTGCCGAACATCGACAGCAGGGTCTGGGTTAGGGCGACCAGATTGCCCTCGCGGTCCACCACGCTAAGATGGGTGGTGGTGGTCGGCGCGACCTCCCGCCCGTCATGGCCCATATGCTCCAGCCGCCAAGCATGGGTCTCGGCCAGGGCATCGGCATAGGCGGCATAGGCATCTGGCCCCGGCGCGCCGCCGGGCCGCAGACCGCCCTCCAGCAGGCACAGGGCCTGGTTCAGGGCCGGACCGGCATTGAGGCCTGGAGCGGTATGGACCGCGCCGTCGCGATAGGCCAGGCGCGCGGCCTCGACGATCTCGGTTTGGACCTCGGCCAGTTCGGTCCGGTCCAGCTTGCCGCCGCCCTCGGCCACATCCGCGAGAATCGAGGCGGCGATTTTGCCCTCGTAGAAATCCCGCGGCCCGGCCTCGGCCAGGCGGCGCAGGGTTTTCGGCAGATTGCCCTGGACGATGCGGCTCATCTCGCCGCCCCAGTCCTGGGCGGGGGGCAGGCCGCCGGGCAGAAAGATTCGCGCGCTCTCGGCGAAGCGGGCGAGGCCGGCGGCGCCGATGCAAATGCGCAGCGTCGTGTACCAGTCGCAGGCCATGCCGCGTTCGGCCAGGTCGATGGCAGGGGCCAGGGTTTCGGCCCAGCTCTTGGTGCCGAAGCGGGAAAGCGCGGCGGCCGCGCCGTCGACATAGGTAGGCACGCAGAAGGATCCGTAGCCTTCCAGATTGCGCGCGCCCTTCACCGCCGGCCAGCCGAAGGGGCCGCCGCCGCTCCCTTCGGCGAGGGCGTAGTCGGCCGGGTCCAGCCTGGCTGGCGCCCGGGTGTTCATATCGACGCACCAGACGCGGTCTTCCCCGGCGGGGCGATAGAGCAGATAGCCGATGCCGCCGAGCCCGCTCATCCAAGGCTCGACCACGCCGATGGCCATGCCCGCGGCGATTGCCGCATCGACGGCATTGCCGCCGGCGCGCAGCATTTCGGCACCGGCTTCGGATGCGAGATAGTGGTGGCTCGCCACCAGGCCGCCGGCGGATTCGATCGCCGGTTTGGCGATTGTCCAGGTTTCGTGGGCCGTGTCGCCGCTCATCCGCCGTCTCCCCCCAACCGAGCCGAGTGGAATTGAATCCTGCCCCCTCCGCCTGTAGCACTCAAGCGCGCAAGAGAGACGAGATCGGCGCTATGATCCAGTCCTGGGATAGAGGGGGAAACGGTCATGAACACACATCCGGAAGTTTGCGATCTGTTGATCCGCAACGGCTATGTCGTGACGATGGACGGCGGACGGCGGGTCTTTCCGACGGGCGCGGTCGCGGTCGACGGGAAGCGGGTCGTCGCGGTCGGACCGGAGCGCGAGGTCGCCGCAACCTGGCGCGGTCGACGGGTGATCGACGCGGGCGGCGCGCCGGTCCATCCCGGCCTGATCGACGGCCATTACCACGTCACCATGCACGGCACGCGCGGCGCGATGAGCGACGATCCGTCCAAACCCGCCCTCGGCGGGGCCAGCGGGATCAGCCCCTATGGCCAGTGGTTCAACGCCATGACGGCCGAGGACGAATACGCCTCGGCCCAGCATGCCAGCCTGGAGATGCTGGCCAACGGCTATACCTGCTTTCTGGAAGCCGGCACGGTCTTCGAGACCGATGCCGTGGCCGAAGCGGTCACGGCATTGGGTATCCGCGCCGTCCTGGGCGATCCCTTCCTCTGGGATCTGACCGGCGGCATGGCGATGGCGGGGGAACTCGACCGCGCGCCCGCCGATCTCGCCCGTTGTCTTTCGGTCATGGGACGGGAGTGCCGCCGCAACGAGGATCCCGACGCCCTGGTGCGCGGCCATATCGCGGTCTATGGCAGCGGCTCGGCTTCCGACGACCTGCTGCTGGCCGGCAAGGAGGCGGCGGACCGGCACGGCGTCGTCCTGAACCAGCATCAGAGCCTGGAGGCCGGCGGCGTCGCGCGCGAGGACGAACGCCTGGGCCGCCACCCCTTCGTACATTTCGCCGAGCTGGGTCTGCTTGCCGAGAACACCACCTATGTCCATCTGAACATCCTTCGCGAGGACGAGGTCGAGGCCATCGCCGGGTCGGGCATGAACGTGATCTGGCATCCGGCGAACTATCAGTTCTACGCCGTCGGCCGAACGACCCCGCCGCGCATTCCCGATTTGCACGGGCGCGGGGTCAATATCGCCCTCGGCTCCGACATCGCCAAGCTCTGGACGATCGGCGAGGGGCCGCTGATCGGCTATCTGCTGGCCCGGGAATGGGGCGGCTATCTGACGGCGGAGGCCATGTTCGAGATGCAGACCTGCGCCGCCGCCCGGGCGGCCGGGCTGGCCGACCGGATTGGCAGCCTGGAGGTCGGCAAGCGGGCCGATATCGTGATCCGGTCGCAGAATTGCGGGGAATCCCATCCCGGCCTGAACCCGGTCCAGGAGATGGTGCTGATCG
Source organism: Alphaproteobacteria bacterium (assembly GCA_963583595.1). Taxonomy (GTDB): domain Bacteria; phylum Pseudomonadota; class Alphaproteobacteria; order CADEGL01; family CADEGL01; genus JABIRQ01. The sequence continues at coordinate 5,420 of CAUZWC010000039.1, read as the reverse complement.
GGCGAACTCGTACTGTGGACACGGTGATCGTCGACGGCGAGACCGTCCTGCGCGGCGGCCGGGCCGTGCATGTGGACGAGGGCGCGGTTCATGCCGCGTCCCGCGCCTCGGCCCGCCGCCTCGCCGCGATCACGGGCCAGATCCCCGGCACGATCTGGCCGGAGACTGCGTAACGGTGTGCCAGTAACGGCGGGGCAAAACCCTTCGAGACGGCCCTGTGGGCCTCCTCAGGGTGAGGCTTAAGTATTGTTTTTCCTCATCCTGAGGGGCTCGCGCAAGCGAGCGTCTCGAAGGATGATTGGCAAAATTCCCCTTTATCGAAAACCGGCTAAACCGAAGCTTCAACCCAGCGGGAGGCTCATCGGCGCGACCTCGTCCAGGCTGCGGCCGCGGTCGTCGCGTTCGGGCACGGAGGCGGCCATGCGGGTCTGCGCGACCTGCAGGCGGCGGCCGGCATCGGCTATATCCAGGCGGAGCGAGCGGCCCTTCTCGACCATCTTCTCGCCGCCGACATAGACGTCGCGGATGGCCCGGTCGGCCGCAGTGTAGATCAGGCTGCGCAGGGGGTCGCGAACCGGCTGCATCAGGGGTTCGTCCAGATCGACCAGCACCAGATCGGCCTTGGCGCCCGGCGCCAGCCGGCCGATATCGTCGCGCCGCAGGATCTCCGCGCCGCCCACGGTTGCGGCATGGAACATCTCGGCCGTGGTCACGGTCTGCATGTTCTGGGTGGCGGCGCGGGCCAGAATCATGGCCGTGCGCATTTCCTCGATCATGTTATGGGGGAAGGTGTCGGTGCCCAGCCCCATGGTCACGCCGGCGCGCAGATAGCGGCCGAAATCCTGGAGCTGATGGCCGTAGCGCGAGAAGACGGTCGGGCAATGGGCGACCGCCGTGCCGGTCTCGGCCAGAATCGTCAGATCGTCATGGGTCGGCCAATGCACCCAGCTATGCTCGTCGATGAAGATGGCATGGCCGAGCGAACTACCGGGGCCGAGCACACCGAGATCGTGCGCCCATTGGATAGGCGTCTTCCCGTGGCGGTCCGTCATTTCGTAGAACTCGACGACGCTTTGCGAGGCATGGACCTGCCAGGGCCGCCCGGTCTTCATCGCCAGGGCATGGCTTTCGCGCATGAGGTCCGCATCGACCGTGTCGATCTGCGCCGGGGAGACCATGCCGAAGAGTCGCCCGGAGGGATGGGCCTCGGCCTCTTCGACGATTCCGACCGCCGCCTCGAACCGCCGGTGGCCGGCCGCTTCGTCCCAGAGGTATTCAAGCTCGCGGCCACCGATCACCTTCCAATTGGCGGAGCGGAACATGGGCGCGGCGCAGGCGCGCAAGCCGCTGCGCCCCAGCAGTTCCAGCCAGCCCTCGAAGGGAATCGACAGATCGGCGAAGGTCGTGATGCCACTCGTTAGCATTTCGGCATAGGTGTATTCGGCCGCCGCCAGTTTGGCCGCCGGATCGGGCACGAAGAGGGTGACGAAATCATAGAGCCCGGTGCCGTAGAGATGGGGATTGCCCAGCTCCTCGCGCACCCCCTTGTAGAGCGCCTGGTTGGTCGGATGGGAATGGACATTGATCAGGCCGGGCATGACCATCAGCGCGCGGCCGTCGATTTCCTCGGCCGCCTCACCGCCGTAGCGGCCTCCGACATGGACGATCGAATCGCCCTCGAAGGCGAGATCGCCGTCGCGCAGATAGCGGTGTGCGCCCGCCGCTGTGTCCCAGGCGATCAGCCAGTCGATGTTCCGGATGCAGGTTACGGTCGCCATGGCTGCCACCTCTTCTTCACTCTCTTCGAGAGGCCAAGTCTAGCAGAGTCGAAACCGGAGTCTCAGGGTGCGAAAACGCCACATCTTGTGTGAAGCTTTCGTGAAAGCCACAAATAGTGGAAGACAGGGCCCTAGCCGCTGGTTACTCTCGCCTAACAAAGACGAGGCGCAAACGGCTGGAACGGGCGTATCGATCGAACTGCGGCAGGTTCGAGATTTTCAGGGGCAGCGGCCCCGATGGCCCGTTGCGCACGCGCCTCGCGACCGACTTCCATCTTTCCTAGAACGATCCGACCGGTGGGTTTCCCGAGTTTTCCGGACGCCCTGCCGGTCGTCGTGCGAATCGAATCTCAAGCCCCAGCTTCATAGGAGCAATTGATGGCAAAGAGAACGTCGCGGCAGCAGACCAAGGTGGACGACAACGTGCGTTCTCTGTTCGCCAAAGGCGGCGAATGGAGCCCATTGGACGAGGACAATCGCGACCAGAAATATATCCGCAAGGTCCGGCCCTATAACGACAACCAGCGTGTTCTGCTGGAGGCCATGGACCATTACAATCTCTGCCTCGCGCTTGGCTCGGCCGGCACGGGCAAGACCTATCTGGCCATCGCCAAGGCGGTGGAGGCGCTAGACGAGGGCTTGGTCGGCCGGGTCGTGCTGTCGCGCCCGGCGGTCGAGGCGGGGGAAAGCCTCGGCTATCTGCCAGGCGATCTGGAAGAGAAGCTGGCGCCCTATCTGCGCCCCCTCTACGACGCCTTGAGTGAACGTCTGGGCGGCAAGCGCCTCAAGGCGCTGCTGCGCGAAGGGCAGATCGAAATCGCGCCTGTCGCCTATATGCGGGGGCGGACCCTCAACAACGCCTTCGTTGTGATCGATGAGGCACAGAACTGCACCTATGGGCAGATCAAGATGCTGATCACGCGGCTGGGTTGGCAGTCGACGATGGTGCTGACCGGGGACCCGGACCAGACCGACTTGCTGCCCGAGATGAGCGGGTTGGGTGAGATTGCCGACCGGCTGGAGCCGCTCGAGTCCATTGCTGTGGTCCGCTTGACGGAAGCGGATATCGTTCGCCATCCGATCGTGGCCGATGTGCTGACGGTGCTCTGAGAGGCGGCAAAACGAACAGCGCCGGCCCAATGGGCCGGCGCCGCCGCGGTTGCGAAGAGGGTGCCGATCCGGCTCCAGCGGCGGCCGTCCGGCCTGGCCCGGTTGGATATGACCAAGGAAATCGGGCGCAAGGAATACGACGAGAAATTCCACCGATTGCAGAGCTGCTTGCGCGAGGTGGCGCTCGCGTACCGCGCCCAGGGGCGGTGCGGGGTGATCGCCTTCGAGGGCTGGGACGCGGCCGGCAAGGGCGGCGCCATCCGGCGGATGAGCTGGCCGCTCGACCCGCGCGGCCTCAAGGTCTGGACGATCGCCGCGCCGACACCGGACGAGCAGGGGCATCATTATCTCTATCGTTTCTGGAAGCGCCTGCCGCGCCCGGGGCAATTGGCGATCTTCGACCGTTCCTGGTACGGCCGGGTTCTGGTCGAGCGGGTCGAGGGTCTGGCGACGGAAGCCGACTGGCGAAGATTTTCCTCCATGTCACGCCGGAGGAACAACTCGCCCGCTTCCGCGCTCGCTTCGAGGACCCGTTGAAGCGGTGGAAGCTGTCCGACGAAGATCTGCGCAATCGCGCGCGCTGGACCGACTACGAGACGGCGGTCGCGGACATGTTCCGGGAGACCTCGACGGTCCAGCGGCCCTGGGTCGTGATTCCCGCGAATGACAAGAAATACGCCCGCATCGCCGTGTTCGAGGCTGTCATCGATTGCCTGGAGGCGGGGTTCGATATGGCGCCGCCCGATGTCGATCCGAAATTCGAGCGCCGTGCGCGCAAGGCGCTGGGTCTCGGCGAGGCGGCTGGCCGCAAACAGGTCGTCGGTTTAGACTGAATGGATCAGGAGAGGGAGGAAGAGATGGTCCAGGGTGTTGCGGATATTCGGAAGCGGAGCGGAAAATTCATGATGGCGGGGCAAGTGGTGGCCACGGTCACGCCCTTCACGCCCAAAGGCGAGATCATGTTCGACGCCCTCGAAGAGGTCGTGAACTGGCATGTCGACTGCGGTGTCGGCGGCGTCTTCGTCTCGGGCGACAACGGCGAATCCTGGGCCCTGACGGCACAGAGCCTGGCGCGGGTGACCGAGACGGCGATACGCGCGGCCGCGGGCCGGGTGCCGGTTTTCGCGGGAACCAGCGCGGTCACCACGCGCGACACCGTAGCCCTGTCGGTTGCGGCGGCCGAGGCGGGGGCCGACGGGCTCGGACTCCAGCCGCAATCCTATCTGCTGCACGCCAAGCCGAGCGAGATCGTCGCCCGGTTCGAGGCGGTGGCGAAGGCCGCGCCCCTGCCGATGATGGTCTACAACTCGCCGAGCCGCACCGGGGTTAACATCACGCCCGACACGCTGGAGACGATCTGCGGCGTCTGCGAGGTCATCGGCGTCAAGGAGGCCTCGGGCGATTTCCGCCATGTGACCGAGGTGATCCGGCGCTTCCGCGACCGTTTTGCTGTGCTGGTCGGGGCCGGCCATTTCATCGTGCCCGCCCTCGATCTGGGCGCGGCCGGCTATCTCTCCACCGGGCCGGAACTCTGGGGCGCGAAGGCAAAGCGGGTGATGGAGCTGGCCGGCCAGGGCTTTTCGGACGAAAAGCTCGAATGGCATTGCCGTATCACCGAGGTCTTCAACCTGCTGATGGATATGGAAACCCGGCCGGCGGCCTTCAAGGCGGCGCTGAACATGATCGGCGTTCCCGCCGGGGTCGCACATGAGCCGGTCGAAGCCCTCAGCGCGGAAAGCGAAGCGCGCCTGCGCGCGGTGCTGGAGCGCAATAGCATCCTGGACGGCGCGGCAGCCCGCAAATGGGCCTCGTAAAAGAAGTGCTTTCGCGGGTCAGGCCAGACGGTCGCCATAATAGAGGCTGACCGTGTGCTTCGCTTCGGCGAAGAAGAGCCAGCGTTCGAGAACGATCCCGAACAGGCCGGAGACGGCGGCGACGAGAGCGGCGGCGGCCTGGGCCGGGCCGGCCCCCAAGAAATCTGGGACCATGCCCAGAGCGATCAGCAGCAGCGGCAAGACCCCGCCGAGCAGCAGAGCCAGAAGCCGCAGCTTGCGGGCATGTTTGCGCGCGATGCGGAAGCCCATTTCGTCGAGCAGATAGTTGCTGCCGGTATGGGGCGGCTCGAGCAGGCGGACCTTGCCAAATTTGCCCAGACCCGTGGCGCTTTCGGGCGTGGCGACCGGCTCAGCACGATCGATGCCGCGCCAATAGGCGAGCTTCAGGGCCCAGGCCAGGACCAGGGCGATCAAGGCCGCCAGGGCGATGCCGTCGCGCGATCCGGCCAGCAGGGCGTTCAGCAGCAAGAGTCCCGAGACGGCCGCGAAGACCAGGTAGAGGGGCAGGACGAGCGGATGCCGCCAGCGCGGGATCGGCTTGAGCGAGGCGTAGATCATGGCGGTGCAGGCCACCGTGACCAAAGCGCCGAGGCTCGCCGTCCAGCCGGCCAAGGCCCAGCCGCCGGCGGTATCGCCGCGGAAAACCCAGCCGAAGCCGTAGAGGCCGGCGGGCAGAAAGGTCAGAAGGGCCGCGACG
>CAUZWC010000038.1:0-15031 GCA_963583595.1 Alphaproteobacteria bacterium | reverse complement strand
GGCGGAGTCGGTGCCGCAGCCGGCGACCCATTGCCAGTTATGCGGATTGTTGGCCGGGCAGGCATCGACCAGAGTGTCCCAGAACCAGGCTTCGCCCGCCTGCCAAGGCAACATCATATCCTTGATTAGAAAGGATGCCGCGATCATGCGGACCCGATTGTGCATGAACCCGGTCCGCCATAGTTCCCGCATCCCGGCATCGACGATGGGATACCCGGTCCGGCCCTGCTGCCATGCCGCCAGGGTCTCGTGCGACTGGCGCCAGGGGAAATCGGCGAAACGCCTGTCCAGCGGACGGCGCGCGATATCGGGCGCCTCGAAGAGGGTGTGATGGGCAAAATCGCGCCAGGCGATCTGGCGCAGGAAAGCCTGGGCCTCGCCGTCTGGAACATCGCCCCGGTCCGCCGCGCCGCGCACCGCATGCCAGACTTGGCGCGGCGAGATTTCGCCGAAGGCGAGATGCGGGGAGAGACGGGATATGCCGTCCCGGTCCGGTCTGTCCCGGCCTTCGGAATAGGCGTCGATGCCCTCATCGAGAAAAGCGGTCAGGGCCGCCTTCGCACCATCTTCGCCGGGTCGCCAGGTTTCGCGCAGACCGCCGGCCCAATCGGGTGCGCGGGGCAGCAGGCCCCATGCAGCCAGCGGATCGCTCGTCGGGGTAGGGTGGAACGGCATGAGCCGTTCCGGGGCGGGCACGGAGGTTAGCGGCGAGGAAGCCGCCTGGCAGGCGCGCCAGAAGGGGGAAAAGACACGGTAGCGCCCGCCCTGGTCGGTGCGAATCGCCTCGGGTTCGAAGAGCAGCCGGCCTGAAAACGGGCTGAGCGCGAGATCCTGGCCCGCGGCGGCTTTGACCAAACCTGTTTCGAGCGCGCGGTCCCCGGGACCATGGCCGCGCGTCCAATGGATCGCCACCGCGCCGGTTTCTCGCACGAGAGCCATCAGGACCGGCACCGTCGAGCCTCGCCGCAGGATGAGCGGCGCTCCCTTGGCGCCGAGGGCGGCGCCCAGCGCGGCGAGGCTGTGGTGGAGCCACCATCGCGCGGCACCGCCCAGCGGCCGAATGCCATGGCTTTCGTCGTCGAGGACATAGACCGGCAGGATGGGGCGGCCCGATTCCCCAGCCGCGCGCAGGGCGTCATTGTCCGACAGCCGCAGATCGCGCGCGAACAAGACGATGACGGGGCGGTATTCAGTCATGTGTTTCCTGGCGCGGCGGTTCCCGGGGGATAGGGCGGAATTGGGCATGGCGGTCCGGCGATAACCTGGTCGGACCGCCGCGAGCCGGGAAACGGGCTGTTCCAGTTTCGCCGCAGGCGCGCCCCATCGATGTCACAATCTGTAATTACGATCTTTTCTCAATCGCGGATCATTCCGGCCCGTTAAGACCAGGGCGGGATCGAGTTCCGAATGGGTCGCCGCTTTGTGATCCAACCTGATTCGGTCCGCCTCGCGGGACGGAGAGATGATCCGATTGGATCGCGCAGACGTATCCCCCAAGACGGGATGAAGGTACGGGCCGGTCGATATCGCTGGATGCGGAGGTAAGAGATCATGATGACCACAGACGTGATGGATATCTCGGCGGTGATGCGTATTCCCATGCTGAGCCGGGAGGAGGAGCGCGACCTGGTTCTGCGCTGGACCGGCGACGGCGACGAGGACGCGCTGCATGTTCTGATCAACGCCCATGGCCGGATGGCCATCAAGGTCGCGCGCCAGTACCGCGCCTATGGCCTGCCGGTCACGGATATAATCCAGGAGGGTTTCATCGGCCTGCTCCAGGCCGGCTACCGTTTCGATCCGGACCGGGCGGTCCGTTTTTCGACCTATGCCAAGTGGTGGGTCCGCGCGGCCATCCAGGACTACATCCTGCGCAATTGGTCCATCGTGCGGATCGGCACCACGGCCCAGCAGAAATCGCTCTTCTTCAACATGCGACGGTTGAGCGCCCGGCTCGGCGCCGACGGCTCCTTGACCCATGACATGCGCGGCTCGATCGCGAACGACCTGAAGGTGCCTGAAAAGGCCGTAGAGAACATGGAAGGCCGGTTGAGCGGCCGCGATCAGTCGACCAATGCCGTCCTCGGCGAGGACGGCGATATGGAGTGGCAGGATCGTCTGGCCGATGCCGGTCCGACACCGGAGGATACCGTCGGCGACCGGCATGACGGCCAGCGCCGCTCGGCCCTGCTGAAAAAGGCGATGGGCGAACTGTCGGATCGTGAGCGCACGATCATCGAATTCCGCCATCTGGGCGAGGACAAGGTCGTGCTCAGCGAATTGGGCGAGCGGTTCGGCATCAGTAAGGAGCGCGTGCGCCAGCTCGAGCAGCGCGCTCTGGGTAAATTGCGCGCGGCCGTCCTGCGCGAGGCCCGGGGCGGAATGCAGGCCGTCTCGGCCTGACCGCTTCGCCACGGCCTTTGCTTTCGCCCGGCTTTCCGGGCCTTTCCAGGCTCCGTCTGCCCGCGCCGGGATTGCGTATATCGCAATCCTTACGCGGTGCGCTTGCATGTCCGGCGCAGGGCGCGGCATGATGCTGTTCATCGCGCGATGAACACGCGGACCCAGACGAGACGAGGGAAGCGATGCCGGCAGCACAAGACCTCTTCAACCCAAGCCTTTACGCCGGTTGTCGCCGGCCGCTAGAGCAGGCTGAGACCCTGCCGCCCTGGTGCTATCACAGCGAGGAGTTTTACCAAGCGGAGGTCGAACACATCTTCATGAAGGTGTGGAATTTCCTCGGCCGCTCCGATCGCATCCCGAATCCGGGCGACTATTTCACCGTGAACTATGTCGGCGTGCCGCTGATCATCGTGCGCGGCAAGGACAAGGTGGTGCGCGCCTTCTCCAACACCTGCCGCCATCGCGGCGCGCGGGTGGTGGACGATGCGGGCAACTGTCGGGCCTTCGTCTGCCCCTATCACGGCTGGGTCTACGATCTGGACGGCGCCCTGAAGGGTGCCAACGGCATGGAAAAGGCCGAGAATTTCGACCGTTCCCAATACGGACTCGTGCCCGTGCGGCTGGAGGAATGGGGCGGCTTCATCTTCGTCAATTTCGATACCGATGCCGAACCGCTGTTCGATTATCTCGGCGATGCGCCTGAACAGCTCGCCTCCTACGATTGCGAAAATCTCGTGACGACGCGGGTGACCAGTTTCGATCTCGACTGCAACTGGAAGCTCTATATCGAGAACGCGATGGAGGAATACCACCTGCCCTTCGTCCACAAATCGACCCTGAACCTGAAGGATTTCGACCACGGCATCATCCCGGTCGAGGGCAATTGGGACGCCATCCGCGAGAAGCACGAGGGCACCCGCGCCCTGCTGGAAGAGGACAAGCAGCACGCCCTGCCGCGCATCAAGACCCTGGAAGGGCCGCCGGCCGAAGGCACGCATTACGTCGTGCTCTATCCCTCGACCATGCTGGGCATGACGACGGACAGCGTCTGGTGGCTGGAATTGCATCCGATGGGGCCGAACAAGACCCGGCTGATCGTGGGCACCTGCTTCCCCAAGGAAACCGTCGAGCGCCCAGATTTCGAAGAAAAGGTTAAGTACTATTACAAGCGCTGGGACAAATCGATCGACGAAGACAACGACGTTTCCGATATCCAGCATGAAGGGGTCTGCTCCCCCTTCGCCAAGCCGGGTCGCCTCTCCCATCACGAGCCGCTGGTCCACCACATTGCCAATTGGGTGATCGACCGCGTGGTCGGCAACCGCCCGTCGGCCTGACGCCGGCCCTACGTTCGATCGCCAAACAGGAGATATCCATGGTTGCGAAGAAGAAGGGCGGCGCGCGCGCGCCCGCCAGCAAGAAGGCTGCCGCCGCGAAACCGGTGGCGAAGATTCACCTTCATGTCGACAATCTTAGCCGCCTTGGCGATGTCTTCCAGGTGACGCCGAAGCGGCTGCAGGATGCCCTCAAGCGCTATCCGGAAGTCTCCAAGCACCTCAAGGTGACCAGAAGCGAAGACGGCAAGGGTCTGGCGAAACATCTCGAAACCGCCGATGTACTGTTCGGCTGGGATTTCGACCGCGCCGTGGTCAAGGCCGCGCCGAAGCTGAAATGGATCGTCGCCCATGGCGCGGGGGTCACCCATCTGATGCCGCTCGACTGGCTGCCTAAGGACGCGGTGGTGACCAATTCGGCCGGCGTGCATGGCGAGCGCGCGGCGGAATACACCATCATGGCGATCCTCATGTTGAACAATCGATTGCCCGAGATGATGACGAACCAGCGTAAGTCGCGTTGGGAGCAGCGCTACAACACCGAAATCGCCGGCAAGAAACTGCTGGTGATCGGCGCGGGCTCGGTCGGCGGCGACACGGCTCGCCATGCCAAGCATTTTGGCATGGAGGTTTGGGGCATCCGGCGCAGCGGCAAAGCGCATCGCTATGTCGACAAAATGTACCGGCCTAAGGACTTGCATCGCCTGTTGCCCAAGGTCGATTTTCTGCTGATGTGCGCGCCCGACACCAAGGACACGCATCACATGATCGGCGCGAAGGAATTGCGACTGATGAAGCAGGGGGCGGGCCTGGTCAATTACAGCCGCGCCGGGACCATGGATTACGACGCGGTGCGCAAGGCCTGCGCGGCGGGCAAGGTCAGCGCCATCCTCGATGTCCACGAAAGCGAGCCGTTGCCCCGCACCTCGCCGAGCTGGAAGACGCCCAATCTGCTCGTGACGCCGCACAGTTCGTCCGACGATACGGATCTCTATACGCCCAAAACGCTGGACCGGCTGATGGAGAACATGGCCCGCTTCCTGGCGGGCAAGAAGCCGACAAATATTGTCGATCCGAAGCTACAGTATTAGGCAAGAGCCATCCGCGGCTGCGCGAGAGCGCTACCGCGCCAAGTCAAATTGCCATCCCCGCGAAAGCGGGGATGGCAATTGCGCGTTCGGCGGGCCGATACGGTCTAGTTCTGGATTTCGAGGCCCGGGTCGGTGAAGCGGCGGAACTTCGCGCCGTCCAGCGGTTTGGCCGGATCGCGCGGCCAGACTCGCGGAAAATAGTCGCTGTCCATCGAATCGCCCGGTGCCAGATCGTGGCCGGCAAAATACGGCCGCCCTTGCGAGGGCCGCTCGGCATAGACAGCGTCATCGCCCAGCCAGACTGTCGAGACGGCCCGCCGCCCGGTCGAACTGCCGGGCGCGCCGTGGACGGTCGAGCCGTGAAAGACGACGCAGTCGCCGGGCTCGACATCCCAGGACAGGATGTCGTAATCGGACCGGTTGGCATCGATATCGGGCATTCGTTCGAAGGGGTTCGTGCCTGGATCGACCTTGTAGAGATCGGCTCCCTGCTTGGAGAGCTCGGGCATGAACCATTTGCCCCATTTATGGGAACCACGCACCAGTTCGAGCGAATCCGCCTTGGGAATCGGATCCAGGGGCCACCAGATCACGCAAACCTGACCGCCGTCGATCCAGAAGAACGCCTGGTCCTGGTGCCAGCGGGTGCGTTTGCTCGTGCCCGAGGTTTTCACCCATAGGGTATCGGCGAAAAAATTGATTCGTTTCGACCCCATAACGGTCGCCGCGATCTGTCCGACGGGGCCGTTCAGGACGAAGTCGCGATACTCCTCGTATTGCTGAGCCATGCAGAGATCGGACAGGAAGAATCCACCATCCGTCTCGGTGGTCTGGACGGTGTGCAAGGGCGTCGGCTTTTCCACGGTGCGCGCGACCCCGTCGCGCAGGCGGGCGATCCAGTCGGCGTCGATCATGCCGGCGAGATGCACGGCGCCATCGGCACGGAAGGCCTCGGTCCTATCCGGTGCGATGTCATGCAACGGCTCGCGGTTCATGCGGTGATCCTCAAGCCAGGGTCGGTGAAGCGGGGGCTGGTGTCGAGCCCGCCCGCAGGCGGCCAAACGCGCGGGAAATAGCCGCTGTCCATCGGATCGCCGGGCTTCAGGCCATGGCCGATGAAATCCGGCCGCACCCGGCCCGGCCTTTCGGCATAGGTTGCGTCGTCGCCCAGCCAGAAGGTCGAGAGGGCGCGGCGGCGAAGGGTCGCCGAGGTATTGCCTGGCGCGCCGTGGACGACCATCGCCTGAAAGACGATGCAGTCGCCCGGCTCCATATCCCAGGCGACGATGTCGTAATCACTGCGCGCGCCCTCGATATCGGGCATCCGCTCGAAGGCGTCGTTTTCGGGATAGAGGTCGCGGGAATCCCGCGTCAGCTCCGGCTGGAACCAGCGCCCCCAGTGGTGGGAGCCACGAATCAACTCGAGACAGGTTTCCTTGGGCACGGGATCGAGCGGTGTCCAGATGGCGCAGAACTGCCTGCCATCGACCGCGTAATAGGGCTGGTCCTGGTGCCAGCGGGTACGCTTGGGCGTGCCCTGCTCCTTGATCCAGATGGCGTCATAGAAAAAATTCGCCTTGGCGGAACCCATCAGGGTCGCGGCGATCTCGCCCGCCGGCGAGTCGAGGACGAAATCGCGGAAGGCTTCGATCCTCTGGGCCATGCAGAAATCGGTCAGGAAAAATCCCGCCTCGCCCTCGGTTACCTGAATCGTGTGGAGAGGCCCGGGCTCGGCGATATCGGCTTCCACGCCTTCGGCTGCACGGGCAATCCAGGCTGGATCGAATGCACCGCGGAGGCAGACGACGCCATCCTTTTCATAGGCGGCGATCTGGTCTTCCGCGATCAATATTTTGGTCACTGCTATCCTCCTCCAGGGTATTTAATCGCAAGATTAGGAAGCGGATTGTCCGTTGTCCATGCGGGAGCGGCAGGCGCGCGTTAATCCACCATGTCCCGAGGAGACAGGCGACGACGGCGGACGGCAGGCTGTCGCGGATCGTGGCGGGAGGTATGTCGATGCCGGGGGATGACACCCGTGCGAAAATTGCGCCGCTCTCATCGCTCTTCTATGAATGACCGGTCCCGGCTCCTTTCATCGCGGGGGCGCAGGGGGACAGGACAGATACAAAGGAGATGGCGTCATGCCGTTGGACGCCCGATTTAACGAGGCCGTCGCCCCGCTCTTCGTCACCGGCATGGGGACCGAACATGTCGGGCCGCTGCTCTATTCTCTGGTGCGCATGACGCGGCCGCGCCGGGTCATGGAGGTCGGTCTCGGCTATACCTCGCCATTCCTGGCCCAGGCCCTTGCCGACAACGCCGCCGAGGATGCGGGGGACCGCGCCTGTCTGGAGAAGGCGCCCGAGGACGACCTGCGCCGCTCCCTCCTGCGCGAACCTTTCTTCGAGACGCCCTATCGCCCCAGCCTGCATGCGATCGACGATTATTCCGGCGAGGGGACGAGCGCGCCGCGCGTTCTGGAGACCCTGGACCGGTTGGGAATCCACGATTTCGTCAAGGTCCATAAATCCGATTTCCGGGGCTACAGCGCCCGCATCGACCGCGGCTTCGAAACGATCGGCTTCGAAAAGGACGGAGCCCAGATTGATATGCGCGGACAGCATGTCCGGCGCGAGGGCGATGGCCTGGCGATAGGCGGTGGCCGCATCGTCCAGGCGGCTCTGGGCCTCCAGCACCGTGCCGGCGTTGTAGTGCAGATTCGGATTTCCGGGCGCGAGGGCGAGGGCGCGCTCCATGGCGTCGCAGGCGGCTTCGGGCCGGCCGAGCTTCTGCCGCATCAGGGCCAGATTGGCATGGGCGCCGGCATCGTCCGGGGCGACCCGGGCGGCCTCCTCATAGGCTTCGGCGGCTTCTTCGGGCCGGCCCAGAGCATGAAGGGCGTTGCCGAGGACGAGCAGGACGGCGGGATTGCCCGGCGCGCGATCGAGGGATCGGCGCAGTGCGCGGACCGCCGGTTCGGGCTGCCCCGCAGCCAGCAGGGCGCTGCCCTGGTCGGCCAGGACGGCGGGGTGGCGCGCGCCGGCATCGATCGCGCGGCCGATCAGGCGCACGGCCTCCTCCGCCCGCCCAACCTGCAGATGCAACACGCCGAAAAGGTGCAAGGCCGTCGCATTGCCCGGTTCGGCCTCCAGCAGCCTGGCATAGGCTTGGGCGGCTTCGGCCGCGTGGCCGGCCTTGTGATGGGCGGTTGCCAGGTCCAGCAGCTGGGCAGTGTCCAGCGTCCGGTCGTTTGGCGGCATGGTGTCGCTCCGCGCAGAAGATTTCAGCCTCACCATATCGCCGGGTCCGGCAAAGCGGAACGCCACCCGCGAGCCTTTGCCGTGGCCATTGCCGGTCAACTGGCCTAATTTCCCGCCTCATGACCATGCATCAACCAACGACCCAGGGGGCACGGCGGGAACGGCGCGCGCCGGCCGACCGACGCGGCGCATCGCGAGCCGCCGACCTGAAGGAGGCGGCCCTAGCCCTCTTCGCCGAGCGCGGCTACGCTTCGGTGACGATCAAGGATATCGCGGGCGCCCTCGGCGTGAATTCCGCTCTGATCTACTACTATTTCAAGAACAAGGAAGACCTGTTCCACGCCGCCATCGACCATGCCGTCGATCGGGCCCTGGAAAGCCATGCTGCCCTGGCGGCGGCCCATGACGAGCCCAAGGGGCTGATCCGCGGCTGGCTGCGCACCAATGCCGAACTGGCGGAGCCGATCCGCCGGCTGGTCAAAGTGATGATGGACGATGCCGGGGCGGCGACCCATCAAGGCCGGATCGCGGCGACCGTCGCGCGGTTCTATGCGGCCGAGACGGCAATCCTGGCGGATGCGATCCGCGCCGGCATCGCCGGGGGCCGCTTTCGACCGGTCGATGCCGAAGCCCTGGCCCGCTTCGTCTCGGTCCATCTGGACGGCATCATGGTCGCTGCGACGGTGCGGCCGGATTTCGCGGTCGAGGCGGCTATCGGGGAACTCGAAAGCCTGCTCTGGCGCGAACTCGACGCCCCGACGGAAAACGCCTAGGCGCCGTAGCGTTCGCGGAAGGCCGCTGCCGCCGCTTCGAAACAGCCGGCATGGGCGCGCACCAGCCCGGCGCCGATCTGGCCGCCGTCCTTGCCGGCGATGCCGATATCCATGACCGGGGTGATGCCGGTCTCCAGCACCTTGAAGATATCGATGCCCGTCGGCGTGCCGCGATAGCCGAGGAAGGGGATGTGGAAATCCGGGCTCTCGCCCAGGGTGATGTCGTACATCTCCAGGTTCTGGGCCACCATCGCCTCGGCCGAACCGCCCTGATAGGCCTGGAGCGGAAAGGCGCAGGCCTGGGCGAAGCCGCCCAGGCCGACGGTCTCGGCGATGGTGCTTTCGCCGCCCATCCAGGAAATCTCGTCCTCGCTATGGCCGTCGAACAGCTTGGCATGGACGGTCGGATGTGGCCCTTCGTACCAGGTGTCGCCCAGCCCGCTGACCCGGATATAGAAGCCCTTGCAGTTGAAGCCCATGGCGGTGACCAGGCTGGACCCGTCGACATCGCGTGCGGCATCGGCGATCGCCTTGGCCGAGGCCATCGACAGGCGCAGGAAGAAGTAATGGTCCTCGGTCAGGGCCTCGACCGCGCGGCGCACGCCCTCGGGATCGGTTTCGGCGATGGTCAGCAGATGGGGGAACAGTTCGCGGGTGAACAGCAGCGACGCCGCGGTGTTGCGGCTGTGCAGCTCGTCGCCCATATGCAGCGCGCGTTTCATGATCGGCTTGAGGGGAATGCCCCCGGCGGCGCGCACCGCGTCGCGGATCGGCGGCGCGACGACCGCATGGACATAGTCCAGGCGCTCCTTCACCCCGTCGTCATAAACGCCGTAGTTCAGGCGGCGCGGGTTGGTGCCTTCATAGAAATTGCAGTGGCCGACATTGCCGGCGGTCCGGTTCCGCACCGCGAAGACCGGCATCGAGGCGGTGTAGATTCCGGCCAGGGAGCCGACCGCGCCATGGTCGTGGCAGCCATCGACGACGATCTTGCCGGACTCGATCTTCGCCATTGCATCCTCGCGGTCGGTCGCCAGCCCCTCGAACAGGGCACCGCCGATCACGGCGTCGCGCTGGCCGCCGGTATAATCCGCCCAGGCCATGCGCGGGCCCGAGGTCAGGACCATGTTGGGCGCCATACCGGGCATGGCCTCGCCGGCCGGCAAGATGTCTTCCAACACCGGATCGGCCTCCATCAGGCGGCGCAAGGCCTCCTTGTTTGCGTCGTCGCGGGTCTCGGTCATCTCTGGAATCTCCTCTGACGCCCTCTGTGGGCGAAACTTGCTTCTGGCGCTAGCCTGTTTGTTAATTGTACGATTAAATCCGCCGTCGGACGATACCTGTCCGCGTTGTTTTCCAGGGGAGCATTCATGGCCAGTATCGACGAGATAAAGCGCGGGTTGATTGAAAAGGGCGTCCGCCATTGCCTGGCGTCCTATACGGACATGCACGGTATTTCCAAGGCCAAGGCCGTGCCGATCGAGCATTTCGAGCGCATGATCCGGGGCTCGGAGCTGTTCACCGGCGCTGCCCTGGACGGTTTGGGTCAAGGTCCCCAGGATGACGAGCTTTCCGTCCATCCGGATCCGAACGCGGTCGTGCAGCTGCCATGGCGGCCCAATGTCGCCTGGGCGCCCGGGCGGTTGATGTATCACAACAAGCCCTGGCCGATGTGCTCGCGCAACGTGTTGCAGCGCCAGATCGACCGTGCCGCCAAATTGGGCCTGCGCTTCAATCTCGGCATCGAATGCGAGATTTTCCTGGTCACCCGCGAGGGCAATAAGGTCAAGCCGACCAATCCGCTCGACGTTCTGCCCAAGGCGGCCTACGACGCGATCGGCCTGCTCGAGAACATGGACTGGCTGGACGAGGTCGTCGGCCATATGAACCATCTCGGCTGGGAGGTGCATTCCTTCGATCACGAGGATGCCAACAGCCAGTACGAATTCGACTTCGCCTATTCCGACGTCATGACCATGGCGGACCGTTACACCCTGTTCCGCATGATGATGAAGGAATCGGCCCGCGCCTACGGCTGGGAGGCCACCTTCATGCCCAAGCCCTATGCCGACCGGACCGGCAGCGGCGCCCATTTCAACATGTCCTTCGAATCCCTGGAGACGGGCGAGAATGTGATGGGCGACGAGAGCGATCCGCGCGGCTGCGGCCTCTCGAAACTGGGTTACCATTTCCTTGGCGGCGTGCTGAAACACGCTCCGGCGGTGGTCGCGGTGACCTGCCCGATCGTCAATTCATACAAGCGCTTGATCAAGACCGGCTCGATGACCGGTTTCACCTGGGCGCCGATCTTCATCTCCTATGGCGGCAACAACCGCACCCATATGCTGCGCATACCGATGACCCGCCCGGAGATCGAGGGCGATGCGAGCGAGCATCAGGGTGTCTATCTGTCGAGCCGTCGCGTCGAATGCCGGGCCGTCGATCCGGCCATGAACGTCTATCTCGCGGCGGCCATGATGCTGGCGGCCGGGCTGGACGGCATCGAGAACGAGATCGATCCGGGCGACCCGCGCAGCGAGAACATGTATCTCCTGAGCCAGGAGGAGTTGGACGAGAGGGATGTGAAGGTCCTGCCGCGCACCCTGCTTGAGGCGACGGAAGCGTTCGATGCCGACGATCTCGGCCGCGAAGTGATGGGCGAGGATCTGGCCCGGTCCTGGGTCCAACTAAAACAGCGCGAATGGTGGGATTTCCACAACACGGTTTCGACCTGGGAACTCGATCATTACCTGACCAAGTTCTAGTCCTTGGGCAGAGCGTCCTGGTGCTGGGGCAGGCCGTCGGTCAGCTCCAGCCAGGGCAGCTTGGACGCGACGAAGATATGCGATTCCGTTCCCGGCGGATGGCCGGGATGGCCGTCCAGGGTGCCGGGCGTGTACCAGACCTTGTCGGGCTTGGTGTCGACATCGATCAGAATCTGGCAGCCGCAGGTGCGGCAACGGCGACGGTGCACGGTGGCGGAGGAATCGAAACTCTCCATCGCCTCGACCCCGGCGAGGACTGTCAGATGCTTCCGGGCGACCACGGCGTAGGTCGCAAAGAGGGTGCTGTGCAGGCGCCGGCACATGGCGCAATGGCAGTGGTACATGACCTCGGCCGGGGCATCGACCCGGTAGCGCACCGCGCCGCATTGGCAGCGGCCTTCGACAGGCTTGAAGGTGGGCATGGCGGGGGCTCCTTCGTTCCGGCTATGGCCCAAGGCTAAGCCCTGACGATACGGCCCGACCAGCCCTAACCGCCAGCCGACAGGACTCCGACCCCGAGAAAGACGAAGGCGACCCCGATCCATTGGACTGGACCCATGTTCTCGCGCAGGAAGATGCGCGCGAGGATGGTGGTGATTGCGCCAAAGGCCGACGCCGCGACGGCTGCGATTTCCCAGCCTTCGCCACGGCTGCCCGCGAAAAGGGCGAGATAGCCGGTCGCATCGAGCAGGCTCTGCACACCGATCAGGGGCCACCAGCGCAGCGGCAGGCTGGGCGCGCGGCGCTGGGCGGTGAAAACCAGCAGGATGGTGGCGATGCCGACCCAGCGGCCGAGCCACAGGGTCTGCAATTCACCGTAGATCGGCACGGCGGCCTGGCCGGCGACGACCAGCACCGCATAGACGACGGATGCGGCGCCCGCGATGCCGATGGTCTTGCGCAGATGCTCCCGCGTGTAGCCGCCGGATGCTGCAAAACCGCCGGCGCTGCGGGCCACCAGGACGGCGCCCAGGACTGTCACGCCCATCGCGGCCCATTGCAGGGCGTCGGGGCGGCTTCCCATCGCGACCCAGAACAGGACGACGAGGGCCGGATGGCTGGCGACGATCGGCGCGACGATGCTGACTGGGCCGCGCGCCAGGGCCTGGTAAAGCAGCAGGGTCATGACCGCCGTGGCGCCCCCGTTGAGAATCACGAGCCAAAGGCCGGAGAGGTCCCAGACGAGGACCGGATCCGTCAGCCAAATCCAACCGGTCAGAATCACCGCGCCGATAGACATCACGGCGAACAGGACATTTGCTGCGCCCACGCCGCGGGTGGTGAAGCGCGCCATGAAATCGGCGCAGCCCAGATTGACTGCGCAGACCGCGCCCCAGAGGCCGGGATTCATTCTTCGTCCTTCGCGATCAGCCGCCGACCAGCGCGCCGTGCAGCATCTTGATGCTGGTCAGGGCGAGAAAGACGTCGAAGACGCGCTTGAGCACGCGCGCCTCCAGCCGATTCGCCAGGCCTGGCGCCCAGAGGGGCGGCGAGAACGCTCAAGGGAGCGATGAAGGAGAGACCGAGCAGATTGACGAAACCGACGCTGGCGCGGGGCAGGGCGGGCTCGTTCCAGCCGGCGATGACGAAACCGATGCTGGCGGGCAGGGCGATGGCGAAGCCGAAGGCCGCGGCGGTGCCGATCGCCCGATGCACGGTGACGCCGTAAGCGGAGAGGAAGGGCAAGCTCAAGGTGCTGCCGCCGATTCCCATCATCGCGGAGAAGCCGCCAATCACGATGCCCGCCCCGCCCCGCCCGACCCCGCCGGGCGGGGCCTTGCCCAGGCGCAGGCTGGCGGGTGCGAAAGCCATGTGCAGGGAGACCGCCAGGGCCACCGTGCCGAACACGGCGCCCAGCACGGGACCGCCGACCGACCCTGCTAGGAATGTCCCGCCCAAGGCTCCCAGGAACAGCCACGGCGCCCAGCGGCGCAGCAGGTCCGGATCGCGTGAGCCGCGCCTGCGATGGGCACGCGCGGAAACCGCCGAGGTGGCGACGATTGAGGTCAAGGAAGTACCGATCCCGACATGCATGCGGACGGCAGGATCGATGTTGATCGCACCGAACAGGAGGTAGAGGCCGATGACAATGCCGCCGCCGACCCCAAGCAGCCCGGCCAGGGTGCCGGCGGCGAAGTCGATTGCCAGAAGCACGGCGACGAGGGGCAGCCAAACCATCAGTTCGGTCATGGCGGCCCTCCCGCGATCATGAGGCGTGCGCCCCTTGCCCGGGGCGCGCGCCGCAACGCGGCACGGCCCCGGGGCAAGGGATCAGGCTCCGGCGAGGATCACGGCGCCGGCGCCGGCGACGGCAGCACCGGCCGCGCGCAGGGACCGGTGGCCGAGAGCCGCGCCGATACGACCGCCGGCGAGGCCGAGGCCGAGGCCCGCGCCGTGCAGCGCGGCGGTCGCGAGAACGAAGCCGAGGCCGTAGAGCAGGGGGCTGGCCGTTGCCGGCATTGCCAAGCCGTGGGCCTGGCCGTGGAACAGGGCAAAAACCGTGACGACGCCGCAACCGGCCAGGGTAGGCACGCGCGCCGCGCCCGCGATCAGCAGGCCGAGCAGGATGACCGATCCGGCGATGCCGAACTCGTCGGCGGGCATGGCGATTCCGGCGAACGCGATGCCCGCGCCGGCCAGCATGGCGAGGACGAAGCTGGCGGGCACGGCCCAGAGCGCCCGTCCGCCTAGTTGCACCGCCCAAAGGCCGACAGCGATCATGGCCAGCAGATGGTCGAGCCCGCCGAAGGGATGGCATAGGCCGGCCCAGAACCCGACGCTTCCGGCGTGAAACGGATGGGCCAGCGCCGGCGTGGCGGCAAGGACGACAGCGGCGAGCGCGGCCAGCGGAAGCGTGATGCGAGTCATGTGTTTTCCCCCTCTTGGATTGTCTTCGACCTATTGAATAGCACGGGCTGCGAGCCCGATCTTGGTTTCAAGCGTCGGCTCTCTAGCCTCTCAGCGCCTTGATCTGTGCCGGGTAGATCGACGGATCGATCCGGACGTCGAGCAGGCGGGGGCCCGTCATGGCCATCGCTTTGGCGATGGTGCCGTCCAGGGCGGTCGGATCCTCGACCCGCCAGGCCCGGCAACCGAAACCCTCGGCAACCTTGGCAAAATCCGGTCCGGGATAGCGCACGCCCCGGCTTTCCATGCCGAGCGCGGCCTGTTTGATGTCGATGAGCGAAAGCGCCGCATCGTTGAACACGGCGACCAGGATATCGAGATTTCGTTCGGCCGCCGTCGCCAGCTCGGCGATCACCATCATCAGCCCACCGTCGCCGGTCATGCAGAGGGCGGGGCGATCCGGCTCGGCCAAGGACGAGGCGATGGAGGCGGGCAGGGCGTATGACATGGTCGAAAGCCCGTCGGAAATGAGCGTGCCGCTGGCCTCCTCCGCCG
>CAUZWC010000037.1:0-15311 GCA_963583595.1 Alphaproteobacteria bacterium | reverse complement strand
AGGCCGACGGGGCGGCCGGGCTTGACCGCCAGGCGCCAGAAATCGAGTCGCCCCAGGGCTTCGACCGCCGCGCGCACATGGTCCTCGTCGCCCGTCGACATGCCGCCGGTTGTGATTACGGCGTCGTGGCTCTCGGCGGCCTCGGCCAGGGCGTCGCGGATCGTCGCCGCGCGGTCGGCCAGAATTCCAAGATCGGTGACGGCCATGCCGGCCTGGGCGAGCAGGGCGGCGACGGTCGCCCGGTTGGCGTCATAGACCGCGCCGGGGGGCGCGGGCTGACCTGGATCGCGCAATTCGTCCCCGGTGGAGAAGAGCGCGACCCGCAGGGGCATGCGCAAGGGCAGGGCGGTCAGGCCGAGCGAGGCGGCGAGGCCAATATCCTGGGGCCGCAACCGGCGGCCGGCGGCGAGCGCGAGGCTGCTCGCCAGAACGTCCTCGCCTGCTTTGCGCCGGTTCGCGCCGCGCTCGATGCCTGGCAGGACCAGGACTTTGCCACCTTCCTCGCGGCAATCCTCTTGCATCAGCACCGTGTCGGGGCCTTCGGCTTCACCATCCGGCATGGGCGCGCCGGTGAAGATGCGCAGCGCTTCGCCCCGGCGGAGCGGCCGCTCAAAGGGATGGCCCGCGGCGGCCCGCCCGGCGATCGCGAGGGCGGTTTCGCGGTCCGCCGATAGATCGGCAAAATAGAGAGCGTAGCCGTCGACAGCCGAATTGTCGTGGGGCGGCACGCTGCGCCCGGCAATCACATCCTCGGCCAGAATGCGGCCCAGGCAGGCGGCGAGGGGGGCTGATTCGATCCTGGTCACGGGCACGGCGACGGCTTTGAGGCGGGCAAGCGCCTCCGCCGCCGGCATCAACTCGCCGCCGAAAGCGAAACAATCGTCGGTCAGCTGGGCCATCGGTCCGCGCCGCCTAGGCCGCGGCCAAGCGGCAATGGCCCAGGACAAAATCGACGATCGCGGCGGGCCGGTCCAGGGCCAGGACCGGCAGGCTGGTGCCCGCCACCGGCGCATCGCTGGCGATGGCGACGATATGCGGGTCCTCGGGGTGGAGCAGGGGCTTGCCATTGGCCGCGCGCCAGACTTCCAGCTTGGGGATCGGTGCACGCTTGAAACCCTCGACCAGCAGCAGATCGACCGGGCTCATCCGAGCGATCAACTCGTCGAGGGTCAGTTCCGGCGCGCCGGCCAGTTCGTGGATCTGGGCCCAGCGTTGGGAGGACGAGACTATGACCTCGTGTGCGCCTGCCATGCGATGGGTATAGCTGTCCTTGCCTGGAAGATCGGGGTCGAATTCGTGATGGGCGTGCTTGACGGTCGAGACCGTCAGGCCGCGTGCCGCGATTTCCGGAATCAGGCGGGCAACGAGGGTGGTTTTGCCGCTGCCGCTCCAGCCGGCGAGGCCGAATATCTTCATGCTGTCCTGCGTTTGGGGCTCGAATCCGCCACGGATGCCATCTTTCTGCCGTTCCGCCCTTCTGCCGTGTCGGGGTCAGCCGGTCCGCGTGGCGGGCCTGGGGTCCGGTTTCTCTTCTGCCTCGCTCTCCTCGCCGCTTCCGGTCCCGCCTTGGCTGCGCATATGGCCGATCGCCCCGCGAAGATAGCCATAGCCGGTGATCAGGGTCAGCGCGGCGGCGGCCGTCAGGCCGATTTCGCCGAGCAGCCTGGCCTGCGCCCAGGGCGCGGCATCGCCGATGATGAGGAAGGTCATGGCCAGCATCTGGATCGCGGTTTTCCACTTGGCAAGCGCGCTGACCGGCACCTCGACGGCGGATTGGGCGAGATATTCGCGCAGGCCCGAGATCAAGATTTCCCGGCACAGGATGATCAGGGCCATCACGATGGCGAAGCCGGAGATCCGGTCGAAGGCGGCCAGCAGGAAGATCACGGAGGCGACCAGCAGCTTGTCGGCCACCGGGTCGAGAAACTGACCGAGCTTGGACTGCCAATGCCGCGCCCGGGCGAGATAGCCGTCGAGATAATCGGTCAGGGCGGCCAGGGCGAAGACTGCTAGGGCGGCCCAGCGCGCAGCGTCCCCCTCCAGGAAGAACAGGGCGGTGAGAATGGGAATCGCGGCGATCCGCGAGGCGGTCAGGATATTGGGCAGATTGGCGGTCATGACGCTCCATTGCGCGTTCCCGTCCGTCAGGTCCGTCGCGGGGCGGAAACCGGCCCCGGAACGCGACCGCGGCCAGATAGTGCATGATGGGGGAGTTTAGCCGTCCTCATGGAAATGGTCATAGATTTTTCGGGCCACGGTCGCGCTGATTCCGTCGACCGCTTCGAGATCGGCCAGTCCGGCCTGCTGGACCCCGCGCGCGGAGCCGAAATGATGCAGCAGCGCGCGCTTGCGGTGGGGGCCGATGCCCGGCACCTCGTCGAGCTGGGAGCGGCCGATCACCTTGGAGCGGCGCGCCCGGTGGGTGCCGATGGCGAAACGATGGGCCTCGTCGCGCAGGCGTTGCAGGAAATAGAGCACGGGGTCGCGCGGCTCCAACTCCCGGGGCGGCTTGCCCGGGCGGAAGAAACGCTCGCGCCCGGCATTGCGGTCCGGGCCCTTCGCGATGGCCATCAGCTCGACATCCTCGATGCCGAGTTCGGCGAAGACCTGCTCGGCCACGCCGAGCTGGCCCTGGCCGCCGTCGATCACCACCAGATCGGGCCAGACGCCGCGCTCGCGCTCCGGGTCCTCCTTGATGGCGCGTTCGAAGCGCCGGGTCAGGACCTCGCGCATCATGGCGTAGTCGTCGCCTGCCGCGTAACCGGCCTGCGCCTCGGCTAGTCCGGGGGCCACGCTTGCCGCCCTGGCGGCGCCGCGGATGGAGAATTTGCGATAGGCGTTCTTCATCAGCCCCTCGGGCCCGGCCACGACCATCGCGCCATAGGGATGGCTGCCGGCGATATGGCTGTTGTCGTAGACCTCGATGCGCCGGGGCGGCGCGTCCAGGTCGAAAATTTCGGCTAGCCCCTCGAGCGCCTTGTTCTGGCTCGCGCTCTCGGCCAGGCGCCGCGCCAGGGCCTCGCGCGCATTGAGCAGGGCGTGTTCGACCATGCGCCGCTTCTCTCCGCGCTGGGGCCGGAAGAGCTTGACCGCGCGCTCGGCCCGCAGGGTCAGGGCCTCGCCCAGCAGGGGCTGCTCCGGCACCTTGTGGCTCAACAGCACCTGACGCGGCACCGGCTTGTCTTCATAGAACTGGCCGATGAAGGCGCCCAGCACTTCTTCCACCTCGGTCTGGCGGTCGTGGCGCGGGAAATAGGCCCGGTTGCCGTAGTTGCGGCCCGAGCGGAAGAAGAAGACCTGCACGCAGGTCTGCCCACCCTCCTGATGGGCAGCCAGCACATCGGCCTCGTCGAGCCCCGCGACATTGATGCCCTGGTGGGTTTGCACCGCCGTCAGCGCCTTGATGCGGTCGCGATAGGCGGCGGCCCGCTCGTATTCCATGTTCTCGCTGGCCGCCTGCATGCGCGTGGCCAGTTGGCGCTGGATGCGCTGGGTCTTGCCCTCCAGGAACTGCTGGGCTTCGGCGACCAGGGCGTCGTAGCCGGCCCGGTCGATCCGTCCGACGCAGGGCGCCGAACAGCGTTTGATCTGGAACAGCAGGCAGGGCCGGGTGCGGGACGAGAAGATACTGTCCGAGCAGGAGCGCAGCAGAAAGGCGCGCTGCAGGGCGTTCAGGGTGCGGTTGACCGCGCCGGCCGAGGCGAAGGGGCCGTAGTAGCGGCCGCCGGACGAGCGCGAGCCCCGGTATTTGACGATCCGGGGCCATTCCTGGTCGCTGGAGATCAGGATATAGGGGAAAGATTTGTCGTCGCGCAGCAACACGTTGTAGCGCGGGCGCAGGCGCTTGATGAGATTGCTTTCCAGCAACAGCGCCTCGACCTCGGTATGGGTCTGGACGACCTCCATCGCCGTCGTCTCTGCCACCATGCGTTGCAGCCGGTAGGGCAACTTCGATGGCGTCGTGTAGGAGGCCACCCTCTTGCGCAGATTCAGCGCCTTGCCGACATAGACCGCATCGCCGCGGCGGTCGAGCATGCGGTAGACGCCGGGCGTGGCGGGCATGGTCTTGAGCTGGGTCTGAATGACCGCGATGCCCGCGGCGAGCGAGGGCAGTGCCTCGCCCGCGCCCTCGGGCGAGGGAGCCTCGGCGCCCAGGTCGGGCGGGGCGATATCCTTGTTTGCCTTGGCCATCAGATCAGCATGGGCGGCATCGATGCGGCGTCAACCGGCGGCGCGAAAGCAATGGATGCGTCACCGAAATGTAATATCCACGAATCGTGTGGATAAGTCTGTGGGGAAGAGCGATTCTCGGTGCGCATCGCCCTGTAATGCAAGTGCACCATCGGTTTGCACAAAAAATAGGCAGTTTCTTTAAGTCGTTGTTTTGCAATGCTTATAAGAGAGTCCTGTGAGTGTATGTCAATCGTTTCGGAAAATTGCGACGGGTCGGACACGACCCCGGGCGATTTCTGGCCGGTGTGCAAAACGTGCTGTGTCGAGCACCGTCCCGGGGGTTTTGTCAAGCCCAGTCAAGTGCGTTTAATCGTTCAATTTCCACGCCCACGCTCGCGGCGTCCCCGAAAACGTCGAGTTTCTCGACCCGGATGCGGGCGATGCGCACGCGGGCATCCTCCAGGCAGGTTTCCGCGATTCTTTCGGCCAGGGTCTCGACCAGGTTGATATGACCCGCGCCGGCGATCGCGCGGACCCGATCCAGGATGTCTTCATAGGAGACGACATTGGCGAGTTCGTCGCCGACCGGCTCCGGCCCTTCCTCGACCGCCAGATCCAGATTGATGCGGACGCGCTGGCGGCGCAGCCGCTCGTGGCTATGGACGCCAATCAGGCAGGACAACTCCAGGTCGCGCACGAAGACATGGCGAATACCGCGCCGGCCGTCCGCGGCAGGGTCGCTCCCGGATTGCGCGAGTGTGTCGCCGGACTTGCTCATTTCTTTACCTTTCGCCCGCCTAGGCGGCGGGGTTTCGCGCGCCGCCGGGCCGCACCCAGCCCAGATGCTGGCCGCCGTCGAGGGCGATCATCTGGCCGGTCACGGCCGGCGAATCGATGAGGTAGAGCACGGCTTCGGCGACCTCTTCGGGCGTCGTGCCTCGGCCCAGGGGCATGGAGGCGCAGAGCGCCTCGAATTCCTCGCGCGTGCGATGCTTGTCCTGGAGAGTCGGGCCCGGGCCGACGGCGTTGACCCGGATGCGCGGGGCGAGAGCCATGGCCATGGTCTGAGTCAGGGTCCAGAGCCCGCTCTTGGCGACCGTGTAGGACACGAAATTGGCCGTGAAGTTCCACACCCGCGCGTCGATCATATTGACGATGCAAGCCTGGGCGTCCTCGGGCAGGCGCCGGGTCAGGGCCTGGATCAGCACGAAGGGCGCGCGCAGGTTGATTTCCATATGGGCATCCCAGGTCCGGCGCGTCGCGCTCGCCACGGTGTCCATCTCGAAGATCGCGGCATTGTTGACCAGGCAGCCGATGGTGCCGCCCAAGGCCGTTTCCGCCCGTTCGATCAGGCCGGCGGTCTCGTCCTCGCGGCTCAGATCCGCGCGCAGCAGTTCGGCCCGGCGCCCGGTTGCGCGCACCGCCTCGGCCGTCGCCGCCGCGCCCTCGGTCGAGCGGTTGTGATGCACGGCGACATCCCAGCCCGCTCGGCCCAGGGCCGTGGCGATGGTCTGGCCGATGCGCTGGCCTGCGCCGGTGACGAGCGCGCGTCTGGGCATGGTGTCTGTCGTCATGGGCATCGCCGATGAAGATGGGTGAAGCCCGCGCCCCGGGCAAGACCCGTCCGGGGCGCGTGGCCCTCGAGTGCTCGGGTTAGGCCGGTATCAGGTCGAAAAGCCCCTGGACGCCGTGGAACTGGGCCCAGAGGTAGGCGAGG
Organism: Alphaproteobacteria bacterium; assembly: GCA_963583595.1. GTDB lineage: Bacteria > Pseudomonadota > Alphaproteobacteria > CADEGL01 > CADEGL01 > JABIRQ01. Next base: position 9,421 of record CAUZWC010000037.1, on the reverse strand, counting down.
TAGAGGGCGACAAGGCCACCCGATTCGAGGCGGTTGAGGCGGCCGCGGGTGATCATCAGGGGCAGCACCAGGACGCTGATCCCGAACATGAACCAGACGTCGAAATCCATGATCTGCGCGGGCACGGGGACGGGCGTGACGATCGTGACCACCCCCATGATGCCCAGGATGTTGAACATGTTGCTGCCCAGGATATTGCCCAGGGCGACATCCGCATGGCGGTGGAAGGCGGCGATGGCGCAGGTCGCGAGTTCGGGCAGGGAGGTGCCGAAGGCGACTAGGGTCAGGCCGATCACGGTCTCGGACACGCCGAAATGCCGCGCGATATCCACCGCGCCCTCGACCAGGAGATCGGCGCCCAGGGCGAGCAGGACGAGGCCGACGGCGACCAGGAGCAGGGACCGGGTCAGGGTCAGGGGGCGGCCCCCGATCTCCTCGACCTCTTCGGCATGTTCGCGCAGGGCCTTGGCGTCGCGCCGGTCCCGCCAATAGGACAGGCCGATATAGGCGGTCAGCAGGACCAGCAGCACCGCGCCCGACCAGGCGCGCAGCTCGCCGACCCAGGCCAGGGCGACGAAGACCAGGCTGGTCAGCGCCACGGCGACGCCGTCGCGCCGGACGGTGGAGAGGTTGCAGACGATGGGCGCGATCAGCCCAGCGACACCGAGAATCAGCAGGGTATTGGCAATATTGCTGCCGACCACGTTGCCGATGGCAACATCGGTATGGCCGTCGAGCGCGGAATCCAGCGCGACCACCATCTCCGGCGCGCTCGTTCCCAGCGCCACGACCGAAAGCGATATCACCAGGGGCGAAACGCCCAGCCGTCGGGCCATGGAGATCGCGCCGCGCACCAGCGCCTCGCCGCCGAAGAACAGCAGCACCAGGCCGAGGGCGACGAAAATCCAGGAGAGGTGGGTCACGGGCAGGCCCGAGGCGCGGAAAGGGTGCGATAGGTCTCGGTCACCGGTTCTTGCCTCATTTTCCGTGCTTGCCGGTCGGATGGCGCGGCCGTACTCGCTTCGCCTTCCAACGCGGCGCGAAGGAACACGATTCGGCGTCGACGGGCAAGGGGGTGGGTCTCTGGTCCCGCGTGCCTCGCAGGTGTGGCTTCATCACTAATTGTGCAACCTCGTTTGCTCCGATGACCCAGGAGATATCCATGACCCCGCCCACCGTCACCATGCTCCACGCAAGTTTGCTGGCCGCGCTTTTTCTGTTGCTCGCCATGCGGGTCAGCCTCCGGCGCAGCGCGGCGGGGATCGATCTCGGGGAGGGCGGAGACGAGGAATTGCTGCGCCGAGTCCGGGCCCACGGCAATTTCGCCGAATACGTCCCCTTTGCCCTGCTGCTGATGGCGATGGCCGAAATTAGCGGTACAGGCCATATCCTGCTTCACGTCCTCGGCATTGCCCTGGTGCTTAGCCGTCTGTGTCATGCCTGGGGGATTGGGTCGGTTTCCACCGCGGCCCGGGCGATAGGAATGCTCCTGACCTTCGCGGTGTTCGGCGTGGCCGGCGTGGTCTGTTTCCTCCGCGCGATCTGGGCGTACTAGTCGCACGTCGTCGATCTCAAGCCCGCGCGCGACGCTGCCCGCTCTTCTGCCGTTTACCCGGCTTGGCCTTGTATTTCCGGCCCTTGGAGAAGGCGTCGGCCATCTTGATGCGCTCGGCGAGACTGCCCCGGGTGGATAGGCCCAGGTCGTCGGCCTGCATGCGCTGGATCTGGTCGCGCAGATTGGCGGCCTCCTCGAACTCCAGATTGGCGGCATGTTCGCGCATCCGCGCCTCCAGGTTGGCGAGATAGGCGGTCAGATCCTTACCGACCAGATGCTCGGTCGCCTCGTCGCCGGTTTCGACCGTGTAGTGGTCGCGCTCGTACACGCTTTCCAGGATGTCCGAGATGTTCTTCTTGATCGAGGCCGGGGTGATGCCGTGCTTCGCGTTGTAGGCCTGCTGCTTCTCGCGCCGACGGTCGGTTTCCTCGATCGCCGCGGCTATGCTGGCGGTGATCCGGTCGGCATAGAGCATGGCCTTGGCCTCGATGTTGCGCGCGGCGCGGCCGATGGTCTGGATCAGTGAGGTCTTGGAGCGCAGATAGCCTTCCTTGTCCGCGTCCAGGATGGCGACCAGGGCGCATTCGGGGATATCCAGCCCCTCGCGCAGCAGGTTGATGCCGATCAGCACGTCGAAGGCGCCCAGCCGCAGATCGCGGATGATCTCGATCCGCTCCAGGGTGTCCACGTCGGAATGGATGTAGCGAACCTTGATGCCCGCCTCCATCATGTATTCGGTCAGATCCTCGGCCATGCGCTTGGTCAGGGTCGTGACCAGCGCCCGGCCGCCCTGGCCGATCACCTCGCGGCATTCGGCCAGCAGATCGTCGACCTGGGTCTCGGCCGGGCGGATCTCGACCACGGGATCGATCAGGCCGGTCGGCCGGATGACCTGCTCGACGAAGACCCCGCCCGTGCGCTCCATCTCCCAGGGGCCGGGCGTCGCCGAGACGAAGATCGTTTCGGGGCGCATGACCTCCCATTCCTCGAATTTGAGCGGGCGATTGTCCTTGCAGGAGGGCAGGCGGAAGCCGAATTCCGACAGGGTCGATTTGCGCGCGAAATCGCCTTTATACATGCCGTTGATCTGCGGCACGGTGATATGGCTCTCGTCCACGAAGAGCAGGGCGTTCTTGGGCAGGTATTCGAACAGGGTCGGCGGCGGCTCGCCCGGGTTGCGCCCGGTCAGAAAGCGGGAATAGTTCTCGATCCCCGCGCAGGCGCCCGTCGCTTCGATCATTTCGAGATCGAAGCTGGTGCGCTGCTCCAGGCGCTGGGCCTCCAGCAGTTTGCCCTCTTGGGTCAGCTCGTCCAGACGCTGCTTCAGTTCGATTTTGATCTTGGCCGAGGCCTGGGCCAGGGTCGGCTTGGGCACGACGTAATGGCTCGCCGCATAGACTTTGACCGAGTCGTGAATCCCGTCCCGGTGGCCGGTCAGGGGATCGAACTCGACGATCTCCTCGATCTGATCGCCAAACATATCGAGGCGCCAGGCCCGGTCCTCCAGATGCGCGGGGAAAATTTCGACGACATCGCCGCGCGCCCGGAAGGCGCCGCGCAGGAAATTCGAATCGTTGCGCTTGTATTGCAGCTCGACCAGCTTCTTGAGCAACTGGTTGCGGTTGATGACCTGGCCCTTGCGCAGGGTGAAGGCGGTGCCCGTATAGGTTTCGGCCGCGCCGATGCCATAGATGCAGGACACGCTGGCCACGATGATGACGTCGTCACGCTCCATCAGCGCCCGGGTCGCCGAATGGCGCATCCGGTCGATCTGCTCGTTTACCGTGGCTTCTTTCTCGATATAGGTGTCCGAGCGGGGGACATAGGCCTCCGGCTGGTAATAGTCGTAATAGGACACGAAATATTCGACGGCGTTGTAGGGGAAATAGCCCTTCATCTCGCCGTAGAGCTGGGCCGCCAGGGTCTTGTTCGGGGCCAGGACCAGGCTGGGGCGCTGGACCCGCTGGATGACCTGGGCCGCCGTGAAGGTCTTGCCCGAACCGGTGACGCCGAGCAGCACCTGATCGCGCTCGCCTTCCTTCAGCCCCGCTATTAGATCCTCGATGGCCTTGGGCTGATCGCCCGCCGGCTGGTAGTCGGAGACCAGATCGAACGGCTTGCCCGCTTCGGGGCGTTCTTCCGGCAGGACGATCGAGCGTTCGTCGAGGTCTAGGCTCATACCCTTAATATGCCGTCGTGGCGGCGAATTGCCAGTGCCGGCGGTCAGACGGAAACAATTGCGAATAATTCGCAAATCTTCACGCGATGCATATTAAAATTATTCCACTTAACGGGTCATTCGGGGCCGTGAGCGGTCCCACGTCGTGGCCCTGCGCGCGAGTTTCATCGTCGACCCGACGGGGGTGATCCGCTTTGTCTCGGTCAACGACCTCGATATCGGGCGGAACCCGAAAGAGATCCTGCGCATTCTCGACGCCCTGCGCACCGGGGGCCTCTGCCTCTGCCCCTGCGCCTGGGAAAAGGGTCAGGAAACGCTCGTCGCCGCCTGAAATCCCTGATCGGGCGGCTTCGACCCCGCCGGCGCGCCGTCAGGCACGCATTCTTCGGCGGGGCATTTTCCGATGCCTCGCCGAAATCTGTTTCGGCTGCACCGATTGACCCCTGGGGCGGTTATGGCCGATTCTAACCTCTCGCAATCCGAGGGTCGCTGTCGTGAGTATTGCATCCTATCTGTTGGTCGGCCTCGGCTGCGCGTTCGGTGGCATGGCGCGTTTCGGCGTGTCCGATGTCGTGATGCGTCTGACCCGGGCGGAGGGCCGGGAGCGGTTTCCCTGGGATACCCTGGTGACCAATGTCAGCGGCTGCTTCCTGATCGCGGTTCTGGCAGCGCTCGTCCTGGGCGACGGTAGGCCCATGCTCGACGTCGTCGGACGACAACTTCTGATGGTCGGGTTTCTGGGCGGGTACACCACTTTCTCCGCTTTCAGTATGCAGACCCTGGAACTGGCCCTGGCCGGCGATTGGGTCGCCGCGGGGCTGAATATCGTCGTCTCTGTCGTGCTTTGCCTCGTTGCGGTCTCGCTCGGCTGGCTGGCGGGCAGTGCGGTTAGTGGCTGAGATGACAGTCGAAATGACGGGCCTCGATGATCCGACCCAGGCCGAGAGGCTGATCTGCACCTATTATTCTTCTGGACGGCAGGGGCGGGGGCTGCAGGCTTGACTGGGATGGGGTGCGGGCCTGGAAACCGGCGGACGGGGTGGTGTGGACCCATCTCGACCGGACCGCGCCCGCCGCCCGGAGCTGGATCGAGGACGAAAGCGGTCTCGATCGCCTGGCCGCCGACGCCATGTTGACGGAGGAGACGCGGCCGCGCAGCGAGCGGCTGGTTGTCGACACGCTTCGGCTTTTTTTGCGCGGCGTGAACCTCAATCCGGGCGAGCGGCCGGACGATATGATCTCCGTCCGCTTCTGGGCGACCGAGCGGCGGGTCATCACTACGCGGCGCTACCATCTCATGGCGATCCAGGACTTGCGGGACGGGATCGAGGCAGGCAAGGGACCCGTCGACGTCGGCGGCGTGATCAGCCGCGTGGCCCTGAGCCTGTCGGAACGGATATTCCCTGTCGTGTCGGATATCGACGACCGCCTCGACGAACTCGAGGAGGCTTTCGCGCCGGAGGTGGAAACCGAAAGGCCGCGTGATTCGCTGGGGCCGCTGCGCCGCCAGGCGATCTCTCTGCGCCGCCATATGGCGCCTCAGCGCGAGGCGCTTTCGCGGCTTCAGGCCGAGACCATGAGCTGGATCGATCCGCTCGACCGTGCCCATCTGCGCGAGGTCGTCGATGCGATCACACGCTATGTCGAAGACCTCGATGCGATGCGCGAGCGCGCGGCCGTGCTGCGCGACGAGGCGATGAGCCATCTGTCCGAGCGGCTGAACCGCAACATGTATGTCCTCTCCATCGTGGCCACGATCATGCTGCCCTTGAGCCTTGTGACCGGCCTTCTGGGCGTCAATGTCGACGGTATTCCGGGTTCGTCCTGGCCCTGGGCCTTCGCCTTCGTCTGTGGGTTGCTGGCCGTGCTGGGGGTCGTCGAATACTGGCTGTTCCGGCGCCTGCGCTGGATCTGATGCCTGGTACGATCCGGGCCGCTTTTTGGCGCTTCCGGACGCTTGCGAGCCGCCACCGCCGGGCGTAGGGTGCCGCCGATCGCATCCCAGGTTAGATTTCACAGGGGGCCCGAGCGCCATGACACTAATCGCGCAGAGACTCGGTCGCGTTAAGGAATCCGCGACCACCGTCTTCACCCAATTGGCACGCGACATGCTCGCCCAGGGCCGCGACGTCATCAGCCTGAGTTCGGGCGAGCCCGATTTCGACACGCCCGACAACGTCAAGGAGGCGGCGATCGACGCGATCCGCCAGGGCGAGACGAAGTACACCCCGATCAATGGCATACCCGAGCTAAAGGCGGCGATCTGCGCCAAGTTCAAGCGCGACAACGAACTGGACTATAAACCCAGCCAAGTCTTCGTTTCGCCGGGCGGCAAGCACGTCATCTACAACGCCCTCATGGCCACTCTCGATGCGGCGGACGAGGTCATCATTCCTGCGCCCTATTGGGTGTCCTATCCCGACATGGTGGTGCTCTGCGGCGGCGAGCCGGTGATCGTGAACTGCCCCCAGAATAACGGCTTCAAGATGCGGCCGGAGGACCTGGAAGCGGCGATCACCGACAAGACCAAATGGCTTATCCTGAACTCGCCCTCCAACCCGACCGGCGCGAGCTATTCGATGGACGACCTGAAGGCGCTGGGCGAGGTCCTGAAGCGCCATCCCCAGGTCCATATCCTGACCGACGACATGTACGAGCATCTGATCTATGACGGCTTCGAGTTCGCGACCATCGCCCAGGCGACCCCCGAACTCTACGACCGCACCCTGACCATGAACGGGATGTCCAAGGCCTATTGCATGACCGGCTGGCGCATCGGGTATGCCGCCGGGCCGGAGTCGCTGATCAAGGCGATGAGCAAGGTCCAGGGCCAGAACACCTCGGGCGCCGCTTCGATCAGCCAATGGGCCTCGGTCGAGGCGCTGAACGGCCCGCAGGACTTCATTGCCGAGCATAATGTCGAGTACAAGAAGCGCCGCGACTTGGTTGTTGACATGCTGAACAAGGCGGACGGGCTGCATTGCCACCGGCCCGAGGGCGCTTTCTACGTCTATCCCTCCTGCGCCGGGGTGATCGGCAAAACCACGCCGGAAGGCAAGTTGATCGAGAAGGACTACGACTTTGTCGTCTACCTGCTGGAGACCGAAGGGGTCGCGGCGGTCCACGGCGAGGCTTTCGGCCTGTCGCCCCATTTCCGGGTCTCCTACGCGACCTCCTACGAGTTTCTGGAAGATGCCTGCAAGCGCATTCAGCGTGCCTGCGGCGCGCTGAAATAGCGCGGCGGGAGGGCCTTCCATGCGCATAGCAATCATGGGAGCCGGCGGAGTGGGCGGGTATTACGGCGCGCGGCTGGCGGCGACGGGCGAGGAAGTCCATTTCATCGCCCGCGGCGCCCATCTCGCGGCGATTCGCGAACACGGCCTCAGGGTCGAGAGCCAGCATGGCGACCTTCATATCCACCCGACGAACGCGACCGACGACCCGGCGACCATCGGCCCGGTCGATATCGTCCTGTTCTGCACCAAGCTCTGGGACACGGAGAGCGCGGGCGAGGCCATCCGCCCCCTGATCGGCCCAAACACGGCCGTCATCTCGGCCCAGAACGGGGTCGAAGCGGAGACGGTTCTGGGCAAGGTCCTGGGGCCCCAACATGTCATGGGTGGGGTCAGTTTCATCTTCGCGCTGATCGCCGAGCCGGGACGTATTCTCCATTCCGGCCCTGTGCATCTGTTGGTCTTCGGCGAGATGAACGGCTCGGTCACGCCGCGCGCCGAGGCCTTTCTCACCGCCTGCCAGGCCGCCGGTTTTGAGGTGCGGTTGAGCGAGACGATCCAGAAGGACCTCTGGGAGAAATACGTCTATCTCGCCTCCCTGTCGGGGATCACCTGCGTCACCCGTTCCTCGATCGGGCCGGTCCTGGCCGAGCCCGCCACCCGCGCCCTGTTCGAGGCGGCGATCACGGAGGCCGTCGCGGTCGGCCGCGCCCTGGGCGCGCCCCTCTCGGAAGGCGTGGTGGCCGAGCGCATGGCCATGGCCGACGGCCTGCCGCCGGGGGTCAAATCGTCCATGCTCAACGATCTTGAGCGGGGCAACCGGCTCGAACTGCCCTGGCTCAGCGGCGGCCTCGTCCGCCTGGGCCGCGAGGCCGGCATCGAGACCCCGACCCACCGCTTCATCGAACAGGCGCTCAAGCTGCACGCGATGGGCCGCGCCTAGACCCATGCGGGTGCGCGGCCCGGGCTTGGCGGCCGCTTCCCCGCCGTCCCGGGAATCCCTCTTGCCTTGCTGGGGCGGAGCTGGAAACGATGGAATCGTCGTATCCCAGCCGTCCGTGAGAGGCGCGGAACGCAGGTAGATCGGGAAGAACAACAAAAGTAAAAAAACCCGCCGCGCCGTCCGGCGGCGGCGGATTCCCGGGAGGAACAGGAGAGGAGGCAGCCTCGTGACCGCGAGAAAGCCATCCAGCCCCTGTTGCGCCGCGCTCGTCGGCTCGTATCTCAGCGGCAAGACCCCGCTCATGGAAGCCATGCTGGCCGAGGCCGGTGCTGTGCCCCGCAAGGGTCCGATCAAGGACGGCAACACGGCCGGGGACAGCGCCCAGGAAGCGCGCGCGCGGAACATGAGCACCGAGGTCAACGTTGCCTCCATGACCTACCTGGACGAGGAATGGGCGCTGCTCGACTGTCCCGGCTCGATCGAAGTGATGCAGGAAACCCTGAACGCCTTGATGGTCTCTTATGTCGCGGTGATCGTCGTCGAACGCCTGGTCGAGCGGGCGATCGCCGTCGCGCCCCTATTCAAATTCCTCGACGACCAGGCGATCCCGCACATGGTCTTCATCAACAAGATGGACAACGCCCAGGCCGATCTGCGCTCGGTCATGGAGGCGCTGCAATCCGTCTCCGACCGTCCCCTGGTCCTGCGCCAGATGCCGATTGTCGAAGGCGACGAGACCACCGGCTATGCCGATCTGGTCAGCGAGCGGGCCTATGAATACCGCCCGGGCGAGGCGTCCAAGCTGGTCGCGATCCCGGAGGGCGAGCAGGACGACGAACAGATCGCCCGCCAGGAGATGCTCGAATCCCTGGCCGATTTCGACGATTCCCTGCTCGAGGCGCTGCTGGAAGACACCCTGCCGCCGACCGACGAAATCTACCAGCACCTGACGGACAACCTGCACGCCGACCGGACCGTGCCGGTCTTCCTGGGCGCTGCCGAGCGCGACCATGGGGTGCGCCGCCTGCTCAAGGCTCTGCGGCATGAAACGGCCGAGTCTTCGGTCCGGGCCGAGGCGCTGGGCATCGATCCCGCCGGGTCGGAGGCTGCGGCGACCGTCTTCAAGACCGCCGGGCGCATGGCGATGAGCAGAGGGATTGCCCAAATGCGGCCCCGTGCTGCTGGAGCCCATTCTCGAGGTCAAGGTGCGCACGCCGGGTCACTACACGGCGAATATCCAGCGCCTGTTGAGCGGCCGGCGCGGCCAGATCCTGGGTTTCGAGCCCAAGGAGGGCTGGAAAGCCTGGGGTGAGGTGACGGCCTATCTTCCCCAGAGCGAGATGTTCGATATGATCGTCGAACTCCGCTCCCTGACCCAGGGGGTTGGCAGTTTCGACTACCGGTTCGACCATCTGCAGGAGTTGCAGGGCCGTCAGGCCGACGAGACCGTGGCGGCCCAGGCCGCCGCCTGAATCCATCGAGCGAAAGGGAGATACCGTGACGCCAGAGGC
>CAUZWC010000036.1:0-15659 GCA_963583595.1 Alphaproteobacteria bacterium | reverse complement strand
CATGGCGAGATCAAGGGCATCGATGCCGAGGACGCGCTGGCGATGCCGGGCGTCCTGGCCGTCTTCACCGGCGCCGATCTTCAGACCGCGGGCTATGGCGGGCTGAAATGCGCCCTGCCCTTCAAGAATCGCGACGGCTCAGACATGAACCGCCCGCCACGCTTCGCCCTCGCCCTCGACCGGGTCCGCTTCGTCGGCGACCCCATCGCCGTCGTGGTGGCCGAAACCCAGGCCCAGGCGCAAGACGCGGTCGAAGCCGTGATGGTCGAGATCGACTCCCTGCCCGGCGTCGCCAATATGGCCGATGCCCTGAAGCCGGACGCGCCGCAGCTCTATGACGAAGCGCCGGGCAATGTCGCACTCGACTTTCTCTACGGCGATCCCGACGCCGTCGGGAAGGCCTTCGAGCAAGCCGCCCATGTCACGCACCTCGACATCACGAACAACCGCATCGTGGTCAATCCGATGGAGCCGCGCGCGGCCATCGGCGAATACGACGCCGCCGCCGACCGTTGGACCCTGCGCGTCTGCAGCCAGGGCGTTTTCGGCCTCAAGAACCAGCTGGCCAAGGATATCCTGCAGGTCCCGCCCGAGAAGGTGCGCGTGCTGACCGGCAATGTCGGCGGCTCCTTCGGCATGAAAATCTTTTGCTATCCCGAATATCTCTGCGCCCTTCATGCCTCTAAGGTGCTGGGCCGGCCGGTCAAATGGACCGACGACCGCTCGGGCGCTTTCCTTTCGGACCATCACGGCCGCGACCATCAGGTGACGGCCGAACTGGCCCTGGACAAGGACGGCCGTTTCCTCGCCATTCGCGTCGACGGCATGGGCAATATGGGCGGCTGGCTCGGCAATGTAGGCCCGATGATGCCGACCATGAACATCGTCAAGAACATGGTCAGCCTGTACCGCACGCCCCTGATCGAGGTGGCGGTGAAATGCGTCTTCACCAACACCGTGCCGCTGACCGCCTATCGCGGCGCGGGCCGGCCAGAGGGCAACTACTACATGGAGCGGCTGATCGACACGGCGGCCCGCGAAATGGGCATCGACCAGGTCGAGCTGCGCAAGCGCAACATGATCCGGCCCGAGGACATGCCCTATGAGGCGGCCTCCGGCCTGACCTATGACAGCGGCGATTTCCCGGCCCTGCTCGACAAGGCCCTCGAGGAGGCGGATGTCGCCGGCTTCGCAGCGCGCAAGGCCGAGAGCGAGAAGGCCGGGATGAAGCGCGGGCTGGGCATCGGTTGCTATCTCGAAGTGACGGCCCCGGCCAACAAGGAAATGGGCGGGCTGCGCTTCGAGGAGGACGGCACCGTCACCATCATCACCGGCACCCTCGATTACGGCCAGGGCCATGCCGCGCCCTTCGCCCAGGTGCTGAGCGCGAAGCTGGGCATCCCCTTCGAGCGCATCCGCCTGTTACAGGGCGACAGCGACGAGATGCTGGCGGGCGGCGGCACCGGCGGCTCGCGCTCGATCATGAACAGCGGCGCGGCGATCCTTCAGGCCAGCGATGCGGTGATCGACAAGGGAAGGCAGATCGCCGGCCATGCGCTGGAGGCCGCGGCCGCCGATATCGGATTCTCGGAGGGCCGTTTCGTCATCGCCGGCACGGACCGCTCGATCCCGATCATGGAACTGGCCGATAAGCTGCGCGCCGGCCTGGCCCTGCCCGACGACCTGCCGAAGACCCTGGACGTCTCGGAAGTCTATGACGGCGCGCCCTCGGCCTTCCCCAACGGCTGCCATGTCTGCGAGCTGGAGGTCGATCCCGATACCGGCGTGGTGACCATCGACCGCTATCTGATGGTCAACGACTTCGGCACCATCATCAATCCGATGCTGGTCGAGGGCCAGGCCCATGGCGGCGTGGTCCAAGGCATCGGCCAGGCTCTGATGGAACATGCTATCTACGACGAGGAGGGCCAGTTCATCACCGGCTCCTTCATGGATTACGCTATGCCCATCGCGGCCGACGCGCCGAATTTTCGGGTGATGAGCCGGCCGGAGCCGGCCAAGACCAACCCTCTCGGCGCGAAGGGCTGCGGCGAAGCGGGCTGCGCCGGCGCCCTGCCCGCCGTCATGAATGCGCTGGTCGACGCGCTATCCTCCTACGGCATCAGCCATATCGACATGCCGGCAACCCCGCCGGCGATCTGGCGGGCAATCCGGAAAGCCTGAGGCTAGCCGCTTCGAAAACCCTAAGGTCGGAACGGAAATGGTGCCCCCAGGGAGACTCGAACTCCCACGCCCTTGCGGGCAACAGATTTTGAGTCTGCCGCGTCTACCAGTTCCGCCACAGGGGCACGCGGCGCGATCATAGCGCGCGGCCCTGGCGGGTCAATGTGGACCGTGCTTGCCGCCACAGGATACGGCTGGTAAAGCCATCCGCCCCTACCGCGCCCGACGGAGTTCCCCCCTTCCGTGCTGAAAGCCATCTACGACTGGGCCATGAACATGGCCCGCCATCGCAACGCCTATTGGGCGCTCGGCACGGTTTCCTTCCTCGACAGTTCGATCCTGCCGGTGCCGCCGGACATCATCATGGTGCCCATGATGGTCGCCCGGCGCGAAAACATTTGGCGGATCGCGGCAGTCTGCACCATCACGTCCATCGCCGGCGCCTATCTCGGCTATGCTATCGGATATTTCCTGTTCGAGATGATCGGCCAACCCTTGCTCGACTTCTACGACCATATGGACCATTTCGCCGCCTTCCAGGAGGCCTATAACAAAAGGGGCGTATGGATCGTCATCGGCGGCGGGCTGACTCCCCTTCCGTTCAAGATCGTCACCATCGCCAGCGGCGCAACCCAACTCGATCTGTTGTCCTTCACCATCGGCTGCCTGGTCTCACGCGCGCCACGCTTTTTCCTCGAAGGCGCGCTGCTCTGGTATTGCGGCCCCTGGGTGAAGGAGTTCATCGAAAAGCGCCTCGCCCTAGTCACGACCGTGACTTTCCTGCTGATCGTCGGTGGCTTCGTCGCTACCAAGCATCTGTTCTAACGCCCCTCCCCCCCGCGGCGCGGGCAGGCTATATCTGAGGTCATGACCTTGCCCCTTCGCACCGCTGTCTGGCTGGCCCTGACGGCCGCCATCCTGGCCCTCGCCAACGCCTTCGCCATGCAGTATCTGGCAGGGCTCCAGCCCTGCGTCCTCTGCGTCTGGCAGCGCTATCCCTATGGCGCGGTGATCCTGCTGACCGCCCTGGCCCTGATCCTGCCCGGCCAGGCGCGCTGGCTGCTCCTGGCCTCCGGCCTCGCCTTCCTGGTCGATGCCGGAATCGCCAGCTTCCATGTCGGGGTCGAACAGCATTGGTGGCAAGGCACGGCATCCTGCGGGGCGGAGGGCGCCACGCCCGCCAGCCTGGCCGATCTGAAGGCCCAGCTGGCCGCCGGTCCAGTGGCCCGCTGCGACGAGCCCCAGGGCGTCTTCCTGGGCCTCTCGATCGCGGGCTGGAACCTGGCCTTCGCCCTCTCCCTGGCAATATTGTCCTTGCGGAACGCGGTCTTCAGCGGTCGAGGGCGGTGATGGACGACGCACCGGAACAACCACATACGCGCCCGCGCGCGACGGCCGAGGACGCCCTGCCCGGGGATCCCGGTAAAGAAGAACTGGTCGCCCGCATGATCCGCGTCGACCAAGCCGGCGAATACGGTGCGGTGCGTATCTATGAAGGGCAGCTTGCCGTGCTGCGCGGCACCCGGGCCGGCGACAAGATCGAGGAGATGCTGGCCCAGGAACATGAGCACCTGGCGGCCTTCAACGAAATGATCGTGGAGCGGCGGGTGCGGCCCACCGCATTGCAGCCCCTTTGGCACCTGGCCGGTTTTGCCTTGGGCGCGGCGACGGCCGCGCTGGGTCCGCGCGCCGCGATGGCCTGCACCGTGGCCGTGGAAGAGGTCATCGGCAAGCATTACGGCGACCAGGCCGGCCGACTCGGCGAGGACGAGGCGCCCTTGCGCGAGCGCATCGAGGCCTTCCGCGACGACGAGTTGGAACATCTGAACACGGCCGTCGAGCACGGCGCCTACGAAACGCCAGGCTATGAGGTTCTGGCCGGCGCGATCAAGGCGGGCTCGCGCCTTGCAATCTGGCTTTCGACCCGTTTGTGATGGGCCGGATCTAGCTGACCTCCAGTTCGCTGTCCCAGTAAAGATAGTCGTGCCAGGTGTCGTGCAGATAGCCGGGCGGAAAACCACGGCCGTTCTCGCGCAGCTGGTAGCTGGTCGGCAGCTCGGGCTCGCAGCGCGGCATCATGCCGACCTGATGCGGCATCCAATTGCCCTTGCGCAGATTGCAGGCCGCGCAGGCGGTCACGACATTCTCCCAATTGGTCCGGCCGCCGCGAGAACGCGGCACGACATGATCGAAGGTCAGATTCGGGATCGGAAAGCGCCCGCCGCAATACTGGCAGACGAACCGGTCGCGCAGGAACACGTTGAAGCGCGTGAAGGCCGGGCGGCGGGAGAGCGAGATATATTCCTTGAGCGCGACCACGCTGGGCAGCCGCATCTCGAAGGAGGGCGAGCGCACGATCCGCTCGTATTCCGAAACCACGTTCACCCGGTCGAGGAAGACGGCCTTGAGAGCATCCTGCCAGGGCCAGACCGACAGGGGGAAATAGCTCAGCGGGCGGAAATCCGCGTTGAGGACGAGAGCGGGCGTATCCTTCATCATCGTCGCCGTCCGGCACCCTGATCAAGGTCGAGTCGCTGCCATCCGCGAAGTCCGAGCCGCGGGCGGCCTAGGGGCCCCAATCATGCCGGGACGCCTTGGCAAACACAATATCTGACCTGGATCCGGCCAGAAGGCATCACTTTCATGTGTCATGCCGTCCCGGAGGACTTGAAACCCGATGTCCGGAGACCACCCTTTCAGATATGCGCGCGACGCTATCCACCCCGCCTTACACAACAGAGACCGTTCCATGACAGCGAAGTTAAAATCCGGCGACCAGTTCCCCGAAATGCGCCTGCCCAAGGCCGGCGGCGGCGAGATCGCCCTGGGCGGCGCGCGCGACAAATGGCAGATGGTCGTGGTCTATCGGGGCAAGCATTGCCCGATCTGCTCGCGCCATCTCGCCAAGCTCGGCGGCATGGCCGACCGCTTCGCCGCCGCGAACACGGAACTGGTCGCAATCTCGGCCGACACCGCCGAACAGGCCGAGGCCAGCAAGGCCGAATGGGATACCGGCACGGTTCCCCTGGCCTATGACCTCGACATGGCGCAAATGCGCGCCCTCGGCCTCTATATCACCGAACCGCGCGGGGACAGCGAGACCACGCATGCCTTTCCCGAACCCGGCCTCTTCGTCCTCAATCCCGAAGGCCGCGCCCATATGATCGATATCGCCAACGCGCCCTTCATCCGCCCCGATCTCGAGCAAATTCTGGGCGGCATCAGCTTCGTGCAGGAAAAGAACTACCCGATCCGCGGCACGGCCGAGTAGCCGTCCGGCGCTAGCCCAGCACTTTGGCGAGAAAGCGCGCGCCCAGGGCCATGGCCTCCTGATCGATGCCATGGCCCTGGGCGGCACGGGTGTGGGATTCGACTGCGAATCCGGCTGCCTCCAGCCCCGCCTGCGCTTCAGCCAGGGCGTCATAGGGCACGACCTCGTCGGCATCGCCGTGGACCAGCATGATCGGCGGGCGCGACACCGTTTCCACAGGAAGAAGATCCGGCGCCACCAGCCGCCCGGAAAATCCAACGACCCCGGCGCAGGCCGCGGGCCGGCGCGGCGCGGCATGCAGGGCCAACATCGTGCCCTGGGAAAAGCCGATCAGCACCATCCGTTCCTCGCCCAGGCCCAGAGCCGCGAGCTGGTCATCGAGAAAGCCGTCGAGAATAGAAGCCGCCGTCCGGCTGCCGGCCAGATAGGCTTCCGTCGACCGGTCGGATGCGCCGTACCATTGGCGACCGAAGCCCATCTCGCAGGGAAATGGCGCGTTGGGCGAAACGAACTGGGCGCAGGGCACAATCTGGCCGAGATGGGGGGCCAAGGCAATCAGGTCATTGCCGTCGGCGCCATAGCCGTGGAGCAGGACGACCAGGGCATCGGGGGCGCCGCCGCGGACCGGCGGCATGGCGGGTCCGGTCAATTCGAACAGGCCGGGCATAAGACGATTCTCCTCGTGATTTATTGTTCGGCGGCGATATAGGGAATAGGTCGGCTGGAGACGGTATGGCGAAAATGGTGCCAGAGCAGGCGGGCCGCGACCGCGCGCCAGGGCCGCCAGGCTTCGCCCATCGCCAGCAGTTCCTTGCGGTCGGGCCGGATTTTCAACCCCTTGGCATGGCCCGCGGCGGCCTGGATGGCGAGGTCGTCGACCGGCCAGACATCGGGTCGCGCCATGGCCGAAAGCAGATAGATCTCCGCCGTCCAGCGGCCGATGCCCTTGAGTTCGATCAGGGCCGCGATCGCGTCTTCGTCTTCCATCCGGTGAATGCGCGCAAGATCGAGCCGGCCGCCAGCGATCGCCTCGGCCAGCCCGCAGGCATAGACATGCTTGCCCCGGCTCATCCCCAAGGCGCGCGCGCCCTCGGCATCCAGGGCGAGATAGGCCTCGGGCGTCACCGCGCCCAGCGCGCCCTCGATCCGGTTCCAGATCGCGCGCGCCGAGGCGACGGATAGCTGCTGTTCGACGATGACCTGCAAAAGGGCGGGGAAGCCGCCGGACCGGGTCCGCAGCGGCGGATCGCCAATCGCTTCACGAATCCGCGCGAGATCCGGGTCGGCCGCCGCAAGGGCGTCGAGAGCGGTTTTCATGCTGGCGCGGGTGAGGCGGCGGGCCATGGCCTTCCCTTAGCCCAAACTCTGCGCTACTGCCACCACCATGAGCCCGATCACCGAAACCGAGCCCACCGTCACCCGCTTTGCGCCCAGCCCGACGGGCCTGCTGCATCTGGGCCATGCCTATTCGGCCCTGTTCGCCCATCGGATCGCGGCCGAGGCCGGCGGGCGCTTCCTGCTGCGCATCGAGGATATCGACGCCGGGCGCTGCCGGCCAGAATTCGACGCGGCGATCCGCGAGGATCTCGCCTGGCTCGGCCTCGCCTGGGAGGAGCCGGTGCGCCACCAGTCGGAATACATGGCCGACTACAGCGCCGCGCTCGACCGGTTGGCGGCGGGGGACCTGCTCTATCCCTGCTTCTGCACGCGCAAAGAGATCCTGGCCGAGATCGAGCGCGCCGGCGGCGCGCCGCAGGGGCCGGAAGGGCCGCACTATCCGGGCACCTGCCGTGCGTTGACCGCGGAGGAGCGGCGCGCGCGGATCGCGGCGGGTGAGGCCTATGCCCTGCGCCTCGACGCGGCCGAGGCTGGTCGCCGCGCCGGGCCGCTGAGCTGGGACGAAATCGGGCGCGGGCCGCAGATATGCGATCCCCTGCGCCATGGCGATGTGGTCCTGGCCCGCAAGGACGTCGCGACCAGCTACCATCTCGCCGTCACCACGGACGACGCCTTGCAGGGCGTGACGGTCGTGACCCGGGGCGAGGATCTGTTAGAGGCGACCCATGTCCACCGCCTCCTGCAGGCCCTCCTGGGCCTGCCCGTGCCGCGCTATCGCCATCACCGCCTGCTGACCGACGAAAGCGGACGCCGCTTCGCCAAGCGCGACCGGTCCCTGACCCTGCGCGCGCTGCGCGAAACCGGCCGCGGGTCGGAGGACGTGCGGCGCATGGTTGGATTCGAATCTGCCCCCTGAGCCCCTACTGCCGGAGGTCGCCTATTGGCGGAGGCCGTGGACGATGTCGATATAGTCCGGATTCTCCGGTCCGATCAGGCCGTGGCGGATCAGGAAATCGATGAGAACGAGATTGCAGTTGAATTTAAACTCGGTAGTCTCGCGCACGATTTCGGCCACCTTTTCGATAGGCCAGAGGTAGAATTCCTCGATCTCGTCGTCGTTCGGCCGGGGTGCTAAATCAGCCGGCAGTTCGAGGTCGAAGCAATACTGGACGCCGGGCTTCAAGCCCTCCTCGACCGCCACCATATAGGAAACCGCGCCCACGGGCGTGGCGCGCGCCGCGAGTTCGGGCGGGATCGAAGCCTCCTCGCCGCATTCCTTGACCAGATTTTCCGCCAGGGTCAGCCCGAAAGGCTGGCCGCCGGCAACCGTGTTGTCGAGCATGCCCGGGAAGGTCGGCTTGCTGCGCGAGCGCCGCGCGATCCACATTTCGATGTCGTTCCTGCGCCGCACGAAACCGTTCATATGCACGCCGAAGGCGCGTATCCCGAAGACCGGTACGCCGGCCCGCTCCATCCGCAGGAGGGGTTCGTCGCCAAAGCGCTGGACCACCGGATAGGACTCGTCCCGCCAGGCCGGCACCATCCCCTCTTCGCGCAGGACGGCGAGCACCTCCGCCATCGCGGCGGAGCGCGCCTCGAAGCCGCCAATCTCCTCCCGCAGGACGACCGACTCGGGCATGACGGAAAAGACCTTGTCGAAACCGGCCAAGCGATCCGCCAGATCGTGGCGCACCCAGCCGATCTGCTGCCCCGCCACGCAAAACGGGCGGAAGCGCGAAATCTCATGGGCGTTGCATTCGCGGATGCGATCTAGAAAAGACATGGATGCCACCTAGGCGAAGCGGGGCCGCCATACAAGGCCCGAACAGAAAACGGGGCCGCCGAAGCGCCTCCGCCGTTCCATGTAGACGACGACGGCATTGCCCACGGCCGTGATCATGTCCGGTGTCATCAGGGCGTTCTGGCCGCCTTCGGAGTTACACAACGAATCTTCAGCGTTGAACGTGACCGGGTGACCCGCAATCTTCCACTCGACCTCGCCCAAGGCGATTTCGATCGCGCGCTTTTCGCCGAAGCCGGGGGCCGATTCCGACCCGCCGACGGCGAGATAGGCGCCGAGAACCACGGGTTGCCCCTTCTGAATCTCGACGACGCCGACCTCATCGGTAACCGGCCCTTTGGTCTCAGTCGCTTGCGCGGCAGAAATCGAAAGGGCGCCGTTCGCGATAGCCGCAACCGCCGCATACTTCAACAGATTCATGGTGCTGCCTCCCAAAAGGCGCATCGACCCCTGCATGAGCGAGGTCTTCCCCTAGGCCGAAATTCCGGAAGCCCCTATAAAGATGCTGCGCAACGAGCACAAGCCGGGCAACAGGGCCGTCCTCGTCCACAGGCCCGGCGCCCCGGCCTGCGCAGCCTGGAGGGGTCCAGAACGGCGTAACCGCTCGCCGCGCGACAGGGGGATGACGATGAAGGCCTGGGAGATCCGCGACTGGAATATCGAGAATCTGGTCCTGGGCGAACGCCCAGAACCGGTTCTCGGCCCGCGCGACGTGTTGTTGCGGATCAAGGCGGCCAGCCTCAACTACCGCGACCCGCTGGTGGTCGAGCGCGGCTATGGCCGCTACACGGGCGAGCTTCCTCTGATTCCCGTGGGCGATGCCGTGGGCGAGGTGATCGAGATCGGCGCGGCGGTGACCCGGGTCGCAGGCGGCGACCGAGTCTGTCCCTGCTTCAACCAATCCTGGCTCGACGGTCCCTACACAACCGAACACTGGTGGAATCAACTCGGCGGCCGGCTCGACGGCGTGATGCGCGAGCGCATGGCGGTCGACGAGCGCTTCGTCGTCAAGGTGCCGGACCATCTCACCGATCTGGAGGCCGCGACCCTGCCCTGCGCCGGGGTCACCGCCTGGTCGGCCCTGGTCGAGGCGGGCGGGATCGAAGCCGGCGACACCGTGCTGATCCAGGGCTCGGGCGGGGTTTCCCTCTACGCCCTGCTGATCGCCAAGGCTTTCGGCTGCCGCGTGATCGCGACCACCTCGAGCCCGGCCAAGGCCAAGCGGCTGGAGGCGCTGGGGGCCGATACGGTGATCGACTACACCGCCGATCCGGACTGGGGCCGGACGGCCTGGAACCTGACCGACGGGCGGGGCGCCGACGTCGTGGTCGAGGTCGGCGGCGCCGGCACGCTCGCGCAATCGCTGCGCGCCGTCGCGGGCGGCGGCACCGTGTCGCTGATCGGCAATCTTTCGGGCAATGCCGTCGAACTGAACCTGCCCTCGGTCTTCCTCAAGGCCGCAAAGATGGTCGGCATCGTGGTCGGCCACCGGGCCTCCTTCGAGGCCCTGGCCCGCTGTTTCGCGGTCAACCGCCTGCGCCCCGTCGTGGACGATAAGGTTTTTGCCTTCGGCGAGTTGCACGAGGCCCTGGCCCGCCAGCGCGACGGCGGCTTCTTCGGCAAGATCGTCATCCGCTTCGACGAGGCCGGATAGGCGGCCGTCAGCTCGCCTCGATCGTGTAGACCACCGTCTCCTCGGCCTGGCCGCGCAGGGTGACGGAGGCGAGCCGGCGCCAGGGATAATCCCCCGAGGCGGCGGCGCGCGCTTCCTCGGAAATGCACAGGAAACAGTCGATTTCCTTGCCCAGCGCCTCCAGACGTGCGGCCGTGTTCACCGAATCGCCGACGATGGTGTAGTTGAGCCGTTCCTCCGTGCCGATATCGCCGACCAGCACGGTGCCGGTATGGAGGCCGATCCGCGTGTGCAGTTCCGGCTCGCCCCGTGCCGCGCGGTCGCGGTTAAAATCTGCCGCCGCGGCGCGGATGGCGAGGGCCACGCGGATCGCCCGGTCGGCATGGTCGCCCTGTTGGACCGGCGCGTTCCAGAAGGCCATCAGCGCGTCGCCGATGAATTTGTCGACCGTCCCCTCCTCGCGCAGGACCGCGCCGACCAGAACACCGAAATATTCGTTGAGCATGGCCGCCAGGCGATCGGGCGCCATCCCGGTCGAGATTTTCGTGAAGCCGACGATATCGGTGAACAGGATCGTAACGACCCGATTCTCGGGTTCGACGGCGGCGCCCGCCTCTTCCAGTTGGATGAGGCGGCGGACGAGAGCCTTGGGGACATAGCGCGAGAACACGCGCAACCCGCGCAGCATGGCCGAGAAAGCGCGCTCCGCGCGGTCCAACTCCATGAAGCGGCTGCCCTGGCCGGCCGGGAGCGCGAGATCGAATTCCTGAATCGCATCGGCCGCCGAGGCCAGACGCAGGACCGGCGTCGTGATCATCCGCCCGACCCAGAGAGAGAAGGAGACCGCAAGAATCAACACCGCAAGGCCGATTGCGGCAATCAGGCCCGCACGGTCATAGGCCTCGCCCAAGATCATGTCGCGATGCACGGCCGAGACGACCAGCCACTCGCTATCCCCCAATCCCGGCAGGCGTGACAAGGTCACCAGGAAGGGCCCGCGCGGCGTTTCGATCTCCTCGGGCGGTTCATTGGTCTTGCGGATATGGGCGAGAATGGCGGCGGGCAGGGGATCGGCGAGATGCTCGGCCCGCGGCAACTCGGTCACAGTATCCTCGAACGCCCCCCCGGCCAGTTCGTGATGCGCCATGACGACACCGCGGTTGTCGATCATGAACAGATAGCTGTCTTCGGCACCGCGCCGCGCCGCAACGTCGTCCGTCAGGGTCCTGATATCGATATCGATGAACAAGGTGCCGAGGGACAGGCCGGACGCGTCTTCGAGGTGCAAGGTATAGGTCGTCACCAGACGCTGATCGACCGGCTCCATATACAGGCCCTCGTAGCCCTCGCTGTCAGGATCGGCGCGGCCAACGGCCATGATGACATAGGCCTCCGCGTCGAGATCGCCGTTCAACTGGAAGGCCACCTCGCCCTCTTCCTGAAACACCATCACGTTGGTTTTGTCCGGGCGCAGCAGCGTGGCATCCCGAACGCCCTCCAGGTTTTCCACCAGGGCGGTCAGCAACTGCACGGCCTGCGTATCGTCCTGGGTCAGTCCCGGCGCGAGAGCGGCCAGACTGGCCACGACGCGCGCCTCCGCCTCAATGAGGTCGAAATAGGCGCGCACCGTGCGGCTCGCGGTTTCCGCCCTGTAGGCCTGGAACTCCCGCTTCACGGCCAAGGCGTTCTCGATCGTCCCATAGACGCCAAGCCCGCCGACGCCGGCCACGATCACGATGACGAAGATCGCGACGCCAAGGGTCAGAAACAGGCGCAACCTGATCACGGGAAGCATCCTCCTGGCTCTTCACGCGGCCGGAATCATACCCCAAAAAGCTGCCGCGACCTATGTCTTCGAACGCCCCGCCTTGCCTGAACGCCTACCGGGGCGGTATAGCCCTGCTCCCCACTCGCGAAATTTCCGGTGCCTGGCCATGGACCGACATTCCCCCGCATCCTCCTCGTCCGATGCCTCGGCACAGCCGATTCGGCTCGACGGCCTTCTGCCGCTCTGCGCGGAGGCGATCGAGCCGGCCGAACGCCTGGCCGATGCGGCGCGCACCGCCGTGGCCGGCCTGGTCGAAGGCGAACGCGGCGCCGACCCCGCCAAGCTGGAAGAGCATCAATACGCCGCCCACGGCTATGCCTGGCTGGCGACCTATGTCGCCGCCTTGCGCGAAATGCTGGCGTGGGCCACGCGCCTGGAAGAGGCCGGCAAACTGGGCGAACTCGAAGCCCTGATGCTGCAGGCCGCCTTTGGCGAATATCTCGGCCAGATGGCCCAGGGCATTCCGATGAACCAGGGCGAGATCGTGCGCCCCGCCGATCTGGGCATCGGTGACGCGGCGCTCGTGTCCTTCCGCGATGCCCCGGCCGTGCGCCGGTTGAGCGCGGCCGGCAACACCAATGCCGTGCGCATGGCGATCGCCGGGCATATCGCCGACGGCGCCTTCGGCGAGGACGGGCTGGACGAGACCCTGTCGATGGTGCGCGACCAGTTCCGCCGCTTCGCCGAGGAAAAGGTCGTCCCCGCCGCCCAGGACTGGCACCTCAAGGACGTGCTCATCCCCATCGAAATCATCGACGAGATGGCTGAGCTCGGCGTCTTCGGCCTGACCATCCCGGAGGAATTCGGCGGCCTCGGCATGGGCAAGACCGCCATGTGCGTCGTGACCGAGGAGTTGAGCGCGGGCTATATCGGCGTCGGCTCCCTCGGTACAAGATCCGAGATCGCGGGCGAGTTGCTGGCCCTGTTCGGAACTGAAGAGCAGCGCGCGCGCTGGCTGCCCGGCATCGTCGACGGCTCGATCCTGCCGACCGCCGTCTTCACGGAACCCAACACGGGATCGGACCTGGGCAGCCTGCGCACCCGCGCCCTGCGCGACGGCGACAGCTACCGCGTGACCGGCAACAAGACCTGGATCACCCATGCCGCGCGGGCCGATGTCATGACCCTGCTGGCGCGCACCAATCCCGACGAGAAGGGCCATCGCGGCCTGAGCATGTTCTTCGCGGCCAAGCCGCGCGGCACCGAGTCCGACCCCTTCCCGGCCGAGGGCATGAGCGGCGGCGAGATCGGCGTGCTGGGCTATCGCGGCATGAAGGAATTCGAGCTCGGCTTCGACGGTTTCGAGGTGCCGGCCGGCGACCTGCTGGGCGGGACCGAGGGCCAGGGCTTCAAGCAGCTCATGGCGACCTTCGAGAGTGCCCGCATCCAGACCGCCGCGCGTGCCGTCGGCGTGGCCCGCTGCGCCCTGGGCATCGGCCTGGCCTATGCCCGCGAGCGGGTGCAGTTCGGCAAGCCGATCCTGGCCTTCCCCCGGATCGGCGGAAAGCTAGCCTGGATGGCGGTCGAGACCATGGTCGCGCGGCAACTCACCCATTTCGCCGCGCGCGAGAAGGATTCGGGCCGGCGCTGCGATATCGAGGCGGGCATGGCCAAACTGCTGGCCGCGCGGGTCGCCTGGGCCAATGCCGACAACGCCGTGCAGATCCACGGCGGCAACGGCTATGCCCAGGAATACGCGATCAGCCGGGTGCTGTGCGACGCGCGTATTCTGAACATCTTCGAGGGCACCGCCGAGATTCAGGCCCATGTCATCGCCCGCGGGTTGCTGACCCAGCGAAACTAGAACTAGCGTCGGAACATCGTTCGAGCCCGCTTGTGCGGGCGGCGGTGGCGGCCTAGGTAGGAGCGATCATGCACGATGCCTTTCCCTACGTTATGGGCCTGGTACTGCTCGCCGTTCTGGCCGTCCTGGTCGTGGGGGTGTTCAAGATGGGCGACCCCAAACGCTCCAACAGGCTGATGCGCTGGCGCGTCGCGCTGCAGGCACTGGCCCTGCTGATCCTGGCCCTGTTCTTCCTGCTCGGACGCTGAGGGCGCCGCGATGGTCAAGCTGACGAAGATATACACACGCGGCGGCGACAAGGGCGAAACCTCGCTGGGCGACGGCGCCCGGGTGCCCAAGGACAGCACCCGGGTCGAGGCCTATGGCGCCGTGGACGAGGCCAATGCCGTGATCGGCCTGGCCCGTCTGCATCTGGACGGCGAGGCCGACGCCATGCTGGCGCGCATCCAGAACGACCTGTTCGATCTGGGCGCCGATCTCTGCACGCCGGAACGGGAGAACCCTAAATACCCGCCCCTGCGCATCGTCGCAGGCCAGACCGAGCGGCTGGAGCGCGAGATCGATGCCATGAACGCCGATCTCAAGCCCCTCGAATCCTTCATCCTGCCGGGCGGCACTCCGGGCGCGGCCTATCTCCATCTCGGCCGCACCGTGGCGCGAAGGGCCGAAAGGCTGATCATCACCCTGATCCGCGACGAGACGATCAATCCGGAGGCCGTGTGCTATATCAACCGCCTGTCCGACCATCTCTTCGTCCTGGCCCGCCACGTCAACGACAAGGGCGGGGGCGACGTGCTCTGGGTGCCGGGCGGGAGCCGATGAGCCGCCCTCGGATCGTCGTCGCATCGTCCCCGCATTGATTGACAGGCCCGCTTACCGCCGCTTAGGTTTGCGACCGCACAATTGAACCCGACGGCGCGGGTCGCTTTTCGCGGTTATACCTGGATGTTTGCCGTCGGAAACGACCTTTTCGCATTGCAACACGAATGCACGCCGCAATCGGCATGGAAGGCTCGCCAATGAAGATCCTTGTCCCCGTCAAGCGGGTCGTCGACTACAACGTGAAGATCCGCGTGAAGGCCGACGGCACGGGCGTCGAGACGCAGAACGTCAAGATGTCCATGAACCCCTTCGACGAGATCGCCGTCGAACAGGCCATCCGTATCAAGGAAGCCGGCCTGGCCGATGAGATCATCGCCGTCTCGCTGGGCGTGACCCAGTCGCAGGAGACGATCCGCACCGCCCTCGCCATGGGCGCCGATCGCGGCATCCTGGTCGAGACCGACGAGGCCCTGGAGCCGCTGGGCGTGGCCAAATGCCTGCAGAAGATCGCCGAGAAGGAGGGCCCCGGCCTGATCCTGATGGGCAAGCAGGCGATCGACGACGACGCCAATCAGACGCCGCAGATGCTCTCCGCGCTGCTCGGCTGGGCCCAGGCGACCTACGTCTCCAAGCTGGAGATCGCCGACGGCAAGGCCAAGGTGAAGCGCGAGATCGACGGCGGGCTGGAAAACCTCGAAATCGCCCTGCCGGCGGTGCTCAGCGTGGATCTGCGCCTCAACGAGCCGCGCTATGCCTCGCTGCCCAATATCATGAAGGCGAAGAAGAAACCGATCGACACCATGTCGCCTGCCGATATGGGCGTCGATGTCAGCCCCCGCCTCATCACCTTGAAAGTGATCGAGCCGCCCAAGCGCGCGGGCGGGGTCAAGGTCGAGTCGGTTGCCGAACTCGTGGATAAGCTGCGGAACGAAGCGAAGGTCATCTGATGAGCATCCTGGTCATTGCCGAGCACGACAA
>CAUZWC010000035.1:0-16034 GCA_963583595.1 Alphaproteobacteria bacterium | reverse complement strand
GACCGCCAGCTGGCGGGCAAGGATTGGGTCGCGGCGGGCGAGTTCACGATTGCCGATATGGCCATCATGCCCTGGCTGCGCAGCTACGAGAATCAGGGCGTTGCGATGGTGGATTTTCCCAATGTCCAACGCTGGTTCGACGCGAACAACGCCCGCCCGGCGGTGGAGAAGGCGCTGAAGGTCCTGATCGAGCGGCGCCGCCAGGGGCCGATGGACGAGAAGACCAAGCAGATGCTCTTCGGCGACGCCCAATACGTGAAGCGCTGAGCCATGGCCGCGCCGATCGAACTCCATACCTGGGGCACGCCCAACGGCTACAAGATCTCGATCGCCCTGGAGGAATTGGGTCTCCCCTACACGGTCCATCCCGTGAATATTATGAAGGACGACCAGTTCGACCCGGCCTTCCTGGCGATCAGCCCCAACAACAAGATCCCGGCCATCCTCGATCCCGAAGGCCCGGCAGGGCGGCCGGTCTCGGTCTTCGAGACCGGGGCGATCCTGATCTATCTGGCGGAGAAGACCGGCCGGCTGATGCCGCAAGACCCGCTGCTGCGCATCCAATGCCTGGAATGGCTGATGTGGCAGATGGGCGGGGCGGGCCCCTTCCTGGGCCAGGCGCACCATTTCCGCCGTTTCGCACCTGAGAAAATTCCCTATGCCATCAAGCGCTATACCGACGAGGCGAAGCGCCTCTACGGCGTGCTCGACACGCGCCTCGCGGGTCGCGCCTGGGTGACCGGCGCGGATTATTCGATCGCCGATATCGCGATCTATCCCTGGATCTCGCGCCACGAATGGCAGGGCATGGATCTCGCGGATTTCCCCGAGGTCCAGCGCTGGTTCACAGCGATGACCGCCCGCCCGGCGGTGCAGCGCGGCATGGGACATTGACACGTTAACAGCCCCGGTCGCGAGAATTCGATAATGACCCGCGTCAGGCAGCAAGCCAGCCTTTCCTCCAGACAGCGAACGTCTCGGCTCGAAACTCTTTGAAGATACATCGGGATAGAAGATGACGTTGGACGTAGAAGGCGTTGTAGACGGCGGCGTGGATCGACAGGAACCGTTGGGCAGAGCCCGCTGACTTGAACCGCTGCTGTTTTCGTTCACGCCGTCGAACGGGCTGGTGTGAATTCTCGGTTCGATTGTTCGTTCGCAATCCCTGATCGTGAACAGCAGACAGCCGTTCTTCACGAATGGCGAATGACAGCGTGAACCGGGCATAGAGCCAGACCGCGTGCTGGATGATCTCGGGCGGAAAGCGATGTCGCTTGAAGGAAACCTTGACCATCGCCAGATGGTAACGGTCCCTCCCTGCGTCGGTCACACACTTAACGTGTCACTGTCCTTCGGCCCGTCATCGGCTTCGAACAAGCCGGGGCGGGCCGTTTCGTTTGCGGTGAGGATGGGCCGTTCGGCCCGATGGCAGCGATCGAGGCGCCGGCCCGGCTCGCGGCGAACCGGCGCCGGGCCTGCGGTCGAACGCCGCTGCTACGATTTAACGCAGGGTGGCGGAGCTTGACCGTGTCAAGGCGAGGTCCAGCCCGGCCCCGCCCGCTGAATGCTTAGCCGGGCAAAAAAAGGATCTGGCGTCCGCGGCTGTCGCGATCCGATCTCACCAAGCATGTCGTCGCCGTCCCCGGCCTGTCGTCGGATGCCGCCCTTGGCGCGAAGCACCGGCTCATCCGTTGCCTATTGACCCTTTCGCAACGGGCGCGCATGAAGCCTCGGGTCGGCTCGATGAGGGAGACGGCATTCGGCTAGAAAGGCTGCGGGGCGATGGTTGAGCCAGCATCCACATACGATTTCGTCATTGTCGGCAGCGGCTCGGCCGGGGCCGTTCTGGCCCATCGGCTGACCGAGGATCCGGCGAATTCCGTGCTGCTGCTGGAGGCCGGACCGGAGAATCGCAACTGGCGGATCCAGATGCCGACGGCGATGGCCCAGGCTATCACGGGGCCGCGCTTCAACTGGCAATACGTGACCGAACCGGAGCCCCATCTGGGCGGGCGGGTGATCGACCAGCCGCGCGGCCGGGTGCTTGGCGGCTCCACCTCGATCAACGGCATGATGTATGTCCGCGGCCATGCCCGAGACTATGACCGTTGGGCCCAGACGGGCTGTCGCGGCTGGACCTATGCCGATGTGCTGCCCTATTTCAAGCGCGCCGAGACGCATGAACTGGGCGGCGACGACTATCACGGCGGCGAGGGGCCGCTCGCCGTCGCCGAATCGAAAATGACCAACCCCCTGACCCGGGCCTTCGTTGAGGCCGGGGTCCAGGCGGGCTATCCCCGCGCCGGGGACGTCAACGGCAAGTGCCAGGAAGGCTTCGGCCGGTCCGACCGCACGACCGCGCCGAACGGGCGCCGCGCCGATGTCGCGACGATGTATCTCGACCCGATCCGGCACCGCAAGAATCTCACCATCGAGACCAGCGCCTTCGCCACCAAGGTCATCATGGAGGGCAAGCGCGCCACCGGTATCGCCTATGAGCGGAATGGCGGCACGCAACGGGCCATGGCCGAGCGCGAGGTCATCCTATCCGGCGGCGCGGTCAATTCGCCGCAGCTTCTGATGCTCTCGGGCATCGGGCCGGGCGACGAGTTGGCGAGCCACGGCATTCCGGTGGTTCATGAGCTGAAGGGTGTCGGGCGCAACCTGCAGGACCATCCCGATATCGCCATGGTCCAGGCCTGCCGCCAGCCGGTCTCCCTGCACACGGCGCTGACCCTTCGGGGGAAAGCGATGATCGGGCTGCGCTGGTTCCTGCGCCATGACGGCATCGGGGCGAGCAATCAATACGAGGCCATCGCCTTCTTCCGCAGCCGGGCGGGCATCGAACACCCGGACCTGCAGATCTCCTTCCTGCCCGTGGGCCTGGGCGAAGTGAAGAACGGCTCCCTGATGGATGCCAGCATCGGCCAGCACGCCTTCACGTCGAATGTCGATCTGCTGCGGCCGACCAGCCGCGGCCGCCTGACCCTGCGCAGCGCCAATCCGCACGACAAGCCGCGCCTGTTGATCAATTTTCTCGCGACCCGGGAGGATGTCGAGCCGCTCATAGCCTCGGTCCGGCTTGTGCGCGAGATCTATGCCCAGCCGGCCCTGGCGCCCTATAGCGGCGAGGAGTTGAAGCCCGGTTCGGCGGTCCAGAGCGATGCCGAAATCGAAGCCTGGATTCGCGCCAATGTCGGCTCGTCCAAGCATCCGGTCAGCACCTGCCGCATGGGGCCGGCCACCGATGCCCATGCCGTGGTCGATCCGGAACTGCGCGTGCATGGGATCGAGAATCTGCGCGTGGTCGATGCCTCGGTCATGCCGGATCTGGTCAGCGGCAACACCAATGCCCCGACGATCATGATCGGCGAGAAGGCCTCCCACATCATTCTCGGCCGCCCGCCGCTGGCCCGCTCGGACGCGGAGGTGTGGATCCATCCGGCCTGGGAGACGGCCCAGCGCTAGGGCCTAGGGGCTAGGGTCCGGGGCTAAGGTTGGCGCCGCGGCCTGTTTGAAACGCCCCCAGCCTATTTGAAACAGCCCAAGGACCCGTCGGGGTAGCCGGTTGCGAACCTTCCGCCGACCGTCCGGTCGAGGGACTTGTCGTCGTGGATCGCGTCGCGCGCAGAGTTTTCGGACGTGATGGTCTCCGGCTATGGGGCGGGCGTTCATTCGCCGCCGCGCGAGCAGGGTGTCACGGACCGGGGCGCAAGGGTACGGCCGAATGCGGAACTAATCCTCCTGCCCTCCTGCCGGGAAAATCCAACGGGAAATTTCGACCCTCCGTGAGGCGGAGGCCGGGCGAAGTGGTATAGGCTCCAACTTCACGAAGCCGCCGAGGCGCTTGCCTCGGCGTCGCGACGATGGGAGCCGCCGATGAAACGGATTATTGAACCGATTCTGCTGGGTTGCATCGTCTTCGCAAGCCCGCTCGCCCTGGGCCAGACCGCAGTGAAGCCGGGTGCGCAGCTGGCCAAGCTGCAAGGCGCCGGGCGCAGCCTGTTCGATCCGAAAAGCGTGCTGGAATTTTCGGGCAGCCGGAAGACCGACATCTATGACGGCGAAGCGGTGGCCCCGAACGAGGTCAGGGCCGCCGGCTTCTGCGACGCCGCGGCACCGGGCTCCGAAGTGCCGGGGACGAAAGCGCCCGATTGGAAACTTCCCGATGCGCGATTGTAAGGACTATTACCTGGTCAAGCCGGGCACGGGCCTGTGTCGGTATGTCATCGAGGCTTTGGCGGAGACCCTCTAATTGTCCCATGTCGGCCGGGGCAACACGCTGCGCTACCGGCGCGTGGAGCCCTGATCGGCGCTCGGCGATTGGGGATAGACCCTTGGGCGAGTAGCTCGGCGGCCTCGGCCCGACCCAAAGATCCCGCCTGGGCGAGGACCTTTGGCCGGGCCGGAGATTTCACCGCGCCTGGGCGCGCGGAGCGGGCTTCTACGAACCGACCGGGCCGACCGAAGCGGCGCGTTTCAGACCCGCGCGGTCCAGGGCCTCGTCGGCCAGATTGCCGGGGATCGTCTCGAAGTTGTCGGGTTTTGCCATTTCGGCCTCCTCATGATGGGACAGGGCATTCCTCGCGCCTGCCAAACTCTGGCATGGGCTCGGGATGGGCAAAACCACGAGTTCGGCATTTCGGCGAAGCGGGCCGTTCGGCCCCGGGGGACCCGCCCGTCCTCGGCTTCGATGCCGGGTGGGCGGGTCCGATGCGGAGGCCGCTTCTCTTTCGGGGCGGGAGGGGCTTCGCTCTGTCGCGCTTGAACTGGGGTCGAAGCCTTTGGCCTTGTCCTTGCCGACCTTTTCGGCGCGCTCCAGCTCGCTGCCCTCGCGGGCCTTTTTGGCCTCCTCGGCGGCCTTCTCGACATTCCCAGTCTTGACGAAGTCCCGGACGTCCTTGTCGTAGCGGCGGGCGGATTCGTAATCGCCCTCGCACTGCACCTTGGAGTTCTTGGGGGATTTTCCGGGGGATTTGTCCTGGTTTTTCTTGGCCATCGCGTCGCTCCCTTACTGTGGTGTGAGAGGAAGCATCGCGCGAACCGCGGCCCCGTACCTTTGCAAAGGTTAATAAGATCGAAGGATGCGCCTCGCCGAAAGCCGGTCCAGCCGCCGCCTCAATCGCCCGGGCCGTAGCCGTATTTTTCCTTGATCGCGCGCGCGGTGGGGCCGCGCAGGAAGGTGAGGAAGGCTCGGGCGGCTGCGTTTTCGGCGCCGTTTTTCAGCAGCACGGCGTCCTGGGCGATGGGAGCGTGGAAGGATTCGGGCACGAGCCAGCGGGAGCCCCGGTCATGGTCGGCGACCTGGGACAGGGCGACGAAGCCGAGCGGGGCGTTGGTCGTTTCCACGAACTGATAGGTCTGGGCGATATTGGCGCCCTGGACGATCCGGGCCGCGAGGGCACCGTAGACATCCAGGGCTTTCATCGTTTCGACCGCCGCGGCGCCGTAGGGCGCGGTCGCGGGATTAGCGATGGCGATGCGCGCGAATGCCGCTTCGGACAGGGTCTCTGGTCCCTGCACCATGGCCGGGTCCGTGCTGTAGAGCACGATGCGGCCGGTGGCGTAGGTGAATCGCCTGCCGGCCACGGCGAAGCCTTCCTCGATCGCCCTTTCGGGCCGGGCCCGGTCGGCGGCGAGGAAGACTTCATAGGGCGCACCCTGGGCGATCTGTACGTAGATCTGGCCGGTCGAGCCGAAACTGAACACGGCCCGATGCCCCGTCTCCGCCTCGAAGCCCACGCCGATATCCCGCGCGGCGGCAATGAAATTGGTGGCGACGGCGACCGTGACCTCCCCGGCGCCGGCAGGCGCGGCGAAGGCCAGCGACAGAAACGCCCAGAGGGCGAGGCGCCAGGGGCGGCGGCGGAATTCGGAGCGGCGGACCATCATGCGCGCAACGTAGCCCTCCGCCGCATCGCGGTCAGCCTCGGCGTGGCTTTGACGAGTTCGGCCCGGCGTGTCGATACTCTGCCACGCGTGCAGATTCGGGCATTGAGAGGGAGGAGAGACATGGTTGGAAAGCAACGGGTCGCCATCGTGACGGGGGCCGGATCCGGCATCGGCCGCGCGGTCGCCATCGCCTTGTTGAAGGATGGCTACGCCGTCGCCCTGGCCGGGCGGCGCGAGGAAGCTCTGCGGGAGACGGCGGCGGAGTCCGGCGCGCCCGAGGATCGGGTTCTGGTCACGCCGACCGATGTGACCGACGAGGCCGCGGTCCGGGCGCTTTTCGAGAGTACCAAGGACCGTTTCGGGCGGCTGGATCTGCTGTTCAACAATGCCGGGTCCGGCGCGCCGCCGCTCCCGCTGGAAGACCTGACCGCCGCGCAATGGAGCGCGGTGGTCGACGTCAACCTGACCGGTCCCTTCCTGTGCACCCAGGCGGCCTTCCGCATCATGAAGACGCAGGAGCCGAAGGGTGGGCGGATCATCAACAACGGCTCGATCTCGGCCCATGTGCCGCGCCCGAATTCGGCGCCCTATACCGCGACCAAACACGCTATCACCGGCCTGACCCGCTCGACCTCGCTCGACGGCCGCCGCCACAATATCGCCTGCGGGCAGATCGATATCGGCAATGCCGGCACGCCGATGACGGCGCGCATGCCCGAAGGGGTGGCCCAGCCCAACGGCGAGATCGCGCCCGAGCCGGTCTTCGACGTGGCCCATGTCGCCAGCACGGTGCTGCATATGGCGGCCCTGCCGCTCGACGCCAATGTCCAGTTCGTCACCGTGATGGCGACGGCGATGCCCTATATCGGGCGGGGGTAGGGTGCGCGGCTATTCGGGTCCCGCGAGACAGGGCCCCGGTCGGCCGGTCGTGCAGATGCGGCCTTCGAGCGCGGGGGCGATGCCGGCCTCGCCGGCCGCGCGCAGGCCGTCGATGACGAGGGGTTTGAGTGTCCTGTCCTCGGCGGAGCTTGGGACGATCTGTTCGGTGCCGAGCATCGTGTAGCCATCCTGATCGCCTGTCCGGTCGAGCAGATAGGTACCGGTGACGAGCCTGATCCGCTCGCCGTCCGTCACCGGGCGGGCGCCGTTGGCGCCTAGCAGGACCAGGCCGGTGGCCGTGCCCGCCGCCGGATCATGGCGGAAGACCAGGCCGGCGACCTGGAGCCAGCGGCCATTGCCCGGCCAGCCGGTGACGGCATGCTCGACGACCTTGCGCAGGGTCGCGCGGTCGATCTCGATCAGGCGCAACCTGGTCGGAAAGGCGAAGAGCTCCTCGCCCATGCGCCGGGTGATCGGCTGGCCAGCGGCGATATTCTGGTTGAGGCGTAAGCTGCCCGCGTTGATGACGGCGGCCTGGGCGCCCGTATCGCGGAAGGCGTCGAGCGCGCGGTCCATGATCCAGTCGCCGAAATTGGTCTCGTAGCCGCGAATCTCCAATTCCTCGGCGACGAGGGTATCGGCCGCGCTTCCCTCGACCGCGTGATGCGCTCGACAAGCGCCGCTCGATCGGCCTGGGTCGATGGCGCTTCTACGTGGTCCTGTTGGCGGGCCGCGAGAGACGCCCGGCCGAGCGCCTGCGGCGCGAACGGCGCGGCGGATTCCTGCCTGACATCGCCTATATGCTGCTGCCGGGTATTTTCCTCCTGGCGGCAATGGTTGGCCTCTAGATGATCGTCAAGACCGCGCTCGGCATCGACACTTTCCCTGACGGCGGCTTTCACCACTACATGCGGTCCCTGCGGGAACAGCTCGGCCTGCTCTAGACGGCCGGCTGGCCCATCGCCGCCTCCGCGCCGCCCACGGCATCCTCGCGCAGTCTTGATTTCATCAAGGCCGCGAAGCGGCCTATCTCCTAGCCCAAGAACTTCGGAATCGGCCGGGCAGGCGAAAGGAGTTGGCCCATGTTTCGGAAAGTCGGTCTCGGCCTGGCGGCGGTTCTTGTCGCGGCGACGCTCTCCGGCGCGGGGGTCGCGGCTGAAATCAACAAGACCTTTCTCGGCAATGCGATCGAGGGCTACGACCCGATCGCCTATCACATGCAAGGCATGCCGGTCGAAGGCAGCAGCGATTTCACCCATGACTGGGGTGGTGCCACCTGGCGTTTCGCTTCGGCGGAATACCGCAACCTTTTCGCCTCCAATCCCGAGAAATACGCACCAGGCTATGGCGGCTACTGCGCCTATGGCATTTCCCAGGGCTATCTGGTCGATATCGATCCCGAGGCCTGGAGCATCGTCGACGGCAGGCTCTATCTGAACGTCAACAAGGATATCCAGAAGACCTGGGAGGCCGATATCCCCGGCTATCTCAAGCTGGCCGACAAGAAGTGGCCCGAACTGACCGGTGAGTGACGGGACCGCCGGTCCGGTCCGGACCGGCAATTCCCAAGACGCTCTAGGCCCCAAGACGCTCTAGGCTTCGGGCGCCACCACCTCGGCGGGGAAGCGTTCGCCCGCGATCTCGACTTCCAATTCGGTCCCGGCTTTGGCGAGGGCGGCCGGCAGGGGGGCCAGCGCCAGGGGCGCGCCCGTCCGGTGGCCATAGCCGCCGGAGCCGATCAGCGCGATGGCCTCGCCGTCATGCCAGACGGTGTCGTTGCGCCAGGGGTCCATGTCGGGCGATGCGACCCGCAGCAGGGCCATGCGTCGCTCGGCCTGGGCCGCCATTGCCGGCTCCTTGCCCTGGAAGGATTCTTTGGCCCAGACGACATGGCCGTCGAGCCCTGCCTCCGCCGGCATCATCGCGCGGCTGGCGTCCTGCCAAATGGCGGGCACGGCGCGTTCCAATCGCAGGCTGTCCCAGGCGCGCAGGCCCAGGGGATGAAGCCCATACTCGGCCCCGGCCGCCGAGACGGCGGTGTGGAGATGGCGCAGGAAATCCATCGGCGTGATCAGAAGACGATCGCCGCAGCCGGTCTCGTCCAGGCGAAGTATGGTGGCCGGGGCATAGCCCAGCCCGGCCGTCGTGACGGCGCCCTCGGCCAGATCCGCCGGCGCCGGATCGGCGAAGATATCCGCCTCCGAACAGCTGCGCAGGATATCGCCCGCTTTCGGCCCCGTGAGAAGGAGGATGCCGAAGCGGCCGCTGCGATTGTGAATCTGGACGGTGTTGTCGGACGGTAGCTGGCGCCACAACCAGTCATGGTCCCGCCGCTCGTGTTCGCCGGGGCCGATCAGCAGGAATTCGCCGCTCGGCAGGTGGGCCAGCCGGAAGCAGGTGGCGACATGGCCTGCCTTGGTGAGAAAGGGCGCATGGGTCGCCTGGCCTCGCTTGGGGAGGGCGGCGGCGGAAAGGTGGTCGAGCCAACCCTCGACTCCGACCCCGGACAGGCTGAACAAGGACAGATAGGACAGATCGCCCAGGGCCGCGGTGCCGGCTGCGGCCGCGACTTCGCGCGCCACGGCCGCCTGCCAGCGTGGCCGGCGGAAGGAGGAGGGCTCGGCCGGGTCCTCGCCCGGTCCGGCGAACCAGTTCGCGACTTCCCAGCCGTTGCGGGTGCCGAAGACCGCGCCCTCAGCCGCCTGGCGGTCGTAGAGGGCGCTGGTCCGCGCAGGCCGGCCGGCCACGCGTTCGCCATAGGGACAGGCGATCGCATTGGAGAAAGTATGGCCGGCATGCACGACTTCAAAGGTGAAGGCACGGTCGGCATGGACCCCGAAACGGCGGACATCCAGCTCGCTCATGTCCTCGTCGGGCTCGCCCTGGACGATCCATTGGGCGAGATATTTGGTGAAACCCGCCTGCATGATGCCGGCGGCGTAGCCGGCGCCGATGAAATAGTTGCGCAGGCCGGGGACGGGACCGAGCAGGGGCTGGTGATCGGGCGTGCGGCTGGTCGGGCCGTTGTAGATCGTCCTGATGCCGACCTCGCCGAAGGCCGGGATGCGGGCCATGGCGGCGGCCAGAAAATCGGCCGAGCGATCCAGGTTAGGGGTCATCAGTTCGCGCCCGAATTCGGGCGGGATGCCGTCCTTGAAGACGAATTCCGGCGCGTGTTCGTAGACGCCCGAAAGGAAGCCGCCGCCTTCCTGGCGCATGTTGAAGCCGCCGGCCGGGTCGCGCAGCAGGGGCAGTTCGTGGTCCAGCTCCCGGATCGGCGCGTAATCCTCGGTCACCATATGCTGATGCATGAAGACGATCAGCGGCAGGGTCACGCCGACCATGGCCGCGATCTCGGGCGACCACATACCGGCGCAATTGACCACGTATTCGGCCCGGATCGTGCCCTTGGTCGTCACGACCTCCCATTCCCGGCCGTTCCACGTCAAGGATCGGACCGTCTCGCCGATGCTAATCTTGGCGCCCTTGTCGCGCGCGCCACGGGCATAGGCCATGGTGACGCCGGTCGGATCGGCATGGCCGTCGCCGAAGGTATGGGCGCCCGCGATCAGGCCCTCGGTCACGATGAAGGGGAAGAGGCGCTTGATCTCCTCCGGGCCGATGATCTCCATATCGACGCCCAGGGCCTTGCCCTTCGCCAGGGCGCGTTTGAAATCGGTGACATGCTCGGGCTGGGTCGCCAGGCGGATGGCGCCCGTCCGATGGAAGCCCGTGGCCTGCTCTGTCTCGGCCTCCAGGGCGGGGAAGAGGTCGGTCGTCTCCTTCTGCAGGCGGGTCAGCAGGGCGCTGGTGGTGTAGTGGGAGACATGCCCGGCCGCATGCCAGGTGGCGCCGGCGGTCAGGTCGTTCTTCTCGACCAACAGGCAATCGGTCCAGCCCAGCTTGGCCAGGTGGTAAAGCAGGCCGCAGCCTGTCACACCGCCACCGATCACGACAACGCGCGCTGTACTATCCATGAAACACCCTCCCCATGCCGGAGCCTGTTTCGGCCCAGCGTTAGATCCGCATTATGACGGGCCGGCGCGGCTCTCGGAATGCCGCAAAGCTGCTTTGCGATCTTTGCCCTAGCTTAAGGGATGTGGTCGAAACCATATGTTTTATGTTGAGTGACGCACAGATTTCTGTCACATCGATCCAAGGCCCGTTCCGGCCGACGAACAGGCAGGAGCCGATACGCAGGAGCCGATACCATGTCCATCCAGGCGCAACGCACGGAAGCGAGCCATGTGGTGATGGCCGCCCTTCGATTCTCGGTGAAGACGGGGGTCAAGCCGCGCACCCTGACGGCCGCACTGACTGGCGATAAGAACAAGCGCCTGGGCCAATACGAAAGCCGCGAGGTGCCGATTCGCGACGCAAGGCCCTTCGTCGCGGAACTGTCGCTCGACTGCGAGGGCTTCGAGCTGCGCCGCCAGGACTCGGCCGTGAAGGGCTTCTACGACGAGGAAGAATTGCGCCGCGTATACTATCCGGAAGTGCTGGACCTGGTGCGCGAGGCGACCGGAGCGACGCGCGCCCTGGTCTTCGACCACACGATCCGCGTCGAAAGCGGCGAGGGCGCCGCCCAGGCCGGTGGCGCGGGCAAGGGGCCGGTGCGTCAGGCCCATAACGACTATACCGACATCTCCGGTCCCCAGCGGGTGCGCGATCTGATCGCCGATCCGGCGGAGGCCGAACGCCTGGGCAAGGGCCGGTTCGCCGTGATCAATGTCTGGCGTCCGATTCGCGGGCCGCTGCTGCGGGCACCCCTGGCCGTGGCCGATGCGCGCAGCATCGCCGAGGGCGATCTGCAGGCGACCGATCTGGTTTACCCGGACCGGGTTGGCGAAATTTTCGAACTCGCCTATGGCCCGCAGCATGGCTGGTATTACGTGCCGGCGATGACGACGGGCGAGGCGCTGCTGATCAAGAGCTACGATAGCGCCAGGGATGGCCGCGCCCGCTTCACCCCGCACACGGCCTTCGACGACCCGACCATGCCCGCCGACGCGCCGCCGCGCGAAAGCATCGAAGTGCGGGTCCTGGTGTTCTTCGAGGATTAGGGACGACACGCTGTATGGGGCATGAGAAGGCAAGGCTGGATATGCGGATGCCGCGGTCTTCTAGAGGGAGGTCCCGCCGGGATCGATTATACTCCCCCTTCATCAGGCTGGCGGGAGGGCGCGATGGCTGAAGCGGTCCGGATCGAAGGTGGGCGGCTGCTTGCCGATCTCCATGCATTGCGGAATTTCGGGCGTTGCGATCCCGGGGTCGTGCGGCGCTCGCTCTCCGAGCCCGACCGGGCGGCGCGGGCCTGGCTGCGCGACCGATTCGCCGAGGCCGGGCTGGATGCGCGAATCGACGGGGCCGGCAATGTCATCGGCCGCTCGCCCAATCCCGGCCCCGCCCTGCTGATCGGCTCCCATAGCGATACCCAGCCGCGCGGCGGTTGGCTCGACGGCGCGATGGGCGTGATCTACGCGCTGGAAATTGCCCGGTCCCTGGCCGAGGACGACGCGACCCGGCATCTGGCGGTCGACACGGTCGCCTGGATGGACGAGGAGGGCACCTTCCTCAACTGCCTGGGCTGCCATTCCTTCATGGGCAGCCTGGCGGAAGGCGTGCTGGCCCGCGCGGCGAATTACGACGGGCAGACAGCGGAAGAGGCGATCCGCGCGGCGGGCTACGACACCGAACCGCCTGCGCGCTGGGAGCCGGGACGGCATATCGGCTATCTCGAAGCCCATATCGAGCAGGGGCCGTATCTGGAGGAACAGGGTAACCGCATCGGCGTGGTCACCTCGATCGTCGGCCGGCGCAATGTCACCGTGACCTTCACGGGCGAGCAGAACCACGCGGGCACGACGCCGATGAATCGGCGCAAGGATGCGGGCATGGCGGCGATCCGCTTGGGCGCGGCGATCGACGCGGCTTTCCGGAAGATCGCCGGGCCGGCCACGGTTTGGAC
This sequence comes from Alphaproteobacteria bacterium, assembly GCA_963583595.1. GTDB lineage: Bacteria > Pseudomonadota > Alphaproteobacteria > CADEGL01 > CADEGL01 > JABIRQ01. The sequence goes on along the minus strand of CAUZWC010000035.1, from coordinate 3,295 downwards.
CATCGGCGATCTGACGATGGAGCCCGGCAAGACGACCAGCATCGTGCCCGGCCGGGCGGTCATGCGCTTCCAGTTCCGCGATCCCGAGGCCGCGCGGCTCGACGCCCTGGATGCGGCCTTCGGGAGCCTGATCGGGGCGGCGGCGGCCGAAGGGCCGGTGGGGATCTCGGTCAAGCGCGACGTCAGCGATCAGGCGCCGACAGTGATGGATGCGGGCTTCCAGGACCATATCGCCCGCGCCGCCCAGGCCCATGCACCGGGCCATTGGGTGCAGATGCCCAGCGCGGCGGGCCATGACGCGATGGTGGTCGCCGCCCATCTGCCCGCCGCCATGCTCTTCGTGCCCTCGATCGGCGGGATCAGCCACGATTTCGCCGAAAACACGGAGGAGGACGACATCGTGCTGGGCTGCCAGGTCCTGGCCGATGCGGCGGCCTCGATCCTGGAAGAGGCCGCGGCGCACTGATTCTTAATCAGCGGATCGAGGGTTCGAGTCCCTCATCAACTACCAAATAAATCAAGAGCTTAGAGGTCAAAACGATCTCTAAGCTCTAGTTATTTTCGCGCCAGGGTAACGTATCGGGTAACAATCCGCCGCCTATGCTCGGTGGATGTGTGTCGCCGTCACGGAATCAGCGATGCCACGCTCTATGAGTGGAAGTCGAAGTACGGCGGTGGAGCAGTCGGAGGCCCGGCGTCTGAAGGTTCTCAAGACTGTCAATATCGTGGCCGGTTTTGTCACCGATATTGACACCACTGCAATGTCGTTCGGGCTTCGCCCTCAAGCTCGAGCGTCTGATTGTCGAGGAAGACATAGAGTCGGGTCGCCGCATTCGCCGCGCCCGAGGAAAGAACCGCCAACGACGCAAGCAATACGAATAACATAATTCGGGGCATGGAGTGCGTCCTTTCCAGCCGCGCATTTTCATCCCTTGGACGGATATCCGCTCACGGTAGCCGCTCAACCTTCGCCTAAGATCGGAATGGCCATGACAATATTATTGTCCGACGTCGAGGAACTCGCTGGCTTAAAGCACTTTCGAATCCCTAGGCTCCATCGTCGCCGGTGATCGCCGCTTCGTTGACCCGCCGGTAACTGTCGAAGGTTTTCTGGCTGAGCACGACGACAAATCTTTCAAGATCGATCAGCACTAAGCCCCTTTCGAACAGGGCGCGCCCGATGGCGTCCATCTCTTCGGCATAGAGGCGTTTTCGCCCGGCGATCTGGCGCAGGAATTTTGTCGAGATCCGATAGCGCCCGCGTTCCTTTCCGCCGAAGGATTCCTCATAGAGCCGTACCAACGCACCCGCTATCGGGTTCGCGTCGAAGGCCGTTCCATTGTCCTGGGGATTGCAGATAATCATAATAAACTTTATGTATAGATAATAAATAATTTGCAATGGCGAAGTTAATTGTATTTTTAGGCAGCTTCTGTTGGATCGCCTAAGGTGCCGTAACCGTTCCGAGTCGATAAACCTATGCGAGCGATCGCCCGGCGAAGCAATAGCCGTCGCGAGAGCGGGCCACTTGTGGTCCGGTCGGGTTCCGCCGCGACCTTTGGTGCCCTCGGTCAGGCAATCGCCGGACCTTTGCCGTGCGAACGGGAGACTGCTGCAACACCGAAGCTTTCACTGGGAGTCCGTAGATGAGCGGCACGGAAGGTTTGGTCTGCGCCAAGATCCTTGACGGCGCAGGCGGTGGTCCTGTTGCTGGTCTGGGCCAAGTTCCACGAACACGGCATCGAGACACAACGCGACCTGCATCTCCGATCGTCGGAGATCGGGCTGCCCGAGGCGAAGGCCCCGGGTTAGGCGCGCTCTCTATTTCTCGGCGACGGTGAGAACGATCTTGCCGATATGGGCGCTGGTCTCCATCAGGGCATGGGCCTCGGCCGCTTCGGCCAGAGGAAAAGTTTGGTGGACAAGCACCTTGAAGCGGCCGTCGACCAGGCCAGGCCAGCAATGGCCGCGCATGGCGGCGACGATACGGCCCTTCTCGGTGGAAGGCCGGGCGCGCAGGGTGGAGCCGGTCAGGGTCGCCCGTTTCATCATCAGCGGGCCGAGATTGACCTCGGTCTTCGCCCCGCCCAGGAAGGCGATATAGACCAGCCGGCCTTCGGCCCTGAGGGCGGAGATGTTGCGCTGGACATAGTCGCCGCCGACCATGTCGAGGATTAGATTCGCGCCGCGCCCGCCGGTCTCTGCCTTCACGATCTCGACGAAGTCCTCTTCCCGGTAGTTGATTGCCCGCGCCGCGCCCAGATCGGTGCAAGCGGCGCATTTTTCGGCCGACCCGGCGGTCGCGAAGACCCGCGCGCCGGCGGCCGTGGCGAGCTGGATCGCTGTGGTGCCGATGCCGCTGGACCCGCCATGGCAGAGGAAGGTCTCGCCGGATTTCAGCCCGCCGCGTTCGAAGACATTGTGCCAGACCGTGCAGAAGGTCTCGGGCGCGCCCGCCGCCTCGGCCATCGACAGCCCTTTGGGCACGGGCAGGCATTGCCCCGCCGACACCGCGACATATTCGGCGTAGCCGCCGCCCGTCAGCAGGGCGCAGACCGCATCGCCGACGGCGAAGCCCGAAGTCCCTGGCCCGCGCGCCACGACATGGCCCGCGCATTCCAGGCCGGGAATGTCCGAGGCCCCCTTCGGCGGCGGGTAGCCGCCCTGGCGCTGCAGGCAATCGGCCCGGTTGACCCCGGCGGCCGCGACGCGGATCAGGACCTCGCCCTCGGCCGGAACGGGCACCGGGCGCTCCGCCAGGCGCAACACCTCGGGCCCGCCGGGCTCGGCAATCTCGATGGTGGTCATGGTCTTGGGCAGGGGATTCGACATGGCGGTCTCCGGGCGGTTTCGGGCTGTACGGGGCGGCGACAGGGCCGCCGCTCTTTCCTATAGTAGGTCTTCGTAGCAAGGGCCGATTGTAGCATTGCCGAGGCGGAAGGACGGGCCATGGATATCGACGATCTGGAACCCCGGAACAAGGCCAAGCCCAAAAAGGATCTGGGGGTCCTGGGGGTCGAGGAACTCGAGGACTATATCGCCGAGCTTGAGGCCGAGATCGCCCGCGCCCGAACCGCGATCGAGGGCAAGACCAGCCATCGCAGCGCGGCCGACGCCTTTTTCAAGAAATAGGGCGCGGGGAGCGCGGATCATGGGGGGAATGCTCGCCGGCCGCGCGGCCGTGATCACCGGCTCGACCAGCGGCCTGGGCCTGGCGATGGCGCGGGCTTTCGCGGCGGAGGGCTGCGCGATCACCTTCAACGGCTTCCGCGATGCCGAGGACATCGGGGCCGTG
>CAUZWC010000034.1:0-16140 GCA_963583595.1 Alphaproteobacteria bacterium | reverse complement strand
TTGACATCGACCGGCACGGCGAGACCGCCGGGCAGAGACCGAGCCGGGGCGAAGTATGCCGCACCGGCCCGACGCACCGAAGACTTTTCCGGCCCGCCGGGCGTTTTCGAAGAACGAGCGCTTTGCTATTCATCCTTCGAGGCGCTCGCTTTCGCGAACTCCTCCGGATGAGGAGAGATCGTGCCAGGATAGGGAGAGATCATGGCTTGGCTTCTTCCCGAGCAGGCCCAGCGGATCCATTCGAGGACCATGGCCGCGTTCTCCATCTCTTCGCGCATGTTGTGGAGAAGGATTTCCTTGAGCGCGGGATCGTCGCAATCGTCGGCCCGCTAGCGATACCAGTCGACCGCTTCCAACTCCTCCATCAGCGAAGAGATCGCCTGATGCAGAGCGATGGTTTCCTTGCTCAACCGCTCGCGCGGCGCATGCAGACCTTCACTGGACATGGCGTTTTCCTTCCCCGGTTGGCGCGCGAACGCGGCGCGATCACCGCCGAATGGCAGCGACAATCCCAGACAAACCCTTCGAGACGGCCCTGCGGGCCTCCTGAGTGTGAGGCCGATCCAATTCTATCCTCATCCTGAGGAGCTCGCGCAAGCGAGCGTCTCGAAGGGTGATTGGCACGATGCCCGGCTTCCGCCGGCCGCCTAGCGGCGCGCGACCATCATCTTCTTGATCTCGGCGATCGCCTTAGCCGGGTTCAGGTCCTTGGGACAGGTCCGGGTGCAGTTCATGATCGTGTGGCAGCGATAGAGCCGGAACGGGTCCTCGAGGGCGTCGAGGCGCGCGCCCGTCGCCTCGTCGCGGCTGTCGGCCAGCCAGCGATAGGCCTGGAGCAGGATGGCGGGGCCGAGATAGCGCTCGCCGTTCCACCAGTAGCTCGGGCAGCTCGTCTGGCAGCAGAAGCAGAGGATGCATTCCCAGAGGCCGTCGAGCTGTTCGCGCTCTTCCGGGGACTGGAGCCGCTCGCGTTCGGGCGGTGCGCTATCGGTCTTGATCCAGGGTTCGATGGTCCGGTACTGGGCCACCGGGATCGCGATATCCGGCACCAGATCGCGGATCACCGGCAGATGCGGCAGGGGATAGATGCGGATATCGCCGTCGAGTTCGGAGATATGGGTGGTGCAGGCCAGGGTGTTGGTGCCGTTGATGTTGAAGGCGCAGGAGCCGCAGACCCCCTCGCGGCAGGAGCGCCGGAAGGTCAGGGTCGAATCGGTCTCGTTCTTGATCTTGATGATGGCGTCCAGGACCATCGGGCCGCAGGCGTCGAGATCAATCTCATAGGTGTCGAGGCGCGGATTCTCGCCGTCGTCGGGGGTCCAGCGGTAGATCTTGAACTTCTTGATCCGCTTGGCGCCAGACGCCGCCGGCCAGGTCTTGCCCGGCTTCACCTTGGAGTTCCGGGGTAGGGATAATTCGGCCATCGCCCGCGCTCCTCAATAGACCCGCTTGGCGGGCGGGAAAGACTGCACTTCGTTGGTCAGCGGCTGCATATGGACGGGGCGGTAGTCGATCCACGGCTTGCCGTCCTCGCCGCACCAGACGATCGTGTGCTTCATCCAGTTCTCGTCGTCCCGGTCGGGGAAATCCTCGCGCGCATGCGCGCCGCGGCTTTCCTGCCGGTTGCTCGCCGAATGCATGGCGGTCACGGCCTGATAGAGCAGGTTGTCCAATTCCAGGGTTTCGACCAGATCGGAATTCCACACCATCGAGCGGTCGGAGACCTTGATGTCGCCGCGCTTGGCCCAGGTCGCGGCCAGCTTCTCGCAGCCCTCCTCGAGAACCTCACCGGTGCGGAAGACGGCGCAGTTGGACTGCATAGCGCGCTGCATTTCGAGCCGCAGTTCGGCCGTGGGCGTGCCGCCATCGGCATGGCGCAGCCGGTCGAAGCGGTCGAGGGCGAATTCCGCCGCGTCGGCCGCGATGGGCTTGTGGGATTCGGCCGGATCGACGATCTCGGCGCAATGATTGGCCGCGGCGCGACCAAAGACGACGAGATCGAGCAGAGAGTTCGAGCCCAGGCGGTTGGCGCCATGGACCGAAACGCAGGCCGCTTCGCCGATCGCCATCAGGCCGGGCACGACCGAATCGGGTTCGCCGTTCTTCAGGGTCACGACCTCGCCCCGGTAGTTGGTCGGGATACCGCCCATGTTGTAATGGCAGGTCGGCAGGACGGGGATCGGCTCCTTGGCCAGATCGACGCCCGCGAAGATCTTGGCCGTGTCGGAGATGCCGGGCAGGCGCTGGTGCAGGACGGCGGGGTCCAGATGCTCCAGATGCAGATGGATATGGTCCTTCTCGGGCCCAACGCCGCGCCCTTCGCGGATCTCGATGGTCATGGCGCGTGCGACGACGTCGCGGCTGGCCAGATCCTTGGCGCTGGGGGCGTAGCGCTCCATGAAGCGTTCGCCCTCGGAATTGGTGAGGTAACCGCCCTCGCCCCGGGCACCCTCGGTGATCAGGCAGCCGGCGCCGTAGATGCCGGTCGGGTGGAACTGGATGAACTCCATGTCCTGCAGGCCCAGCCCGGCGCGCAGCACCATGGCGTTGCCGTCGCCCGTGCAGGTATGGGCCGAGGTGCAAGAAAAATAGGTCCGGCCGTAGCCGCCAGTCGCTATCACCGTCATCTTGCCGCGGAAGCGGTGGATCGTGCCGTCGGTCAGATCCCAGGCCACGATGCCGCGGCAGGAGCCGTCCTCCGGATCCATGATCAGGTCGATGGCGACATATTCGACAAAGAATTCGGCGTCATGCTTGAGCGCCTGCTGGTAGAGCGTGTGCAGGATCGCGAGGCCCGTGCGGTCAGCCGCGGCGCAGGTGCGCTGGGCCGTGCCCTTGCCGTAATCCGTGGTCATGCCGCCGAAGGGGCGCTGGTAGATCTTGCCCTCGGGCGTGCGCGAGAAGGGCACGCCGTAATGTTCCAATTCGATGATCGCGGGCACCGCCTCGCGCACCATGTATTCGATGGCATCCTGGTCGCCGAGCCAGTCGGAGCCCTTGACCGTGTCGTACATGTGCCAGCGCCAGTCGTCCTCGCCCATATTGCCGAGGGAAGCGCTGATGCCGCCCTGCGCGGCGACCGTGTGGCTGCGGGTCGGGAAGACCTTGGACAGGCAGGCCGTGCGCAGGCCCTTCTGGGCCATGCCGAAGGTGGCGCGCAGACCGGCGCCCCCGCCGCCCACGACGACGACGTCATATTCGTGGTCAATGATCTCGTAGGCTTGGGTCATCGAGTCGTCACCCTCCGAAGGCGATTTTGAGGATCGAAAAGACGGCCGCGATGCCGAGCGCGAAAGCCGCCAGCTTGACCAGGACGATCCCGGCCAGCTTCGTGCCTTCGCGATGGACGTAATCCTCGATCACGACCTGCAAGCCGAGCTGGGCGTGATGGAAGGTCGCTACGATGAGCAGGATCGTCAGGACCGCCGGCAAGGGCGACCCTATCCAGGCGGTGAACCGCTCGTAGCTGCAATTGCTCAACAACACGATCGAGGCGACGAACCAGATCACCAGAGGCACGAGGGCCACGGCGGTCACCCGCTGGGCCCACCAATGCCCGACCCCGTTCTTGGCCGGCCCCAGCCCGCTCGCTCGGGCGAGAGGGGAGCGCAATCCGCCCTTGTCCGCCATCAGACGCCCCTCATCACGCTATAGGCCAATATCCAGGCGATCAGGGTGAACAGGACGGCGCCCGCAACCACCAGCCAGCCCGAGATGAAGGCGGTCTTGAGCTCGAAGCCCTTGCCCGCGTCCCAGAACAGATGCCGGATGCCGTTGAGCAGATGGTAGAACAGCGCGAAGGACCAGCCGAACAGGAGCAAGCGGCCGACAATCGAGCCAATCAGGCCCTGGGCCTGGGCGAAGCGGTCCGGACCGGCGGCGGCGGCCATCAGCCAATAGACCAACAGCAACGTGCCCAACGCGAGCGCCACGCCCGTGATCCGGTGCAGAATCGAGAGCACCGAGGTGAACTGCGGCTTGTAAATCTGCAGATGGGGCGAAAGCGGACGGTTGTCGCTTGCCATATTCGTCTCCATTGCCCCGCCCATGAACGACCGGGGCCACCTTGCGGCTATGCGATTTGTTTAGGACGCTGCCGGACGCCAAGTCAACCGGACGCCACGGGAGAGGTTACGGCGCGGCGTGACATCCGGATGACCGAGCCGGTCCCCCCGGCCCCGTCGCCGACAGACAGTTTTGCACTGCGGCATCAATTGCTCTATCCGCCCGATTCAATGGCAAGATTTCGCTCCGCACCGCCAAGATGTGGATAAACATGTGGATAGTTTGTGCGGCACTTGTGCAAATCGAATACATTTATAAAAAGAATTTAGTGTGCTTTTGCCATTTTTATATTGAGTGAATACCCGATTCCGTCACGATCAATACCGGTACGCGTAAGCGCCGGATCAGGTTTCCGGACCGATGCTTGGCAAGCATCGGCCCAGAATTAATATCCGGGACGGAAACCCGGCTTCGGCCGAAGCTTTGTCGCCAGGGTGCGAGACGGGTCTTCGGATTACGTCGCACCTTGTGGAAGGCCGAGCCGGCGCGAGCCGGTCGCCTTTCGCGGAACCGGGCGGGCGATTCGTCGGCCGGCCGGCTTGGGAGGCGGCGTCGTTTCGGCGGCGCGGCCGGTGACGGATACGGAAACGAGGGGTCGATATCCGGACCGCGACCTTCGGGGCGCGCCGGCTCGACCAGGGGCAAAGAACCGCTTGCGGTTCGGCACCCCCTCGCTCGGTGGCGGCAGTGTGAGGAGACTCGGCAATCCGGATTTGGGCTTCGGTCCGTTCGTGGCAGGCGCGGGATCCCTCCCGGACCTGCGTGCTCGAAGCGGCGTTCGCGCCGTATCGGGTGGTCACGACGGTCGGACCGCCCCTGCCGCAAGGGAAGGACGGCGCCCCTGCCGGACACGTCCGCGATGGCATGGTCTTCCGTCGGGCAGGAGCCCGGAGTTTCGGGTCGGGTCGCCCGCCGCAGACGTACGGCTCTGCCAGGGACGCGCGTTTTGTGGGATTTGGCCAAGCTGCCCGGTCGCTTGCACGGACCTGGAGCTGCCTCGGCTCCTGAGGCGTCGGGAAGTGTCCCCCTCCGGACACGCTGCACTGGGCCTTGGTCCATGCGCCCAACGCCTCTTTTATTTGGCATCGTGCCCGACTGTTTATAACAGGATGTTGCAGTTCGGGGCCACGACAACCGTCCTACCCAGTTGCCTGCCCCTCGCGACACCGCCCTGCGAATCCTGCGCTAATTCAGCGCGAATCGGGCCAAGCGGCCGATTTCGTCCACCTCGACCGGAGGGGCTGGCACGGACCCGGGCGGTTTGCGCTATAGTCGCCTCCGCCGAGGGGCAAGCGCCCCTCCCCGCCGAGTGACGGACCGATACGATGGCCGACGACCCGCTGAGCAGCGTCAAGCTGCTCCTTTCCTTGGACGACGAGAAGATCGCGCTCTTTTCGGAGCAGCGGACCCTTCTGCGCATCGAGGAGATCCAGGCCGCCCTGCATGCCTTCAAGGCCCATCTCGGCCGCGACATCAGGGCCCGGCTGCGCAAGCGCCTGGACGAGAAGATCGCGGAGTCCGGCCTATCCTGGAATAGTTTCGAGGAGATCCGGGTCGAAACCGCGATCGGCCTACGCCCGGTCGGCCCCCTGGCCCATGCCGAGCGCGACTTCTGGCCGGTGCTGAATCACCAGGCCTCGCCCGGCGTCCCCCTCGCGCCGGCCTGGATCGGCATCGCCACCACACCGCAATCCTCGGAACGCCTGAAGCGCATGATCTTCGAACGCACGGCAAGCTTGTTCGAGACGCCCAATCTGAGCGCGCCGTCGAGCTGGTGGGTGCAGTGGGGCTGGATGAGCTATTGGCCGAACAGCGACAAGCCCTCGGGCCTGACCGGCTTCACCGGCGAGGCGGGCGAGGCCCTGGTCGAGCGAATCGCCGATTGGCTGATCGCCCTGGCCCCGATCATCGAAAGCTGCATCGAGCCCCAGGCCGGCGATCTCTGGTAGCCGGCGGCGGACTCAACGCCCTACCGGTTTCACACATCCCGTCCAGGCCGGGCTTGCCGTCACCCCCATGCGCGGTGCCGTCCCGGGACGACGGCGTTATGTGTCGAGAGAATAAAGCGATAGAGCAGCGAATTCTCCCGGCTCAGCGCCGGGGCATGAAGACCGTGTAGTCGAGATCGAGAACGACGGCGGGATCGTGTTTGCCCTCGGCGTCCCGGTGGGTGAAATCCGCCGCCTGCCGGTCCTTGAGCGCGACGGTGCGCAGGCGCAGGGCGCCCAGCCCGGCATGGCCCGGCAGTTCGATCCGCTCCAGCACCTCCGACCAGGCATAGATCGTGTCGCCCGCGAAGACCGGATTGGCATGGGCGCCGGCATTGATCGCGCCGATCGCGAAAGCGTTGGCGAGGCCGTTGAAGCTGAGCGCGCGGGCCAGGCTGATGACATGGCCGCCATAGACCAGGCGCCGCTCGAAACGCGTGTCCCGGGCCGCATGCAGATTGAAATGGGGCTTGGCGTTGTTCTGGTAAAGCCGGGTGGCGAGCATATGCTCCGCCTCCTCGACCGTGGCCCCTTCGCCATGATCAATCCGCTCGCCGGGCGGGTAGTCGTCCCACAGATGATCCGATCCGGAAGCCGCCAAATCGTAGCCCCGGGCATTGAAGCCGGCGGGCGGGACCAGCGACTCGGGCACCACGACAGATGCCAAGTCAGGGACTATGACCGGCGGCGCGGGCGAGGCCTCGTCGCGTTTGCGCACCATCACCCAGCGGACATAGTCGAGCACCGCCTCGCCGCGCTGGTTCCTGCCCGTGGTGCGGACCCAGACGACCCCGGCCTTGGCGTTCGAGGTCTCGCGCAGCCCGATCACCGTTGAACTGGCGGCCAGGGTGTCGCCGTCATGAACGGGGGCCAGAAAACGGCCCTCGGCATAGCCCAGATTGGCCACGGCGTTGAGCGAGATATCCGTCACGGTCCTGCCGAACACCGTGTGGAAGACGAGGAGATCGTCGAGTGGGGAATCGGGATAGCCCGCCGCGCGCGCCGCCTCGACCGAACAGGGCAAGGGGAATCGTGAGCCGGTGAGGCCGATATAGAGCGCGGCGTCGCCCGCCGTCAGGCTGCGCGGGGTGGCGTGACGGATCTCCTGGTCGAGGGCAAAATCCTCGAAGAAATTCCCCGTGCTCGCCTTGCCGCCCGGCGCCGTGGTCATGCCCTCTCGCCCGCCCGTTCGGCGATCGCCTCGCCCATGCCGACCAGGCGTTTGGCCTCCTCGGCATGGAGATTCTCGACCAGCCGGCCATCGACCACGACGACGCCCTTGCCCTCGGCCTCGGCCTCGGCATGGGCCGCGATGATCTTGCGGGCCTGGGCCAGTTCGGCCTCGCCCGGCGCGAAAATCTCGTTGGCCGCGGCAATCGTCTTGGGATGGATCAGGGTCTTGCCGTCGAAGCCGAATTCGCGGCCCTGGCGGCAGGAAGCGGCAAAACCCTTGTCGTCGTCGAGGTCGAGATGGACGCCGTCGAGAATGGCGAGGCCATGGGCGCGGGCAGCCCCGACGCAGAGGCCGAGGCTCGCGACCAGGGGCAGGCGGTCCGGGGTATGGGCGGCATGGAGGTCCTTGACGAGATCCGAGGTGCCCATGACCAGGCAGCCCAGGCGCCGGGACGAGCCGGCGATCGCGGCCACGTCGAGCACGCCGCGCGGCGTCTCGGTCATGCACCAGATAGCGGTCTTGCGCGTCGCACCATGGGTGTTCATCTGGAGCTCCGCGTTCTGAACCATGCGGGCGTTTTCGATCTTGGGCAGCAGGATGGCATCGGCTCCCAGGGGTGCTATCGCCTCGATATCGGCGTGGCCCCAAGGTGTGTCCAACCCGTTGACCCGCACGACGATCTCGCGCGCGCCGTAGCCGCCTTCGCGCAGGGCCGCGGCGATCTGCTCGCGCGCGACGTCCTTGGCATCCGGCGCGACCGCGGCCTCGAGATCGAGGATCAGAATATCGGCCGGCAGGGATCGGCCCTTCTCGAGCGCGCGGGCGTTCGAGCCGGGCATGTAGAGCGCACTGCGGCGCGGACGCATGGTATCGGCCATGGCGGGAGGCCCTCTCATCTGGTTGGGCGACGGAAACGCCATATCTTGACGGGGTGGCGCACTATATCGGACGCCGTCCCCCTGGCAATATATGGGCAAGACATGGGGCCTTCGGGTGACGAGGCCATATCCCGCCAGGGAGGCGACGCGGCGTGGTGAATATTCTGTCGATCCAATCCCATGTCGCCTACGGCCATGTCGGCAATGCCGCGGCCGAGCCGGCGCTGCATGCCCTGGGCCATCAGGTCTGGCCGATCCATACGGTCAGCCTGTCGAACCATCCCGGCCATGGCGGCTGGCGCGGACGTTTCGCCGCGCCCGAGGAGGTGACGGAGATCCTGCGCGGGCTGGAGGAGCGCGGCTTCCTGGCGAAATGCGACGCCCTGCTGGGCGGCTATCTCGGCGATCCGGCGATGGGCCCGGCCCTGCTCGACGCGGCCGCGCGGGTAAAGCATGCCAACCCCGACGCCCTGTTCTGCTGCGACCCCGTGATGGGGGACCTGGCCTCAGGCTTCTTCGTCCCCCCGGGCATACCCGAATTCTTCCGCGGCGAGGTACCCGGCCGCGCCGATATCATGATCCCCAATGCCTTCGAACTGGCCTATCTCGCGGGGATCGATATCGACGAGACGGATGCCCTGCGCGCCGGCGCCGAAGCCTTGCGGGCGCGGGGGCCCGGCATCGTGATCGCAACGGGCGGCCGCGGGACGGATGGCGAGGTCACGACCCTGATCCTGGACCCGGCGGGGGTCTGGCGCCTGCGCAGCCCCTGGATCGCCAACGCGCCCGCCAACGGGGCCGGCGATCTCTTCGCGGCGATCTTCCTGGGCCGCTATCTGGACTGCCGCGACGCGGCCCGCGCGGCCATCCTGGCAGTCGGCGCGACCCATGCCGTGCTGGCCGATGCGGCGGCTCGAGGCCTGGCGGAAATCGATCCGATCACCAGGGCTGGCGAAATTTCGGACCCTCCACGCTTGTTCGAAGTGGAGCGCCTGGGCTAGACAGAGAGAGTCGCGCAACGCGAAGGGCTCCGATCAGGAGGGGCCGTGGCGGAGCGGGGCATGGGGGCGTTAGAAAACAGGGGGCCAGCCGGGCTGGCGTGAACGACACCACGCTCTTCGTCAACGGAGCCATCATCGGCTTTCTGCTGGCCGCGCCCGTCGGGCCGGTCGGCGTTCTTTGCGCGCAGAGATCGCTGACTCATGGCCGCATCGCGGGCCTGATCTCGGGCCTGGGGGCGGCCACGGCGGACACTTTCTTCGGCCTCGTCGCAGCTTTCGGCCTGTCGGTCATCTCCAACTTCATCGTGGAACACCAGGATTGGGTTCGCTGCGTCGGCGGTGCGGCGCTGATCGGCCTCAGCATTAAACTCGTGGTCTCAGCCCCGGCCCGAGCGGCGCAATCGAACGGAACGACCGATCATCTGGGCAATTTCTTCTCGACCTTCGCCCTGACCATCACCAACCCGATCACGATCATGTCCTTCGCCTTCGTCTTCGCTTCCTTCGGCGTGATGAGCGCGGTCGTGACGGCGATCGACGCTTGGATTTTGGTCGGCGGCGTCTTCGCCGGTTCGATCGTATGGTGGCTAATCATCGCCCTGGGGGTCGGACTGTTCCGCGGCATCCTGTCCGACCGAGGCATGCGCTGGATCTCGCGCATCTCGGCGGTGATCATCTTCGCCTTCGGGATGATCGCCCTGCTGAGCGTGATCCTGGGCGAGGATATCCTCGCCCTGAAGACCCACTAGGCGGGGTATCGAAGAAGGCTAACAGACCCTTCGAGACGGCCCCCCGGGCCTCCTCAGGGTGAGGCCAAGGTATTGTTTCCCCTCATCCTGAGGAGCTCGCGAGAGCGAGCGTCTCGAAGGATGATTGGCACAACGCTCCTTTTACAACAGCCCTCTAGGCCGCCTTGCTGAGATAGCTCGCGATCAGGGTTTCGGCGATCTGCACCGAGTTGAGCGCGGCACCCTTGCGCAGATTGTCCGAGACGCACCAGAAGCTGATGCCGTGCTTGACGGAAGGGTCCTGCCGGAGCCGGCTGACATAGACCGCATCCTCGCCCGCCGCCTCGGCCGGAGTGACATAGCCTTCGTCCTGCTGGTGATCGACGAGCGCAATACCGGGCGCATTGCGCAGGGCCGTGCGCGCCTCCTTCTCAGTGATCGGCTTGGCGAATTCGACATGGATCGCCTCGCCATGGCCGATGAAGACCGGCACGCGCACGCAGGTCGCCGAAATCTCGATATCCGGGTCCAGTATCTTGCGCGTCTCGACCCGCATCTTCCATTCTTCCTTGGTCGAGCCGTCATCCATGAAGACGTCGATATGGGGAATGACGTTGAAGGCGATCTGCTTGGTGAACTCCTCCTTCACCACGGGCTGGTTCATGTAGATGCTACGGGTCTGGTTGAAGAGCTCGTCCATCGCCGACTGGCCCGCGCCCGAGACCGACTGATAAGTCGAGACGACGACCCGCTTGATCCGCGCGATATCGTGCAGCGGCTTCAGGGCCACGACCATCTGGATGGTCGAGCAGTTCGGATTGGCGATGATATTGCGCTTGGTATAGCCCGCGATCGCCTGGGGATTGACCTCGGGCACGACCAGCGGGACGTCCTTTTCCATGCGGAAATGGCTGGTGTTGTCGATCACCACCGCCCCGGCCTTGGCCGCGCGCGGCGCGTATTTCGCCGAGATGCTGCCGCCCGCCGAGAACAGGGCGATATCCATGCCCTTGAAGTCGTATGTGTCGAGATCCATCACCGTGAGGACGGTTTCGTCGCCAAAGGAGACTTCCCGTCCCTTCGACTTGGCCGAGGCGAGGGCGACGGCCTCGTCCACCGGGAATTCCCGCTCGGCGAGGGTCTGCAGCATCTCACGCCCGACAGCGCCCGTGGCGCCAACCACCGCGACCTTGTAACCCATGGCCTTCAACTCCCGGTTCGGACTTCGTGAACGGCGCATGACTTACGCCCCGTCGCGACGATTATCAAGCTGCGGCGCCGGTTGACCCCTTCCCTTCGCGTCCCGATAGTCCCGCCATGCTAAGCGCTCCCCTCTGCCCGGCCTGCGAGTCCGCGGCCCATGAATTCTTCACCGAGCATGAGGGCATGACCCTCTATCGCTGCCGCGGTTGCGCCACGGTCTATCTGCACCCCATGCCGGACGAGGCGGCCCTCGCCGCGCTCTACACCGATGCCTATGACGGCGCGCTGTCGGGTTATTTCTCGAAGGTCGACAAGAAACTGCGCCGGTCGCGCATGCGCATGAAGCGGCTGGCGCGCCGGATACCGGGCGGCCAGTTCCTGGATGTCGGCTGCAATGGCGGCTTCATGGTCGAGGCGGCGCGCGAGCGGGGCTTCGACGCCCATGGCATCGAACTCGACCCTGTCTCGGTCCGCTACGCGCGGGAGCATTATCCGAAGAATGGCTATTTCGAGGGCCGAATCGAGGATTACGCGCCCGACGCGCCCTTCGACCTGATCTATTCCTCGGAGGTGATCGAGCATGTGCCCGAGGTCTCGGGATTCGTCGCGGCGATCGCCCGGCTGCTCAAGCCCGGCGGGCATCTCTATGTGACCACGCCAGATATCAGCCATTGGCGCCGGCCGCGCCGGTTGACCGATTGGGACGGCTTCTGCCCGCCCTCCCATTGCATCTTCTTCACGCCGTCCAGCCTTAAAGCCCTGCTCGCCCGCCATGGCCTGGAGACGGTGCAGACCGGTTTCGCCTGGAAGCCCGGCATCAAGATCCTAGCGCGCCGGACGGGATAAGCGAGAATCGTCGGACGGCTTGGATGCCGGAGATCCTTGGCGCCAGCCGCTCACCCAGCTTCGCCTAGGCGCAATGCGCCAACCCTGCGCAACCCTCTCCCCATGGTGGGGGGAGAGGGTTGCGCAGGGTTGGCGAGGCGCAGCCGAGCCCTACCCGAAACTGGGTGAGGGTGGGCGACGAAGATCGGTCGCCGCCGGACCTTTCAACCCCCGCGCTATCAAGCGGCGCGGCGGTCCAACTCGTCGAGCAGAGCGTCGCCCATCACCATGGTCGAGACCCAGGCCTTGCCCTTCTGCATGATATCGGCCGTGCGCATGCCGCCGTCGAGCACCTTCTTGATGGCGCCGTCGAGCAGGTCGGCCTCCTCGCCCATAGCGAAGGAATAGCGCAGCATCATCGAGAAGCTGAGCAGGGTGGCCAGCGGATTGGCCATGTCCTTGCCGGCGATATCGGGCGCGCTGCCATGCACCGGCTCGTAGAGCGCGCGGCGGCGGCCGTCCTCGTCTTCCGCCCCCAGGGAGGCCGAGGGCAGCATGCCGAGCGAGCCGGTCAGCATGGCGGCCTCGTCCGACAGGATATCGCCGAACAGATTATCGGTGACGATGACGTCGAACTGCTTGGGATCGCGCACGAGCTGCATGGCCGCGTTATCGGCATACATATGGCTCAGCGCCACCTCGGGATATTCGTCGTCATGGACCTTCTGGACTTCCTCGCGCCAGAGCACGCCGGATTCCATCACATTGGCCTTCTCGCAGGAGCAGACCCGCCCGCTGCGCTTGAGCGCCAGGTCGAAGGCGACCCGCGCGACGCGGCGAATCTCGGTCGTCGTGTAGACCTGGGTGTTGATGCCCCGGCGCTCGCCCCAACCCAGATTCTCGATGCCTCGCGGCTCGCCGAAATAGATGCCGCCGGTCAGCTCGCGCACGATCATGATGTCGAGGCCGCGGACGATCTCGGGCTTCAGGGTCGAGGCATCGACCAAGGCGTCGAAGGCCAGGGCCGGGCGCAGATTGGCGAAGAGCTCCATCTCCTTGCGCAGGCGCAAGAGGCCGCGCTCGGGTTTCGATTCGAAGGGCAGGGAATCCCATTTGGGTCCGCCGACCGCACCCAGCAGCACGGCGTCGGAGGCCATCGCCGCCGCCATGGTCGAATCAGCCAAGGGCGTGCCGTGGACATCGTAGGCCGCACCGCCCACCAGGTCCTCCGTCACCTCGAAGCCGGCCATGCCGCGCTTCTCCATCCATTCCATGACGCGCTTGACCTGACCGACAACCTCGGGGCCGATACCGTCGCCCGGCAGCATGAGGACCTTTCTGTTGGACGCCATGCGCCTCTACTCCTTCAAAAGGTATAAATCAGGGGAATTGCGGCCGCCCTGCCGGAGGCCGGATCAGGCGAGGGTCGCGCCGGACCAGAGCCAGGGCTGGCCGCCACGCTGACCGTCTTCGTAACCGTCGATCTTGGCGCCCCGCTCCAGGGTCAGGCCGATATCGTCCAGCCCATTCAGCAGGCAATGCTTGCGGAAGGGGTCGACCTCGAAGGCGATCTTGGCGCCGTCCGGCCGCGTGATTTCCTGCGCCTCCAGGTCCACGGTGAAGGTGGCGTTGCCGCCCTTGCCCGCGTCCTCCATCAGCGCGTCGATGGTCTCCTGCGGCAGGACGATGGGCAGGATGCCGTTCTTGAAGCAGTTGTTGTGGAAGATATCGGCGAAGCTGGGCGCGATGACGCAGCGGATGCCGAAATCGAGCAAGGCCCAGGGCGCATGCTCGCGACTGGAGCCGCAGCCGAAATTCTCGCCAGCAACCAGAATCTTCGCCTGGCGATAGGGCCCCTTGTTCAGCACGAAGCCCGGTTTTTCAGTGCCCGCGGCATCGAAGCGCATCGAATCGAACAGATGCTGGCCCAGGCCCGTGCGCTTGATCGTCTTGAGGAAGCGCGCCGGAATAATCTTGTCGGTATCGACATTGATCATGGCCAGCGGCGCGGCCACCGCCGTCAGGGTCTTGAACTTTTCCATCGCAGGCATTTCCGCTGGCGGGTGAATTCGGGCGGTTACCTAGCAGATACCGCCGGAATTAAGAAGCCCCGGCGCGACTGCCCAACCAGTCACTCGAAGATTTCGCCCGTGCTTGGGTCATAGATACCGAGATCGAAGCCGACAGACCCATTTTCCACGACCATCGGTAGAACAGCCCTCTCCAGAGCTTCGGAGCAGGCCGGTTGCCTCGCGGACCGGGCCGCCAACCGGACGGCGGCCATGCGGTCAGCATATTCCGGCGTTATGTGGTTCCTCCGCATATAGTGGAGATTCGCCTCGAACAGGGCAGCAAACGCTGCCGACCGTCCGCCGGACCGAACGCGCAGCGCTCCGCGACACCAACCCCAGCCGCGATTTTTTCTAGGCTCCGGAGTTGATTGATCGTATCGCTCTCGCACGGCGTATAGACACGCCCGGACACAACAGCACTCAAGCGCCTCGCCGATGCGAAGGCGTCGTGTACGGCCTGCTTCGTTCTGCGGCAGTCCTGTTTTTTCGCATAGTCCTGGGCGACCTTGATCGTGCGCAGCACGAGGGGGCGAATTTATTCCATCGCAGCCAGCGACTCGGTGATCTCGCCGACATGGAACTTGAACTCCTTCCGCTCGGCGATCGACAGGTGATGACACTCCTGATTGACCCACCAGGTGCCCGCGATGCCCGCAAAATCATAGAGCCAGTCATATTGCTGCTTGGTGAGTTCCGCCCGGACGGGTGCAGAAACCAGCAAAGCGGCCACCAGGACAGGAAGAGCAGGGCCAGGCAAACAGAACCGGCTCCATATGCGGCCCATGCGCGGCCACCTAGCCAGCCCGCACGACCAAGCATTTCGCCATCATGTCGTGCAGGCCCTGCTTTTTAGCCGTGAAGGCGACGACGATGCAGGGGATCACGCCGACCAGGCCGATGATGCCGAACTGCGGCCCCAGCAGTGTCGCGGCCTCCGGCACCCAGCAAGGCCAGGCGCGGTAGATCGCGGTCGGCACGCCGAGGGCGCGACCCGATTCCCGCACCACCTTGATCGACAGGCAGGCGCTTGCCGATGGTCGCGCCGGAGGCGCCGCCCTCCATGAACCCCTTAAAGGCCATCCAGATCAGGATGGAGACTACCTGCATCGCGACGGTTGCGCTGCTCGACCTCGGCCGTGTGAAAGGTCTCCGGCGCGACGACCCAGGTGACCGCGGCGATCGGAATGTTGACCAGAATTCCGTCGACGATGGCGGCGAGAACCCGCTTCCAGAAATCGGCATAGGCCGGGCCGGCAGCTTGAGCTTCGCTTATCATGACACCCCCCATTTGTGGGCGGCCCGTTCGGCGAGGCCGTTCAAAGGGGTGCTAGGCAGGCATGGTGTCGGCGTCCAGTCATCGGCGGCCCGGCCGACGGCCGGCCACCGACAATCTTGGGGACGATTCCGCGCCACCCTCTCCTCATGGGAGAAGGTCGATTCGAGATCGAGTTTTCGCAGCGGCGGCCGGTATCGCCTTGGCCCTCCCCGTCATCGCCCGGGTGAATTCACACCATCGAGGGCTGTCGTCCCGGGACGACAGTGGAATGGCGGGCTCGGAGACTCGACGCGATATGCGCCGGGGCCTCCGGCAGTCGGTGCCGGCTCTAGTTCACGAGTTCGCGCACGTCGGTCAGATGCCCGGTGACGGCGGCGGCGGCGGCCATGGCGGGGCTGACCAGATGGGTCCGGCCGCCGGGGCCCTGGCGGCCCTCGAAATTGCGGTTCGAGGTCGAGGCGCAGCGGTCGCCAGGCTTGAGCTTGTCGGCATTCATCGCCAGGCACATGGAGCAGCCGGGCTCGCGCCATTCAAAACCGGCCTCGATGAAGATGGCGTCGAGCCCCTCTTCCTCGGCCTGGGCCTTGACCAGTCCAGAGCCCGGCACGATCAGGGCCAGCACGCCATCGGCGACCTTGCGGCCCTTGGCGACGGCCGCAGCGGCGCGCAGATCCTCGATCCTGCCATTGGTGCAGGAGCCGATGAAGACCGTGTCGACCGCGATTTTGGAGAGCGGCGTGCCCGCCGTCAGCCCCATATATTCGAGCGAGCGTTCCATCGATTCGCGATGCGCGGCATCGGCGATCGCCGCCGGATCCGGCACCGAACCGGTGATCGGCAGAACGTCCTGCGGGCTGGTGCCCCAGGTCACCTGGGGCGCGATATCGGCGGCCCGCAGGGTGACTTCCGTGTCGTAGACCGCGCCCTCGT
>CAUZWC010000033.1:0-16387 GCA_963583595.1 Alphaproteobacteria bacterium | reverse complement strand
ACTCCGACCCGAGCCATGGTCGTCGCCCGGGCGTTTCGAATGGTATTTCGGATGGGATCGGTCCTCACCATGGCCTGGGATCTAGCTTAGACGAGCGGTCGGGCGGGCGGAAGCCCACCGGGACCGGAGAGGAGGGTCGACACCTCAGCCGTCGAAGCGTTGGAAGGCGAGGCTGGCGTTCGTGCCGCCGAAACCGAAACTGTTCGACACGACGCAATTCAGCTCGACATCGTCCTGCCGCGTGAGCACCAGGGGCAAATCGCCAATCTCGGGATCGGGATCCTCGACATTGATCGACGCGCTGATGAAGCCGTGATGCATCATCAGCAGGGAATAGATCGCCTCATGCGCGCCGGCCGCGCCCAGGGAATGGCCGGTCTGGGACTTGGTCGAGTTGAACGCCGGCGCCCGATTGCTGTCCGCGAAGATGGTCCGCAGGACCTCGAGCTCCTTGGCGTCGCCGACCGGGGTTCCGGTGCCGTGGGTATTGACGTAATCAACCGGCCCCTTGAGGTCCTGCATGGCCATGCGCATGCAGCGCAAGGCACCCTCGCCCGAGGGCTGCACCATGTCGTAGCCATCCGAGGTGGCGCCGTAGCCGACCAGTTCGGCATAGATCTTGGCGCCCCGCGCCTTGGCATGCTCCAGTTCCTCGACCACGAGAACCCCGCCGCCGCCCGCGATGACGAAGCCATCGCGATTGGCGTCGAAAGGCCGCGACGCCTTGGTCGGGGTGTCGTTGTATTTCGAGGACAGGGCGAGCATCGCGTCGAACAGGACGGACATGCTCCAATGCACTTCCTCGCCGCCGCCGGCGAAAACGATGTCCTGCTTGCCCAGCTGGATCAGCTCCGCCGCATTGCCGATGCAATGGGCGCTGGTCGCGCAGGCTGAGCTGATCGAATAGTTCACGCCCCTGATTTTGAACGGGGTGGCCAAGGTCGCCGAATTGGTGCTCGACATGGTCCGCGGCACCATGAAGGGGCCGACATGCTTTGGCCCGCGCTCCCGCGCCACATCCGCCGCCTTCATCAGGTTCTGCGTAGACGGCCCACCCGAACCCATGATCAGGCCGGTGCGGTTATCCGACACCTCGTTGTCCTCGAGGCCCGCATCGGCGATCGCCTCGACCATGGCGATATAGTTATAGGCCGCCCCATCGCCCATGAAGCGGCGCAGGCGGCGGTCGATCTTCGAATCGATATCGATATTCGGCGCGCCATGGACATGCGCGCGGAAGCCCAGCTCCTTGTAGTCCTCGGCGAAGCTGATGCCGGACCGGCCGCTGCGCAGAGATTCCGTCACTTCGGCCTTGTCGTTGCCGATGCTGCTGACGATCCCCAAACCGGTGATGACGACGCGTCTCACCACATACTCTCCTAGGACTGGACGGCGTCGGAAAACAATCCGACGCGCAAGTTTTCGGCTTCATAGATCGTCTCGCCGTCGACCTTGACCGCCCCGTCGGCGATGCCCAGCACGAGCTTGCGATTGATGAAACGTTTGATGTTGATGTGATAGGTCACACGGCTCGCGTCGTCCAGTACCTGGCCGGTGAACTTGACCTGGCCGACGCCCAGGGCGCGGCCCCGCCCGGTCGCGCCGGTCCAGCCCAACCAGAACCCGGTGAGCTGCCACAGGGCGTCCAGCCCGAGACAGCCCGGCATGACCGGATCGTTCTCGAAATGACAGCCGAAGAACCACAGATCGGGGCGGATATCGAATTCCGCGATCGCCTGGCCCTTGCTCTGGCTTCCGCCATCGTCGTCGATGCATGAGATGCGATCGAACATGAGCATCGGGGGCAGAGGCAGCTGGGCATTGCCCGGGCCGAACAACCGGCCATGGGCGCATTCCAGCAGATCCTCGTGATCGTAAGCATTCTTGCGTGGTTTGCCGTTCACCATCCGCTCTTCCGCTCGAACCTTCGGGCGCAGCAATTCCGCTTCGCCTGAACCGAGAGGCGCGGCATAGGAAACCGCACCCTGACTTACCCCATCATAGCCTGACGGCATGTCCAATCCTCCGTTTCGCCGCGCGGAACAAGTCTCCCGAGCGTCACGGATGAACCTATATATGAACGCATCGCCGAAAAGACCAGCAATCGACTCATTTCATCCCCGATCATTGCCGGTCACTCCCGACACTCGGCCATCCCGGCCACGCCGGCAAGCGCGCCGGGGCGGTCCGTGATCACCGCCGGCAACGCCCCAGCCCAAGAGCCGTTCCGCCCGGGGCCGCTCGTTCACGGTATAGGCCAGGACCGGCAGACCCGAGATCCGCAGGCGGGCCGTCCAACGGACGTCCAGGCGGCGATGATCGCAATGCAGGCTTGCCGCTCTAATCTCGGCGGCAAAGCGCCGCCAGTCCGAGGGCGGCCGGCCCATCAGCATGCCCAGGGGCCAGGGCCTGCCCGCCGCCCGCCACAAGGCGGCGCGGTCGAAACTCGAGAGCACGATTTGGTCAGGGTCGGCGCCGTGGTTCCTCAGGGCGCCCAGCACGGCGCCCATGGTTTCGCCGCCGCGCCCGCGCGGCGCCTTGATTTCGAGATTGAGGCCGAGGCCCGACTCATCGGCGAGGGTCAGGGCCTGCGGCAGGCCGGGCAACGGTTCGCCCGTGAAAGCCGGCGCGAACCAGGCGCCGGCGTCGAGCCCCGACAAGCGGTCGCGCGACAGCCGCGACACGGCCGTCTTTACCCCTGCCGTGCGCCGCAGGGTCGCATCATGCCGCAGCACCGGGACGCCATCGGCCGTCAGACGCAGATCGATCTCGACCCAGGAGACGCCCAATTGCGCAGCGCAGACCCGCCAGGGTGTTCTCGGGAGCCAGGGCGGCAGCCCCACGATGGCCGATCACCCGCGCCAGAATAGGAAAGGGCGGACGCGGCGAAGGCACGGCCATTGCCGCACCCCGCCCCGTCCGCCCGATCGGCAGACGCTTGCGCGTCCTAGTCGTTGCGCGGACGCCCGCGGCCGCGTCGGCCTGCGCCGTCACGCTTCTCGCCGTCACGCTCCGTGCGGGGGCGCTCCTCGACCTCGAGCTCTTCGCCGGTCTCCTGGTTCACCATGCGCATGCTGAGGCGAACCTTGCCCCGGTCGTCGAGACCGATGCACTTGACCCAGACCTCGGCACCCTCGCTGACCACGTCGGACACCTTTTCGACACGGTCCTGGGCGAGTTCGCTGATATGCACGAGACCGTCCCGCTGACCGAGGAAGTTCACGAAACAGCCGAAATCGGTGATCGTCACGACCTTGCCGCGATAGATCTCGCCGACTTCGGGCTCGGCCACGATGCTCTTGATCCAATCGATGGCGGCCTGGCCGGCATTGCTGTCAACCGCGGCAACCTTGATCGTGCCGTCATCCTCGATATCGATCTTCGCGCCGGTGACTTCGGTGATCTCACGGATCACCTTGCCGCCAGTGCCGATGACGTCGCGGATCTTGTCCTTCGGAACCGTCATGGTCGTGATCCGAGGGGCATGGGAGCTCACGGAGTCCCGCGCGCCCTGCATCGACTTGGCCATCTCGCCGAGGATGTGCAAACGGCCATCACGCGCCTGGCCCAGGGCGATCTCCATGATCTCCCGGGTGATGCTCGTGATCTTGATATCCATCTGGAGCGACGTGATGCCGTCGGCTGTGCCCGCGACCTTGAAGTCCATATCGCCCAGATGATCCTCATCGCCCAGGATGTCCGACAGGACGGCGAAACGGTCGCCTTCCTTGATCAGACCCATGGCGATACCCGCGACCGACTGGGGCAGGGGCACACCGGCATCCATCAACGAGAGGGAAGTGCCGCAGACCGTGGCCATCGAGGAAGAGCCGTTCGATTCAGTGATCTCCGAGACCACGCGCATTGTGTAGGGGAAAGCCTCCTTGCTGGGCAGCAGCGGGCTCAACGCCCGCCAGGCCAGCTTGCCATGGCCTATTTCGCGCCGGCCCGGAGGGGCCATGCGCCGCGCTTCGCCGACCGAATAGGGCGGGAAGTTGTAATGCAGCATGAAGTGCTGGCGGTATTCGCCCTCCAGCGCGTCGATGATTTGCTCGTCCCGGCCCGTGCCCAGGGTCGTGACGACCAGGGCCTGGGTTTCGCCCCGGGTAAAGAGGGCGCTGCCATGGGCGCGCGGCAGGACACCGACCTCGCAGCGGATCGGCCGCACGGTCTTGGTGTCGCGGCCGTCGATACGCTCGCCCGTGTCGAGGATGGCGTTGCGGACGATCGATTTCTCGAGCGTCTTGAAGGCATCGCCGCCCAGCGGAGCTTCCTCCGGCGAGAGCTCTGCGAGGGCCTTGGACTTCACCTCGGAGATCTTCTCGCTGCGGACCTGCTTGACCCGTTCGCCATAGGCGGCGCGCAGATCGGCCTCGGCCAGGTCGCGTATCTTGTCGGAAACCGCGGCCAGTCCGGCGGGGGCCTCGGGCAGGGCCCAGGGCTCCTTGGCGCAATCCTTGGCCAGGTCGATGATCGCATCGATCACCGGCTGGAACCCGGTATGGCCGAAGGTGACCGCGCCGAGCATGACTTCCTCGGAAAGCTCATGCGCTTCCGATTCGACCATCAGCACGCCTTCACGCGTGCCCGCGAGGATGAGGTCGAGCTTCGAGCTCTCCATTTGTTCCGCGGTCGGGTTGAGAACGTAGTCGCCATCGACATAGCCGACCCGGGCGCCACCGATCGGGCCGAGGAAAGGGATGCCGGAGAGGGTCAGGGCAGCCGAGGTGCCGACCAGGGCGACGATATCCGGATCGTTTTCGAAATCGTGGCTCAGCGTCGTGCAGACGATCTGCGTCTCGTTGCGGAAACCCGCGGCGAAGAGCGGCCGGATCGGCCGATCGATCAGGCGCGAGGTCAGGGTTTCCTTCTCGCTGGGCCGACCTTCGCGCTTGAAGAAGCCGCCCGGAATCTTGCCGGCGGCAAAAGTCTTTTCCTGGTAATTCACGGTCAGCGGGAAGAAATCGAGTCCCTCGCGCTTTTCCCGGGCCGCGACCGCCGTGCAGAGCACGATCGTCTGGCCATATGTGACCAGGACAGCCGCGTCGGCTTGGCGCGCGATCCGTCCCGTTTCAATGGTGAGGGGCCGTCCGCCCCAGTCAATTTCCTTGCGGTGAATATCGAACATCGTTCGTCCTACCTACCTTTCATCGACCGTCACGGCCTATCCGCAACGGCGGGTCGGGTCGGCCAGCGGCCGAGCCCGTATGCCCTTTTCGGGCGCCGGGGACCCATTGTCCCCGCCGTGCTTGCTTGTTCCGTCATCCGTTCTCGGAATAGCGAAACGGCGGCTGGGACCCGTGGCCAGCCGCCCGCATACCCGGCGCGCCATAGCGCGCCAGGGCCATTTGTCAGCGCCGCAGACCCAATTCGGAGATCAGAGACTGATATCGCGGATGGTCGATACCCTTGAGGTAATCGAGCAGACTGCGCCTCTGGCCCACCATCATCAGAAGGCCGCGCCGCGAATGCAGGTCGCCCTTATGGGTGTTCAGATGCTGGGTAAGATTGCTGATGCGTTCGCTCAAAATCGAGACCTGCACCTCGGCGGAACCGGTATCACCCTCGGTCCGACCAAATTTTTTGATAAGTTCTTGTTTGCGTTCAGCCGTAATCGACATCGTCCAACATGACCTTTCGTCAGAGATTGAAGACGCGGACGGGGTGGATTTCCATACCCTCCAGCCGGGTCAAGGCGATCAAGGTCTCTCCATCCATGGCGCGAAGAATTGCCCCATCTTCGAGAGTCTCGATCATGGCCCTGTCGGCCGTCCGCAGAACCTGCACAGCCCGCCCACGACGTAGGCGGTCAACTTCGAGATCGGCCAGGGCCAGTGCCGGGATGTCGTCCAGCGCGGTCGCGACCGAAAGCAGGCTTTGCTCGAAACGTGCGGGACTATGCCCCAGGTCACTCAGTTGTTCCAGCGAAATCGCCTCTTCCGCAACGAAGGCCCCGACGGCCGTTCGGCGCAGGGCGACTACATGGCCGACCGTTCCCAGGGCTTCGGCGATGTCCCGCGCCAGGGCGCGCATATAGGTTCCCTTGCCGCAGGCCACCTCGAAACTGGCGTGATCCTCATCTCCCATTTCGACCAGGGAGATCGAATCGATGCGCACCCGGCGCATGGCGAGAACCGGCGCCTGATCCTCGCGCGCCAGATCGTAGGACCGCCTGCCATCGACCTTGATCGCCGAATAGACCGGCGGGCGCTGGTCGATCTCGCCGGAAAAGCGCGGCAGAATCGCTTCGATCGCGACCCGGTCCGGGCGCACGGGGCTGGTCGCCGTGATCTTGCCCTCGGCGTCGTCCGTGTCGCGCGCCTCGCCCCAAAGCACGGTGAAGCAGTAGCGTTTGGCGGAATCCATGGCATAGGGAACGGTCTTCGTCGCCTCGCCCAGGGCAATCGGCAGGACACCCGTCGCCAGCGGATCGAGGGTGCCGGCATGGCCCGCCTTGGCGGCGCCGGTGATGCGCCGCACGGCGCTGACCACCGCCGTCGATGTCATCCCCGCCGGCTTGTCGATGACGAGCCAGCCGTTGATCGCTTTGCCCTTACGTTTCCGAGCCATCTTCACCCACGCGTCCGGCTTCGTCGGCGGCCTCGTCATCCTCGGGAGTCCCGGAGGCGCCGGGTGCGGAGGCGCGCAAGAGGCGCGTGATCTTGTCGGCGTAATCGAATGTCTGATCGGGCGCAAAACGAAGCCGCGGCGCGAATTTCAATCGCACGGCACGCGCCACGCGGCCCTGCAGATAGGGCGCGGCCCGGTTGAGCGCATCGACGATGCGCGCGGTTTCGCCGCCGCCGAGCGGGACGACATAAGCCGTGCCATTGCGGAGGTCCGGGCTCATGGAGACCTGGGTTACCGTTACCGGGACACCGTCGAGATCCGGATCGTGCAATTCGCCGCGCTCAATCAACTCGGCGAGCGCGTGGCGCACGATTTCGCCGACCCGCAACTGGCGCTGGGTCGGCGGCTTGTGCTTCTGCTTTCTCATGACGTCTTCCGTTCCGTCACCGTGCCTCAGGGCGCGGCGACAAGATCCTGCACCGGAGCGGATCGGGGCGGGGTGACATTGCCGTCGGCCGGCCCACCGCCCTGCAAATCCGGTCTGAAGTTACGAACAGAGAGCGGGGTCACAGGTCCCTTCGCTCCCGATAACCCGGGTTCGAACAGGCCCGGTCCGTTCTAAAGCGTGCGCGCCTCTTCCACGATCTCGAAGCATTCGACGCGGTCGCCTTCCTTGAGATCGTGGAAACTCTCGAAAGCCATGCCGCATTCGTAGCCCTCGCGCACCTCACGCACTTCGTCCTTGAAGCGCTTGAGACTGGACAGCTTACCTTCGTGAATCACGACATCGTCGCGCAGGACGCGGACCCCGTTGCCTCGTTTGACCAGGCCTTCTGTGACCATACAGCCCGCCACCTGCCCGACCTTCGTGATGTTGAAAACCTTGCGGATCTGGGCGTAGCCGAGGAAGACCTCGCGGCGGCTCGGCGACAACAGGCCGCTCAACATGCCGCGCAGCTCGTCGATCACTTCGTAGATGATGCTGAAGTACCGGATATCGACCTTGTCCCGGGTCGAAATCTCGCGCGCCTGGGGATTGGCCCGCACGTTGAAGCCGACGATCAGGGCGCTCGACGCCTTGGCGAGGGTCACATCCGATTCGTTGATGGCCCCAACCCCGGCATGGAGCACGGTCACCGCCACTTCTTCGGTTCCCAGTCGGTCTAGGGCCGCCTTGATCGCCTCGGCCGAGCCCTGGACATCGGACTTGATGATGACCGCGGCCGTTTCGACCCTGGCCTCGCCGATGGCGCTAAACATATCGTCGACCGTGGCGCGCTGGCCCAGGGCAACGCGCTCGTCCCGCGCACGACGCTGGCGGAAGGCCGAAATTTCACGGGCTCGCGCCTCGTTCTCGACGACGGAGAAATCGTCGCCCGCTTCCGGCGAGCCTTGCAGGCCGAGTACTTCGACCGGTGTAGACGGCCGCGCCTCGTCGATCGGCTTGCCGCGATCGTCAAGCAATGCCCGCACCCGACCCCATTCGGCGCCCGCGACGAAAATGTCGCCGACGCGCAAGGTTCCGCGCTGGATCAGCACTGTCGCAACCGGGCCGCGCCCGGTCTCGATCTTGGATTCGACGACGACGCCCATGGCGTCGCGAACGGGATTCGCCTTGAGTTCCAGCAGCTCGGCCTGGAGCAGGATGCCCTCTTCCAGCTTGTCGAGATTTTGCTTCTTGAGAGCCGATACCTCGATGGCGAGCGTGTCGCCTCCCATCTTTTCGGTGACGACCTCATGGCTCAGCAATTCGGTGCGCACACGGTCCGGATCGGCGCCTGGCATGTCGCATTTGTTGATCGCAACCAGAATCGGCACCTGGGCCGCCCGGGCGTGATTGATCGCCTCGATGGTCTGGGGCTGCACCCCGTCATCGGCCGCGACCACCAGGACGACCAAATCGGTCGCCTTCGCGCCACGCGAACGCATCGCGGTGAAAGCCTCATGGCCCGGCGTATCGATGAAGGTGATGCGCTGGCCCCCGGCAAGGGAGATTTGATAAGCGCCGATATGCTGGGTGATGCCGCCGGCCTCTCGGCCCGCGACATCGGTTTCGCGCAAGGCGTCGAGCAACGAGGTCTTGCCGTGATCGACATGGCCCATGATGGTCACCACGGGAGGACGCGACTGCAGCAGCCCCTCGTCGTCGGGCACGCCTTCCAGGCCAATCTCGACATCGGATTCCGACACGCGTCGGATGCGATGGCCGAATTCATTGGTCACGAGTTCCGCCGTGTCGGCATCGATCGTCTGATTGATCGTCGCCATGACCCCCAGGCCCATCAGCTTCTTCACCACGTCCGTGCCGCGCTCGGCCATACGGTTGGCCAATTCCTGCACCGTGATCGTTTCGGGGATCACCACGTCGCGGATCACCTTGGTCGGCCCGCCCTGGGCGGCCGCTTCGCGAGCGCGCTGGCGTTCGCGTTCGCGGGCCCGCCGCATCGCGGCGATGCTACGCGTACGCTCTTCCTCGGCATCGCCGCTGAGCGCGGCGGAGACGGTGAGCTTGGAAGCGCGACGACGCGGCTCGTTGCGGCGCGGCGAAGGGGCGGGCGCGGGCGCACTACTCCGTTTCGCTCCCGCCTTGCCGCGGCGTGAACCGCGCTCCTCTTCGTCGACTTCCGGCGGCTGGACGGCGATCTCGCGTTCGGTCTGGCGCGCGGCGGTCCGGTCGGCCACACGCTTGCGGACCTCGTCGTCACGGGTCCGGCGCGTTTCGTCCTCGGTCCGGCGCGTCTCTTCGGTCTTGCGGCGCAACTCCTCCGCCTCGCGGCGCTTTTCCTCGGCGTCGCGGCGCCCAGCCTCGGCGCGCTCGGCCTCCTC
Source organism: Alphaproteobacteria bacterium (assembly GCA_963583595.1). Classification (GTDB taxonomy): domain Bacteria; phylum Pseudomonadota; class Alphaproteobacteria; order CADEGL01; family CADEGL01; genus JABIRQ01. The sequence continues at coordinate 6,991 of CAUZWC010000033.1, read as the reverse complement.
GGCCTGGCGGGCCAGCTCGGCTTCATAGACACGCTGCGCCTCGTCCCGAGCCCGGAGCGCGGTTTCCTGCTCTTCGCGGGATTCCGCGCGCGCGTTTTCGCCGGCGATGGCGCCACGCAAGGCACGGACGCGCGATTCCCGCTCAGCTTTGGTGAGCTGGCGAACGCCGCCCATACGGCCAGACCCGCCCTCGTCGCCACCCCGCTTCGGGGTTGCGATCGTGCGCTTGCGCTTGACCTCGACCGCCACGGCTTTCGAGCGGCCATGAGAGAAGCTCTGCCGCACCTGGCCGGCATCGACGGTCTTCTTCAGTTCGAGCTTGCCCCGTTCCGCCAGTTTGAGCGGCCGTTTGCGTTCGCGTTCAGTCGTATCCGTCATCGTCGTCCGACCGTATCCTTCAATCCATAGCCGACGGCCCGGTGGCCGCCGCAGTCACATTCTCTGGCCCCGGCTCGTACACCGTGCGGAACCCAGCCAATCGCGCCGCTTCGCGCTCCAACTCGCCAGCCAGCCCACCGGGCGCGAGCGCCCCGTGAACCGCATGCGGTCGGGCGAAAGCCTGCCCCAATTCTTCAGCGGTCAGCACGTCGACCAAGACCGCCTTCGGCGCCAACACACGAATTTTGGCGCGCCCGTCGGTTCCGCCATCCGAGGCCGCCAGAAGCACTTCGATCCGGCCCTCACGACACCAGGCCTTAACCTTCTCGAACCCCGCAACCGCCTGCCCGGCGCGGCGCGCCAGACCAATCAATTCGATGGACCGTCGCTGAAGCAACCGTTCAACCAGATCGGCCAGTTCCGTCGGATCGAAGACCGCCGCAACCGCCGTTCGCGCGGCGCGCGATATCTGGCGCGGTGCAGCACTTGCGACTATATCGCGCCGCGCCGTCATCCACAAACCGCGACCGGGCAACCGTTCGGCGAGATCCGGCACCAACGTGCCATCGGGGCCGATCACGAAACGGATCAGACCGGCCTTGGGCGCACTTTCTCCCGTGACGATACAGCGCCGCTCCGACTCGGGGTCCGCCGGCCGGTTCGGCATCCGATCCGTCACCGTCGGCTCCTGTCGTATGGCGGCCTCGCCCATCAGGCCTCGTCCTTACCCTCAACCAGGCTCGCGCTCTCGTCCGCATCGGGTTCAGCCGGACTTTCGGCCGTTTCCTCGGCGCCGTCTTCGCCGGCGCCCACATCGGTGGCTTCATCGGCGAACCAATGGGCACGCGCCGCCATGATCACGGCATTGGCCTCTTCCTCCGACATGGCGAAGTCGCGGAGGATGCCTTCCTCGGCATCGACCAGTTCGTCGCTCGCCAGATCGGCCAGGTCGTCGCGGCTCTTGACGCTCGCCTCGCCCAGTGCGACCAGCATCCCAGTGGTCAGGCCCGGCACTTCCAACAGATCGGGAGAGACCGAAAGCTCGCCAAGGCGAGACTGATGGCGCTCCTCCTCCTCGACCAGGAAGTTCTGAGCGCGGTCGCGCAATTCCTCAGCGATGGCCTCATCGAAGCCCTCGATCGCGCCGAGATCCTCGATCGGCACGAAGGCGATTTCCTCGACGCTCGAGAAACCCTCCGTGACCAGCAGATGGGCTATCACGTCGTCCACGTCCAACGCCTCGATGAAGGCCTGCGAGCGGGTCCGGAACTCGAGCTGACGGCGCTCGGATTCCTCGGCCTCGGTCAGGATATCGATATCCCAGCCGGAGAGCTGGGACGCCAGGCGCACATTCTGGCCGCGCCGCCCGATGGCGAGGCTGAGCTGCTCGTCCGGCACAATAACGTCGATACGATGGGCTTCCTCGTCGAGGACCACCTTGGTCACTTCGGCCGGCGCCAGACCGTTGACCACGAAGGTCGCAGGATCGGACGACCAGGGAATGATGTCGATCTTCTCGCCCTGGAGTTCGGCGACCACCGCCTGGACGCGGCTGCCGCGCATACCGACGCAGGCGCCCACGGGGTCGATACCGGAATCATTGGAGATCACGGCGATCTTCGCGCGGCTGCCCGGATCGCGGGCGACTTCGCGAATCTCGATGATGCCGTCGTAGATTTCCGGCACTTCCTGGGCGAAGAGCATGACCATGAACTGCGGATGGGTGCGCGACAGGAAGATCTGCGGGCCGCGCGGCTCCTCGCGCACGTCGTAGATATAGGTCCGCACCCGGTCGCCCTGGCGGAAGCTCTCGCGCGGGATCAGTTCCTCGCGGCGGATGATCGCCTCAGCCCGGCCCAGATCGACCAGGACATTACCGAACTCGACCCGCGTGACCAGACCGTTGACGATCTCGCCCACGCGGTCGCGGTATTCACGGAACTGGCGCTGGCGCTCGGCCTCGCGCACCTTCTGGACGATCACCTGCTTGGCGGTCTGGGCTGCCACGCGGCCGAAATCGATCGGCGGCAATTCGTCGATCAGGAATTCGCCGATCGCGGCATCCGGCTTGATCCGCTGCGCCTGTTCGAGAGTCAGATGGGTGATCTCGTCGTCGCCCTCTTCGATAGCCTCGACCACAGCGCGGTAACGGAAGAGCTTGATCTCGCCCGTCTTGCGATCGATCGCCGCACGAATATCGTGCTCATGGCCATATTTCGAGCGGCCGGCCTTCTGGATCGCCTGCTCCATGGCGACCAGCACCTCTTCGCGCTCGATCCCTTTGTCGCGGGCCACCGTATCAGCGACCTGTAGCATTTCGAGCCGCGGCGCCTGTTCGATCGTCGTTTCCAGTGATGCCATCTGCCTAAGTCCGGTCCTGTTGTGTCATGGACGCGACCAACTCATCCGTCAGGACGAGCTTCGCATTGTCGATCTCTTCGAAGGGCAGCTCGATTTCGCCCTCCGCCGCTTCGATCCGCACGCCGTCCGCCGTGTTGCCGAGCAAGCGGCCACGATAACGCCGTCGGCCGTCGACCAGCTGGCGCAGTTCGATGCGCGCCTCGAATCCGACATAGCGCGCGAAATCCTGGTGGCGCACCAGCGGGCGGTCGATGCCCGGCGAACTCACCTCCAGGGTATAGGCGCCCGAAACCGGGTCCGCCACGTCGAGCAGGACCGAGACATTGCGGCTGATCGTCGCGCAATCCTCCACGGTCATGCCTTCGCCGTCCTTACGCTCCGCCATGATCTGCAGGACGGGTCGCTGGGTGCCCGAGATACGCGCGCGAACCAACTCGTAACCCATCGCTTCGAGGGTCGGCGCGACAATCTCTCCAATTCGGCTTGCCCTGCTCATACTCTCCGTCGTCGGGCGGCGGCAAAAACCGGACGCCCCAAGTTCAAACAAACCCCAATAACAAAAAAGGCGGGCCGGTAGGCCCACCCCTTACCGATCCATGGATCGGAACATCCGGGTCGTTGTTTTGAGGGAAATATAGTCATCCCATGCCCTGCCGCAAGGAGGATGTCAAGGAATTCGGCGTCAGGCCGGCGTCCCGTCGTCGCGCCGGCGAAAGCTGAAATAGCAGGATCGGCGCCCCTGGAGGTCGGCTTTCGCCTCGTATCGGGTGCCGGGCCAATCGGCCGGCCGGACCCGCCAGTCGGCGGGGCGGCGGGCCGTCCAGGCGAAATCGGGATGGTCGGTCGCATGGGCCAGCATCCAGGCGGCGTAATCCGCATGATCGGTCGCCAGGCGGAGTTCGGCCCCGGGGCGCATGGCCCGGGCGAGGCAATCGAGAGTTTCGGTCGTGACGATGCGCCGCTTGTGGTGGCGCGTCTTGGGCCAGGGATCGGGAAACAGGATGAAGACCCGGTCGAGGCTGGCGGGGGCCAGGGCGTCGAGCAGCAGGCGCGCGTCATCATCCAGAATCCGGATATTGCGCAGAGCGTCGCGTTCAATGCGTGACAACAGATTGGCGACACCTTCGACGAAGGGCTCGCAGCCGAGCAAGCCGACCTCGGAATTGCGCAAGGCCTGCCAGGCGAGATGGTCGCCGGCGCCGAAGCCGATTTCGAGCCAGATCTCCGAGACGGCGGCGGGAAACAGCGCGGCCGGATGGAAGCTCTCGCCGACTTCGGGCAGCGCGATCGCCACGGCGGGCAGCTTGTTTTCGAACAGCTCGGCGCGCGCAGCGCGCAGGGGCCGCCCCTTGCGCCGGCCGTAAAACCGCCGAATCCGGCCGTCGTCCCCTCTGTCGTCGCCGTCCGCCAGCGGGCCGCCGGCTACGATGCGCCGAAAGCCGACTTCAACGCGTCGACGAGATCGATCCGCTCCCAGGAAAAGCCGCCATCGGCCTCCGGCGCGCGGCCGAAATGACCATAGGCGGCGGTCCGCGCATAGATCGGCCGGGACAAGGACAAATGCTCGCGAATGCCGCGCGGGCTCAGATCGATCAGTTCGCGGATGGTCTTGCCGAGCTTGGCTTCGTCGACCTGCCCGGTGCCGTAGGTGTCGACATAGACCGAAAGCGGCTTGGACACGCCGATAGCGTAGCTGAGCTGGATGGTGCAGCGCTCCGCCAGGCCCGCGGCGACGACATTCTTCGCCAAATAGCGCGCGGCATAGGCCGCCGAGCGGTCGACCTTGGTCGGATCCTTGCCACTGAACGCGCCGCCGCCATGGGGCGCGGCCCCGCCATAGGTGTCGACGATGATCTTGCGCCCGGTCAAGCCGGCATCGCCGTCGGGGCCGCCGATCACGAACCGGCCCGTCGGATTGACGTAGAAATCCTCTTCCCCGCACATCCAGCCTTCGGGCAGGACGTTCAGCACATGGGGCCGGACGATCTCGCGCACTTCGCCCTGATCGAGGTCCCCGGCATGCTGGGTCGAAACCACGACCGAGGTGGCGCGCACCGGCTTGCCGTTCTCGTATTGCAGGGTGACCTGGCTCTTCGCGTCGGGGCCCAGGCCGGATTCGGCGCCGGAATGGCGTGCCTCGGCCAGGGAATGCAGAATTTCATGGGCGAAATGGATCGGCGCCGGCATCAGGGGCTCGGTCTCGGTGCAGGCATGGCCGAACATGATGCCCTGATCGCCCGCGCCTTCGTCCTTATTGCCCGCGGCGTCGACGCCCTGGGCGATATCGCTCGACTGTTCGTGGACGTAGATCTGGACGTCCGCGTTCTTCCAGTGAAAGCCGTCCTGTTCGTAGCCGATATCACGCACGCAGGCGCGCGCCACTTCTTCCAGATGGTCATGGGTGATGGATCCGGGCCCGCGGGTTTCGCCGGCGAGAACGATGCGATTCGTCGTGACGAGAGTCTCGACCGCGACCCGCGATTGCGGATCGGCCGTGAGGAACATATCGACGACGGCATCCGAAATGCGATCGCAGACCTTGTCGGGATGGCCCTCGGAGACGGACTCACTCGTGAAGACATAGTCGGATGTCGGCACGTTCGACTCCCCCCTGGAAATGGTTGATACGGCGGCAGAAGGCCGCCATGGAACGACATATCTCCTGCCGGCGCCCCAGTCATGGAGCGGCCCTTGCGCCCCGCTGCGGGGCGGCCCTTGTCGCAAGGATTTAGTGAGGCGTCAAGGTCGGGGCGAGACCGCCCCGCCGGAAAACCCGTCCGGGTCTCAGACTAGTCCTGGCCCGCCTTGGCCAGCGCCTTGGCCAGGTCGAAGACGCGCTTGCGCACATTGCTGTCGGTGATTCGGTAATAGGCGCGCACGAGTTCGAGGGTTTCGCGCTTGGCCATAGGGTCGGCGGCGTAATGCGCCTGAGCATCCTCGGCCAGCCCCTCGGCGCGCGGCCCGGACTCCGCTTCGATCTCCGCCGGCATATCGTCGAAGAAGAAACTGACCGGGACTTCGAGCGTCTTGCTCAGCTCGAAGAGCCGGCTGGCGCCGATCCGGTTGGCGCCGCGCTCGTATTTCTGGACCTGCTGGAAGGTGAGGCCGATCGCGTCGCCGAGCTTCCCCTGGCTCATGCCCAGCATGGTCCGGCGCAAGCGCACGCGACTGCCGACATGGACATCCACCGGCTTCGGACGGCCACCTCTTCCACGCCCACGACGGGGCTGGCCTTCTTCTTTTTCGTTTTCGATGACCATGATGCTCCTTGTGATCCCCGCCGGGATCGGCGGAGCTACCCATACTGACTTGGAAGCAGCATTTCCTAAGCCGGGCACAGGACAGCGTCAATATATCAGCGTGATGCAGCGCTCTATCTGCATCATATATTATGCTGAGCGTCGATGCACCAAACCTGCGGCGACCAGGAGGAGTCCCATGCCGATGACCAACCAGCCATTGCCCAGGCGGGCGAATGCGGGGGGCGAAGCCAGGGCCGTTGGAAGCGGGGAATCGACGACGCCGCGCAGGCCCAGCCCCAGCCGCGCCACGATCCGGCCATGGGGGTCGATCACTGCCGATATGCCGGTATTCGCCGCGCGCACCAGGGGCAGGCCTTCTTCGATCGCGCGCAGCCGGGCCGCAGCGAAATGCTGATAGGGCCCGGCCGAGCGGCCGAACCAGGCATCGTTGGTGACGTTGAGGAGCCAGGCGGGGCGATCGTCCGGATCGGTCACCGCGCCGGAGAAGATCGCCTCGTAGCAGATCAGGGGGCTGAAGGGCGGCAGGCTCGGAACGCGCAGGCTGCGCGGCCCCGGCCCGGCGGAGAAATCGGTCCCGCCGGCGGTCAGCTTGTCCAGGCCCAGCAGGCCGCGCAGCGGCATGTATTCGCCGAAGGGCACCAGATGGACCTTGTCGTAGATGCCCGCGACCTCGCCCTTGTCGTCGATGGCGAGCAGGGAATTCCAGACCTGCCCCGTCGCCGCGTCGCGCCGCACCGTGCCGGTCAGCACCGCGCCGCCCGGTGGCGCGACGGCGGCCACGGCTGCCCGGGCCTCGCCATCCTCGGCCAGCAGGAACTGGGCGGCGGTTTCGGGCCAGACTATATGGCTGGCCTCGTCATGTCCCTGGACCAGGGACATCGAGAGATGGCGCTCGAAATTCCGCCGCCGGGTCTCGGGCAGCCATTTCAGGCTTTGCGGGATGCTCGCCTGGACGAGACGAAGCTGGATGCCTGGGACCGAATCGCCGG
>CAUZWC010000032.1:0-16656 GCA_963583595.1 Alphaproteobacteria bacterium | reverse complement strand
CATTGAGGTCAATCCCGCCGATGCCTAAATGCAGGGCGAACGGCGTCGCCGCCGCGGCGAGCGTGTAGGACAGAAAAATCAGTAGATGGACCGGCACGGCCATGACCAAGCCCCGGGCTGCATCCCGTCTGAACAATCCGGGCCCCGGACGGCATGAATCCATCCGGAGCCGAGCCGCATCATGGCGACCCAGGCCTTGCCATATGGTTAACGGGAGCTTGCCGCCAGACCAGACCATCCAGGCCGCCGGCGTCGAGAACGCGGGGCCATATGATTAACAGGAGCTTGCCGGCGGAACCGCGCCGAGGGTCAGGCGATGGCGGCCGCGACCGCCGGTTCGGCGAGTGGGGCGGGCGGTGCGGCCGTATCCAGACCGACGGCGTCGAGATAGGAGGCATGGCCGTCGCGCCGCAGCAGTTCGACCAGGCCGCGCTGGATCTCGCGCACCACCGATGGGCCCTTGTAGTAGAGGCCCGTGTAGAGTTGGACCAGGGAGGCGCCGGCGCGGATCTTGGCGTAGGCGTCCTCGGCCGTGAACACGCCACCGACCCCGACCAGGGGCAGGCGGTCCCCGACCCGCTCGCGCAGGCCGCGCAGCGCCTCGGTGGAACAGGCGAAGACCGGCCGGCCACTGAGGCCGCCGGCCTCGTCCCGCTTCGCGCCGCGCAGGTCCGACGGCCGCGCGATGGTGGTGTTGGTGAGGACGACGCCGTCGACGCCGAAATTGAGCGCGGCATCGGCGATGCAGTCGATCCCAGCCTCGTTCAGATCGGGCGAAACCTTGACCAGCATCGGCACCCTGGCCGCGCCCACCGTGCCGTCGAGCGCCTCGCGGCAGGCCGCGATCAGCCGGCGCAAGGCGTCCTCGCGCTGCAGGTCGCGCAGACCCGGCGTGTTGGGCGAGGAAACGTTGATGCAGAGATAATCGGCCAAGGGAGCGAGGATGCGGACCAGATACGCGTAATCGCGCACCGCGTCTTCCGTGTCCTTGTTGCGCCCTACATTGACGCCGACGACACCTTGGGCACGGCCATGGGCGGCGCGGTAGGCCTCGAGATTGCGGCGGAAGACCTCGCCGCCCGCGCTGTTGAAGCCGAGGCGGTTGATCACCGCTTTGTCCTCGGGCAGGCGGAACAGACGCGGCTTTGCATTGCCGGGCTGGGCGCGCGGCGTGACGGTGCCCGCCTCGACGAAGCCGAAGCCCATGCCGAGATCACCCGCGATGAAGGCGGCGTCCTTGTCGAAACCGGCGGCCAGGCCGATGGGATTGGCAAAAGAAAGGCCCCAGAGCGTCGCTCGAAGGGCCGGATTCTGGAAGGCGGGCGCCGCAGGGAGCAAGCCCCGGCGCAAGCCCCATCCCACGATATCCTTGGCCGCCTCCGGCGGCAGGAGGCGCAGACATGGGGCAAGCACACGCGCGTAGCTCGACATCGTTCCACCTCGACCGTTCGCCCAGCTCTCTAGCCAGGGGCCGCTTCGCGGCCGTTCGCATGGGCACGAGGAAACCCGCGCGGTTCCCCGCCTGAGAGCTGCCTCGACGCTCGGTAATCAATATATAGGGGTTGCGACGAAAACGCCAACTATCTATAGCGGTCAAACCGCCGGAACCCCAGCCGCGTCCAGATTGCGCAAAGCCATTCGCGCAGAGGGTCGAGCGACCGGGGCAGCTTGTCGGCGATTGGCCGGCGAGAGTCAAGGCGAACCCGGCCTCGGAACCCCGATTGGTGCGCGCGCCGCCAGCCGCTATTGTCCCGGACAGGGAATATCTCGGACGGAGGACGGGCGATGCAGGAACTGCATTATTTCGGCGGAATCTGGAGCGAGGAGCCCCAGAAGGTCATGACGCCCGCGACCCAGGCGGTCTGGATGGCGACGGCGGTGTTCGACGGCACGCGGGTGATCCGGGGCATGGGCCCGGATGTCGACCGCCATTGCCAGCGCTGCGTCAATTCCGCGCGCGCCCTGGGGCTGGAGCCGCCGCTCGACGCCAAGGGGATCGAAGCCCTGATCTGGGAGGGGGTGGACCGCTTCCCGGCCGATGCCGAATTGTTCATCCGCCCGATGTTCTATCCCGAGCGCGGCTTCGTGATGCCGGAGCCGGACTCGACCGTCTTCGCCCTCGCCCTGCTGAACCGGCCGCTGATGGAGCCGACGGGGATCACCGCCATGCTGTCGCGCTTTCACCGGCCGGCCTTGGACATGGCGCCGACCAACGCCAAGGCCGCCTGCCTCTACCCCAACGCCATCCGCGCGATGCGCGAGGCCCAGGCGGCGGGATTCAGCACCGCCGTCATGATGGACGGCCTGGGCCATGTCGCGGAATTCGCCACCTCCAACATCTTCCATGTCCGCGACGGCATGGTGCATACGCCGGTGCCCAACGGCACCTTCCTGAACGGCATCACGCGCCAGCGGGTGATCCGCCTGCTGCGCGAGGCCGGGGTGGACGTGCTGGAGCGCCCGATCGTCTATGACGAGGTGCTGGAGGCCGATGAGGTCTTCTCGACCGGCAATCTGGACAAGGTGGTCCCGGTCACCCGGCTGGACGGCCGCGACTACCAGCCCGGCCCGCTCTATCAGAAGGCGCGCGAAATCTATTTCGACTGGGCCGAGACCCAGACGCGGAAGGTTTGAGGGCGAAAGCCAGGCGGCCCCCCGCCCTTCGAGACGCCGGCCTCCGGTTGGCTCCTCAGGGTGAGGGTCCTACGGAAACAACTGTGTTCGATCTCTCCTCATCCTGAGGAGGCCGCGCAGCGGTCGTCTCGAAGGATGATCGGCAACCCGCCCGAATGGCGCGGGGCAACCCGCTATTCGACGCCGAGATCCTCGCCGGCCAGGGCGCGGCGGATCAGGAGGGCGGTGGCCTCGACGCCGTAGAGGGCGACGAAGGAGCCGAAGCGCGGGCCCTGGTCCTGGCCCAGCAGGACCTGGTAGAGCGCCTTGAACCAGTCGCGCAGAGTCTCGAAGGAATGGCGCTTGCCTATCTCGTAGATCTCGTTCTGGATCGCCTCGGCATCGGTGTCGGCCGGGGTCATCTCGAGCAGGGTCGCGAGATCGGCCAGGGCGGCGCGTTCGGTCGCGTCCGGCGCGCGGTAGGTCTTGGACGGCTTCACGAAATCCCGGTAATAGGCCAGGGCATAGTCGATCATGCGGGCGAGCAGCGGGTTGCCCTCGGCCGAGACGCCGGGCGCGTAGCGCGTGACGAAACCCCAGAGGATCGAAGGATCGTCGGCATTGACCACGCTGGCCAGGTTCAGCAGCAGGGCAAAGCCGACTGGGGCATCGGAGGCGGGCAACGCGCCGTTGTGGATATGCCAGACCGGGTTGTCGAGCTGGTCCGCCGCTTCCTGGTCGGGATAGGATTCGAGCAGCTTGATATAGTCGTCGACCTGTCGCGGGATGATATCGAAATAGAGCCGTTTGGCCCGCTTGGGCGAGCCGTACATGAACAGGGCCAGGCTTTCCGGCAGGGCATAGGCGAGCCATTCCTCGACCGAGAGGCCGTTGCCCCGGGACTTGGAAATCTTCTCGCCCTGCTCGTCCAGGAACAGCTCGTAGGTGAAATCCTCGGGCGGCTTGGCGCCCAGGATGCGGCAGATCGCCTTGGCCAGCTTGACCGAATCGATCAGGTCCTTGCCGCTCATCTCGTAATCGACGCCCAGGGCGTACCAGCGCATGGCCCAATCGGGCTTCCATTGCAGCTTGCAGCGCCCGCCGGTGACCGGGGTCTCGACCTTCCCGCCCCGCGTGTTCTCGTAGACGACCGTGCCGGCGGCAGCATCGTGTTCCAGGATCGGCACCTGCAGGACAACGCCGGTTTCCGGGCAGACCGGCAGGAAGGGGCTGTAGGTCTTCTGGCGCTCCGCCCGCAGGCTGGGCAGCATGACCTTCATCACCTGGTCGTAGCATTCGAGAACGCGCAGCAGGGTCGTGTCGAAACGCCCGGTGCGGTAGCATTCGGTCGAGCTGACTAATTCGTATTCGAAGGCAAAACCGTCCAAGAAGCCCTGCAGGCGCGCATTGTTATGGGCGCCGAAACTGTCATGGGTGCCGAAGGGATCGGGGATCGCGGTCAGGGGCTTGCCCAGATGCCTGGCCACCATCTCCTTGTTCGGGATGTTGTCGGGCACCCGGCGCAGCCCGTCCATATCGTCGGAAAAGGCGAAGAGACGGGTCGGGATATCGGACAGGCGATGGAAGGCCTGGCGCACCATGGTCGTGCGCACGACCTCGCCGAAGGTGCCGATATGGGGCAGGCCGGAGGGGCCGTAGCCCGTCTGGAACAGGACATAGCCCTTCTCGGGCGGCTTGCCGTCCAGACGGTCGAGCAGCCTGCGCGCCTCCTGAAAGGGCCAAGCCTTGGCGTTCATCGCGAGGTCGCGTTCTGCGGTCATGGCGGTCACGGCAATCCGGGGGGTTGAAGCGCGCGGAAGCTAGGCCCGCATAAGGATGGGGTCAACCTGGGGTTACTGGCCGGGGTCATGGAGCGATGCACATCGGCGCCACCCCCAGGCGCTGCCGCCCGGTGCCGAGGGTCCGCTCGAAGGCGCAGCCCATGGCAAGCAGGCGTTCCTCATCGCCCGACCGCGCGATGAGCTGGAGGCCCACCGGCATCCCCGCGGCATCGAGAGCCACGGGCATGGTCAGGGCGGAGAGGCCCAGGATGTTCACCAGATAGGTGTTGTTGTGGACCCGCAGATTGGGCCCGCGCTGGCTGGCCAGATCCACGATCTCGGCGACGGGCGGCGGGGTCATAACCACGGTCGGGCAGACGATGGCATCGACCTGGCGCAGGCGCTCGTCGGCCCGGCGCTGCAGCGCTTGCACCGCGCGCAGGTTGTCGTAGTAGTCGACGGCCGGAATTTCCCAAGGTCGCTCGAAGGCGTTCAGCCGTTCCTTGAGGATCGGATTCAGGGTCTCCAGCCAGTCGGGCAGTTCGGCGCGCATCAGGGCGTAGAATTCGGCGGCGACGATATGGCCGCGCATGCCTTCCGCGTAGCCTTCGACCGCCTCAGGGAAGTCGATAGGGCGCAGGCTCGCCCCCGCGCTCTCCAATTCGCCCAGGGCGGCGCGCACGCCTTCGGCCACACCGGGATCGCAATCGTCCCAGAAATGAGTTTCCGCCAGGCCGAGCTGGGTGCCGGAAACCGTCGCGGACTCCAGCCGCGCAGCGAAAGCGGCAGGGTCGCAGATCGGGTCGAGGGCGGCGAAGACGACGGCCGCGTCATCCACGGTGCGGGTCAGCGGGCCGGGCGAATCCAGGGTCGGACAGAAGGGCACAATGCCGTCGATGCCCCAGCGCCCGTGCCCCAGCTTGAGGCCGACGGTGCCGGTGATCGTGGCGGGCATGCGCACCGAGCCGCCCGAATCGCTGCCCAGCGCGACCAGCGCCGAGCCCTCGATCAGGCTGACCCCCGCGCCGCTGGACGAGCCGCCGGAACAGCGATGGGTCTTTGCGTCCCAGGGATTGCGGGGCGAGCCGAGATGGGGATTCACGCCCAACCCCTCATAGGCGAATTCCACCGAATGGGTCTTGCCCGTGACGATGCCGCCGCCCCGGCGCAGGGCGCGGACGACCGAGCCTTCTTCCTCGAAGCGAGCGGGCAGGCGCTTGGGCGAGCCGGCCTGGGTCGGCATGCCGCGCACGCCAAAGAGGTCCTTGACCGAAACCGGCACGCCCTGGAGCAGCCCGAGATCGACCCCGGCGGCGAACAGGGCGTCAGCCGACCGGGCCCCGGCGCACAGCGCCTCGGCATCCCAATGGATATAGGCGCCCAACGCCGCGCCGAAACGCGCGTGCCGACCAATCGCGTGTTCGGCGAGGGCCGAAGCCGTCAACCGCCCGTCGCGCAGGCGCGCACCGATCTCGCGCAGGCCCAATTCGTAAAAGTCCACCATCGCCCTACTCCCCCGTCCGGGCCCCATGTTAGGTTTCGCCCAGCATAGCGATCCCCACCCCTCCTGGAGGACTCGAAAGATGGCGCCGGCGTGACGGCCGCGGCCAACGCGAAATCCGTGGCGAGTCGATTCATGCCCGACGCGCCGGCCCTGGCGGCCGGGCTCGGCCATGCCGGCTGGGCGCAAGGCGGCACGGCGGAAGCCCTCGCCCATGACGAGGCCGCCAGGCGGCTGCGCGACGGCGCGGCACCCATCGTCTGCCATATGCCGGCGACGGCCCGGCGGTTGGGCGCGGAATCCTTCCGGGCCTTCGACCTGCTGGAACTTTTCGCCTTCGCCCGGCCGGCGCGGTTCTGCGTGCCGACGCCGCGCGGCCTGGCCGCCACGCTGGCCCTCGATCCGCCGGGGACCGAACCGGCCGAGGAGGCCGTCGCCCTGCTGCGCGCCGCCGAGGCGCTGATCGCGGAACTGGCCGAGCCGGACGGCGAGGAGGATTCCGCGGCGCTGGCGGAGATCGCGCGGCCCATGGCCGAGAGCGGCTGGCCCTGGGGGGCCTTCGTCATGGCCGCACTGGAACATGCGGCCCAGGGGGAGGTCCGGCCCGACGCCCCCGGCCTCGCGGTCTGGCGCCGCCTGCCGGAATGGAGCGAATACGCGCCGGAGCCCACGCCGGGCGACCGTCCGGTCGATCCGGCGGATGCGCGCCGCCGCCTGGCCGAATTGCTGGGCGCCGATGCCGAGGCGCGGCCGCAGCAGGCCGATTACGCCGCTGCCGTCACCCCCGCCTTCGCGCCGCGGGCGCATCCCGGCGCGCCCAATATGGTGATCGCCGAGGCGGGCACCGGGGTCGGTAAGACCCTGGGCTATATCGCACCCGCCAGCCTCTGGGCCGAGCGGAACCAGGGTCCAGTCTGGATCAGCACCTATACCCGCAACCTGCAGCACCAGATCGACGGCGAACTCGACCGCCTGTTCCCCAAGCGGGAGGAGAAGGCCCGCAAGGTGGTGATTCGCAAGGGGCGCGAGAACTATCTCTGCCTACTGAACCTGGAAGAGGCCGTGGGCGGGGCCCGGATGCGGGCGCGCAGCGCGGTCGCCGTCGGGCTGATGGCGCGCTGGGCCGGGGCGACCCGCGACGGCGACATGGTGGGCGGCGATTTCCCGACCTGGCTGGCCGGGATCCTGGGCCGGGCGCAGACCTTCGGCCTGGCGGACAGCCGGGGCGAGTGCATCTATTCGGCCTGTTCGCACTACCACAAATGCTTCATCGAGCGCAGCGTGCGGCGCGCCCGGCGGGCCGAAATCGTCGTCGCCAACCACGCCCTGGTTATGATCCAAGCAGCCCTGGGCGGGGTCGACGATTCCAACGTGCCCCAGCGCTATATCTTCGACGAGGCGCATCACATCTTCGACGCGGCCGATTCCGCCTTCTCTAGCCATCTCTCGGGCCTGGAGATGGCCGAGCTACGGCGCTGGGTCATGGGCGCGGAGGGGCGGCAGGGCAGCCGGGCCAGGGGCTTGCGGCGGCGCGCCGGCGATCTCGCCCTGGACGACAAGGCTTCGCTGGAGGCGATCGGCGAGGCGGAGCGCGCCGCCCGGGTGCTGCCCGGGGTCGGCTGGCTCCAGCGCCTGGAAACGGCAAGCGCCGACGGCGCGGCAGAGGCCTTCCTCGCCCGGTTGCGCCAGCAGGTCTATGCCCGCGCACCCCATGTCAACAATCCCTACAGCATCGAATGCGAGGCAATCGAGCCGGTCGAGGGGCTGATCGAGGAAGCCGCCGCCCTGAACCGGGCGCTGGACGACCTGGCCAAGCCGCTGCTGCGCTTGGCCAAGCGGTTGGCCGCGCGGCTGGAGACGGAAGCCGCCGACCTGGACACGGCGACCCGCCAGCGCATCGAAGCGATCTGCCGCGGCCTGCTGCGCCGGGGCGAACTGCAACTTGGGTCCTGGCGAGATATGCTGGCGGCCCTGGCCGCCGAGACGCCCGAAGCCTTCGTCGACTGGTTCACGGTCGAGCGTATGCAGGGCCAGGACCGCGATGTCGGCATGCACCGCCATTGGGTCGACCCGACCATTCCCTTCGCCAACGAGGTCGGATCGCGCGCCCAGGGCCTATTGGCGACCAGCGCCACCCTGCGCGACGGCACCGACGATCCCGAGGCGAACTGGCTGGCGGCGGAAGCCCGCACTGGCGCCATCCACCTGCCTGATCCGCCGGTCCGGGCGGCGGTCGCCTCGCCTTTCGACTATGCCGCCCATACAAGAGTCGTGGTGGTCGGCGATGTGCGCAAGGACGATCTGGGCCAGGTCGCGGGCGCCTACCGCGCCCTGTTCGAAGCGGCGGGCGGCGGAGCCCTGGGCCTATTCACGGCAATCGCCCGGTTGCGCGCGGTCCATAACAGAATCGCCGAGCCGCTGGAACGCGCGGGCCTGACCCTGCTGGCTCAGCATATCGACGGGTTAGACGTTTCGACTTTAATAGAAATATTCCGAGCGGAGCGGAACCACTGCCTGCTGGGCACGGATGCCGTGCGCGACGGGGTCGACGTTCCCGGTCGCTCGCTGCGCTTGATCGTCTTCGACAGGGTGCCCTGGCCGCGCCCGGATATCCTGCACCGGGCGCGCAAGGCGCAGTTCGGCGGGCGCGCCTATGACGACATGCTGACCCGCCTGCGTCTGAAGCAGGCCTTCGGCCGGCTAGTGCGCCGGGCCGACGACCGGGGGGTCTTCGTGATGCTCGACCCGATGATGCCCTCGCGCCTCGCCGGCGCCTTTCCCGAGGGGGTGGAGGTGCAGCGCACCGGGCTCAAGGAAGCGGTCGATATCGTGGGCGAGCTGCTGGCCGAACACCGATAGGCCCAGGGCAATAAGGCGATAGGCCCGGCCTTGCCGCTCTGCGGGGCCTTCGTCATACTCCTGCCCTACTTGGCGATCATTACTCTCGCATCGTCCGTCCCGCGTCCAAACCCCGAGGTTCTAAGCCGTAATCTCCCACGAAGAAGCCTTGATCTACACGATGGTCCTGGTCTCCGCCGCCGATAGCGAGATGTCGGATGCGGAACTGCGCACGATCGGCGAATTGGTCAATTCCATGCCGGTCTTCAAGGGCTTCGATACCGAACGCCTGACCACCGTCGCGCGCGAGTGCGCCGAACGGTTGCAGCCGGACAATGCCTTGAGCAGGGTTCTCGACGAGATCAGAGCGGGACTGCCGCGCAAGCTGCACGAGACGGCCTATGCTTTCGGCTGCGACGTCGCCGCAGCCGATGACAGCCTGAGCCAGAAGGAAATTCGCCTCCTCGTGATGATCCGCCACCGGCTGGATGTCGACCGCCTGTCCGCCGCCGCGATCGAACGCTCGACTCGCGCGCGGCATATGACGCTCTAGCCGGCACGGGAGGTGGCACGGGCGGTTTCGCGCACGCCGACAAGGCCGATGGAATCATGACCAACCAGAACCCCCTCGCCCCCGATTTTCCTGGGCCGGACCCGGTAGGCACACAGCGGGCCTTGCGCGGCGATGCACGGCTGGTCGCTGCTTGGCTGTTGGGCGTGGCCGTTCTGGTCTTCGCCATGGTGGTCATCGGCGGCATCACCCGGCTGACCCATTCCGGCCTCTCCATGGTCGAATGGGATCCGCTCTTCGGCTGGATCCCGCCGATGGACGCGGCAGCCTGGCAGGCGCTGTTCGACAAATACCGGCAGTTCCCCCAGTACCTGCAGCTTAACAAGGGCATGAGCCCCCGCGAATTCCAGGAGATCTTCTGGTGGGAATATCTGCACCGGGTCTGGGGCCGGCTGATCGGTGTCGCCTTTCTCCTGCCCTTCCTCGTCCTGCTCGCCCTGCGGCGCATTCCCACCGGGCTGACGCCCCGCCTCACCGGACTTTTCGTGCTGGGCGGGCTGCAGGGCCTGCTGGGTTGGTACATGGTGAAGAGCGGGCTGGTCGACCGCCCCGATGTCAGCCATTACCGCCTGGCCGCCCATCTGGGGCTGGCGGTGCTGATCTATGCCCTGCTGCTGCGCACCGCGCTCGACCTGCTGAATCCCGGCCGTCTGGCGACGGCCGATCTGCTCGTCGAGGGGCCGCGCCGGCTGGCCCATGGCCTGACCCTGCTGGTCTTCATCGTCATCCTCGCCGGCGGGCTGGTCGCGGGGCTGGATGCCGGATTCATCTATAACAGCTTCCCCCTGATGGGCGGCCGGCTGATCCCCGGCGACGCCTATGACCTGGTCCCGGCCTGGTTGAACTATTTCGAGAATGCCGCGATGGTCCAGTTCCAGCATCGCTGGCTGGCCGGCGCGACCTTCCTGGGCCTGCTGGCCTTCTGGCAATGGGCGCGCTACCGCGCGCCCGCCGGCCCGGCCCAAATGGCGGTTCATGCCGTGCTCGCCGCCGGAACTCTCCAGATCGCGCTGGGCATCGCGACCCTGCTGCTGGTCGTGCCCATCGCCCTCGCCGCCCTGCACCAGGCCGGTGCCCTGCTCCTGCTGACCAGCCTGATCATCGTCGGGCAGATGCTGCGCGGGCAAAGGACCTAGGCGAGACAGAGCACCCGCCGTCCACCCCCGCCGATGATGCCGCCGTCATCCTTGGTTACGACCACGACGGAGGGGCATATGCGGTTTGAAATCCGGCCAACGGGTCGCCGGGATGGGCGAAGGTCGAGGACCGCTCGAAGCCCGGATAGTCCTTCACCCCATCGGTCGCCAGATGCTGGCCGGCGAGAAAGAGAGTCTTGGAATCCGGCGTCATCAGCGGGCTGCAGAGCTCGGCCCCGACGGGCACCCGGAAGAACATGCGACCAGTGCCCCGGCCCGCGCCTTCAGTTTCCAATCCCCAAAGCCCGTCGGCAGAGCCCGACGCCTTCTTCCACCCGCCGCCCTGATCGGTCGCGACCCAGAGCCGGCCCAGGCCGTCGGCGGCGGCATTGTCGGGGCAGGCGACCAGCTATTGGCGCTGGTCGCCTCGTTCCAGACGGCGCCCGTCGCCGCATCCTTCGGGTCGCCACATTGGACGAGCAGCGACCAATCGGCGGTGGCGGCCGCGTGATCGCCGCCCCGCGGCACGATCTCGACGATCTGGCCCCAGATATTGTAGGGCCGGTCGTTGGAGGGATTGAGGTCGCCTTCCTTGCGCCTGGAATTGTTGTTCAGCATGACATAGACCTTGCCGGTCGCCGGATTGGGCTGCACATCCTCGGGTCGGTCCATGGGCGTGGCCGCGAGCAGATCGGCGGCGAGGCGCGTTTCGATCGGCACATCGGCCTGGCTCTCGAAACCGTTCTCGAGGGTCAGCGGGCCCTCCTCGAAGACCAGGGGCAGCCAGATCATACTTCCATCGGCATGGAACTTGGCGACGGAGAGTGTGCCAGACTCGAGCAGGTCCATATTCGCCGCCCGGTCGTCGGGGTTCACCCGGCGCGCGCTGACGAATTTGTAGAGATAGTCAAAGCGCTGATCGTCGCCCATATAGGCGACGACTAGGCCGTCGCTATTGACGATGGTTTCCGCACCTTCATGCTTGAACCGGCCCAGCGCCGTGCACTTGCGCGGGGTCGCGGCCGGATCCGGCGGATCGACCTCGACCAACCAGCCGAAGCGGTTGGCCTCGTTCGACTCCTTCTCGATGTCGAAGCGATCGTGGAAGCGGCCCCAGGCGCAGCCGTCGCCCGGCACGCCGTAGCGCTTGTAGTTGCGCGCCTCGGCATGGCCTTCGAGGGTGCCCATGAAATAGTAGTGAAAATTCTCCTCGGCCATCAGATAGGTGCCCCAGGGCGTGGTGCCGCCCGCGCAGTTGTTGATCGTGCCGATGACCCTTGTGCCCGAAGGATCGGCCTTGGTCTTGAGGAGGCCATGGCCGGCGGTGGGGCCGGTCAAGATCATCTCGGTTTCGCCGGCCGTGATCCGCCGATTGCGGCGGCTGTAGGGGACCGGGCGCCAGGCATCGCCACCGTCGCGCGCGATCTCCAGGATCGTGCCACCATGGGCGGCCAATTCGATCGCCACCAATTCGGGAGTCGTCTGGCTGAAAGCCTTGTCGTAGCCGCCGTCGAGACTCGGAAACATCTCCTCCTCACTGGTGTATTCGTGGTTGATGCAGAGCAGGCCGCGTTCGGCGCCGTCCGCGCCCAGGGCCAGCGGAAGGAAGCCGATATAGTCGTTGTTGTAGCCGAACTGCATGGCCTGGGCCGCGGCCGACTGGTTCATGGAGTCGAAATCCGGCGCGCCCGGCAGAACGGGATCACCCCAGCGGATCAGGATCTCCGCGCGATGGCCGGGCGCGACATGATGGGTTTCGTCAACGCCATGGACGATCTCGGCAAAGCCGAAAGGGCTGGCTGCCGCCCGGGCCTCGCGGGCAAGGGCCATGAGCGCCAGCGCGCTGCTGCCCATGGCCGCCGCGGCCGCCGCACCGAGCGCGCCGCGCAGGACGGAACGACGGTCGAATCGAGCATCGCAAACGGCATGGAAGGACGGGGCCGCCGAATCGCTGAGCGGCCGGTTTTAGGCTTCCTCCAACCATTCTCTGCGGCAGGAATAGCGGACGTCAAAGCGGTCCATGGGAATAGTCTCCGAGATTCTGAATGAGGCTCGGCTGCGGGGAGTGCCGCCATTGCAGCCAAGCTAGCGCGGGACCGTGACGGTGAAATATCAGCACGATGACGCTTGTGTTGTGCGCTGCAGGTGCCCCGCGGCATTGAATTCCGCCGGGCCAGAGCCAATAGTCCCGGATCGCCCTATCGTGGATATAACCCGAATGCGTTTTGCCCTCCCCTTCCTCCTCGCCCTCATAATTCCAGTCCTGGCCGGACAGGCCAAGGCGTCGGAATCCCTGACCCCGGCCTATCCGGATTCCGGCGTATTGCAGTTCTCCCTGCTGCGCAACGGCTCGCCCCTCGGCAACTACGACCTGCGTTTCGAAACCCGCGACGGCAGCCTGCATGTCGTCACCCGGGTCGATGTCGATTATCGCCTTGCCTTCATCACTCTTTATCGATTCGAACAAAATCGAAATGAACTCTGGCGCGACGGCAATCTGGTCTCGCTGGAGACCCAGACCAACGACGACGGCGATCGTTTCGCGCTGACCGCATGGGCCACACCCGACGGCTTGCAGGTCAACGGACGGGAATTCGACGGTCTAGCGCCGACCGATATCATGCCCACGGGCTTCTGGGACATTCGCACCGTCGAGCGGACGCAACTGCTGAATTCCGAGGATGGTGTATTGCTAGAGATTGCCGTGACGCGGATCGGCGTGGAGACCGTCTCCGCCTTGGGGCAGCCCGTCCGCGCCAGCCATTACCGGATCGACGGCGATACCGAAAAAGACGTCTGGTATGACGAATCGGGCATCTGGGTCGCCTTGCGGATGACGGCGAGCGACGGCTCGACCATCGAATACCGGCTGCTGCCACCCGCCGAATAACGTCGCCGCCCGCTTCAGCGCGCCGCTTTACCCCCGGCCTCAATCGAGATCCAAGTAGGCCTTGGCGACCCGCGCGGCGAGTAGGGCATTGTGGCGCAACAGAGCGATATTCGCGGCCATGCTGCGCCCGCCCGAGAGGTCGGCGATGCGCGCCAGAAGATAGGGGGTGAGGTCCTTGCCGCCGACGCCCTCGCGTGCGGCATCGGCGGTAGCCTGGCCGACCCAGGCGGCCATCTCCGCGCGATCCAGGGCCGCCTCGGCTGGGATCGGGTTGGCCAGAATCAAACCGCCCTGAAGGCCCAGGGACCATTGCGCCGCCATCAGGCGCGCGGCTTCCTCAGGGGAATCGACTCGGAACATCAAATCGAGCCCACTTTCGCGGCAGTAGAAGGCGGGGAATTCACCGGTGCCGTAGCCGACGACCGGCACGCCACGGGTCTCCAAAAATTCCAGGGTATTGGCTAGATCGAGAATCGATTTCGCCCCGGCGCAGACTACGGCGACCGGGGTGCGGCCCAATTCCTCCAGATCGGCCGAGACGTCGAGGACCTGCTGCCAGCCCGGATGGACGCCGCCGATGCCGCCTGTCGCGAAAACCCGGATGCCCGCCAAGGCGGCGCAGATCATCGTGCCCGCCACGGTCGTCGCCCCAGCCTCGCCCGTGGCCAGGCACCAGGCGAGATCGCGGCGGCTGACCTTGCGCACCTCTTCCTCGCCCGCGGCGAAATGGGCCAGTTCTTCCCGGCTCAGGCCAATCCGGATGCGTCCGTCGAGCAGGCCGATGAAGGCCGGCACCGCGCCCTCGCGCCGGACGATCCCGTCCAGGGCCATGGCCGTTTCGAGATTTTCGGGATGGGGCAGGCCATGGGCGATGAGGGTCGTCTCCAGGGCGACAATCGCCCTTCCCTCGGCCTGGGCCTCGGCGATCTCGGGTCGGATATCCAGATGCGCATCCATAACCGACAATCTAGTCCGAATCGGCGCGCCGGACAGCGCCCGTCATCCGCCCTCCATCACGGCCAGGATGGCGGAGACGGTGATCACCGAGAGGACCGTGGTCGCGATGATCAGGGCCGAGGCGCGGCGCAGATAGACGTCGTATTGCTGGGCCACGACATAGACCAGGGCCGCCGTGGGCAGCGCCGCCAGGAGAACCGCGCTCCAAGCCCAGAAGGGCGGCAGGTCGAAAACGAAGAAAGCCAGCCAGGCCGTGGCTGCCGGCTGAATCAGCAGCTTCAGAAAAGTCACCCAGGCGATTTCTGCGATATCGCCCGCGAGGCGCTGGCCTACCAGGCTGAGGCCCAGGGCAAAAAGGGCGACGGGGCCGGACTCGGTGCCCAGAAGCGCGAGAAAGTTTTCGATTGGCACGGGCACCGGCAAGCCGCCCCAGGACCAGGCCGCCCCCAGCACCGTGGCGGCCAGCAGGGGATTACGCACCAGGGTGCCGGCGACTTTCGCCAAGGCGCGTCCGCCGTCCGCCGATGCGCGGTGCAGTTCGATCGCCCCGATCGCCCCCGCCATGCAAACGAAGGAGCCGACCATGACGTAGATCACGGCCGGCAGCGCACCGTCCCGGCCAAAGGCTGTCAGGAACAGGGGAATGCCCATATAGCCGACATTGGGAAAAACCGCCCCGACCGCCTGCACCGCGAGCGCGGGCTGGCGCACCCCGAAGACGAAACGCCCGACCGTCAGGCTGAGGACGAGGGTGATCGCCAATCCTCCCATGATCGAGCCTATATAAGGGAGGTTGAACAACTCGCCCAGCGGCGCCCGCGCCGTGCCCAGGAACATCACGGGCGGCAGGGCAAAATAATAGACGAAGCGATTGAGCGCAACGGAGCTTTCCGGCCCCAGAATCCCCGTTCGCCCGGCAAGAAATCCTGCCAGGATCAGGCCGAAGACCGGCGCGGCGATGTCTAGAACGGCGCTCATACCAAGCTGGGCGCGTCGTAGAGGCTGGTCACAACCGCCCCATCGGCAGGCGCCTAGAAAATACCGTCTTCGCCCAACAAGGCGATGCGGAAGCGGTCCTTGAGATAGGCGCCGTCGCGGGGCGGCATGACTATTTTCAAGGGCTCCATCGAGATTTTTACGACCGAGAGAGTCGGCCCATCGGCCGCCCGCGCGAGGCGGTGAAGCTCGGCCAGACCGCTTTCTACCCGCGCCTCGGTCGTGGCGACGAAGCCGGCACCGCGCGCGATGGCGCAGAGATCGACGCCGGCGGCGGTCGCCGTACGCTGGCGCCCGGTTTCGCCGTAGCGTTCGTTGTCGAGAACGACGACGGCCAGATTGGCCGGCCTCTCGACCCCGATGGTCGCAAGGCAGCCGAGGCTCATCAAGAGATCGCCATCGCCGGTCAGGACGAGGACGCGCTTGGCTGGCTGGGCCAATGCCAGACCGAGGCCCATGGGCAGGGCGCCGCCCATCGCGCCCCAGAGCGGGAAAGTCAGCGGCGAATCGCCCGCCGCCGTCGCATCCCAATTGGCCCCGCCGAGCCCCGTGACGACGAGCAGGTCGTCGCCTCGATCGGCCAGGAGACCCGCGACGACCGCGCGCCGCTTCAGGCTATATCCATTGGAATTCATGCTTTTGGCTCCGCCAGGGCCCGGAAATCCTTGGCCCCGATCACACGCTGGGTCAGGCAGACGGCGACCGCCACCTGGCCGTTGAAGGCGAGCTTGGCGGCCGCCTCGACCGTCTCGCCGACCCGCTCGCCCTCCCAGGCGTCGAGGACGATGACGCCCATCGCCTCCATAGTCGCCCGGGTCGCCTGGCCCATCGGCACCTGCCAGGGATTGAACTCGCCATACTCGCCCCGCATGGTCACGAGCATCAGCAGCGGATAGCGGCAGGTCTTGGCCAGGGACAGCATGTTGATAGTGTTGCCCACGCCGCTCGACTGCATCAGCAGACAGCCGCGTTCGCCCCCCAGCCAGGCGCCCAGGAGCAGGGCCACGCCCTCCTCCTCGGTGGTCAGGGTGACCGTGCGAATATCGTTATCGTCTTCGCACTGGGTCAGCAGCTTGAGATGCCCGGCATCCGGCACATGGCAGACTTGGCGCACATCCCAGTCCTTGAGGACGCGGAATATGTCGCTCGGCCAGTCGACGGCGGTCGCAGGATCGGCGAGGGAGGATTCGGTCATGGCTCGCATGAAATCGCGGAACGGAAACGCGGCGTTCAAATAGCACGGAGTTCGGCCGGTGGCTACGACCTCGGCGCGCTTGCCGCCCCTGGGGCCGGACAGCTAGCTTCGCCCGGAGCCAATCGATGAGGGAGCAACGGCATGGCCACAACGGGCTGGGATATCGGCGCCTATGGGC
>CAUZWC010000031.1:0-16686 GCA_963583595.1 Alphaproteobacteria bacterium | reverse complement strand
AACCGGGATGCCATGCGCGCCGCCGCCGGATCGGGCTTTTCGACCGCGACGGACCTGGCCGATTGGCTGGTCCGCGGCCTCAACCTGCCCTTCCGCGAGGCCCATCACGTCACCGGCCGGATCGTCCGGGCAGCGGAGGAAGCCGGCTGCGACCTCGCCGAACTGCCGCTTGAGGCGATGCAGGCGGTCGAGGCGCGCATCACCGCCGCCGTCTATGACGTGCTTGGCGTCGAGAACTCGGTCGCCAGCCGGACAAGCTTGGGCGGCACCGCGCCAGACAATGTGCGCGCCGCCGCCGCCGCCGCCCGCGACAGATATCTATAGGAGGCCGCCATGACACGCGTCGCCCTCGCCATTCTTCTCGCCCTAGCCCTGGCCGCCCCCCTCGCCGCCTGCGGCAAGAAGGGTCCACCCCAACCGCCGGCGGGCAAGGAAAGCAGTTTTCCACGAACCTATCCGAGCGAATGAAGGACGCGTGACCGGTATGAACGAGTTTCGCTACGCGGGCGGAGTCCTGCAGGCCGAAGGGGTGCCGCTCGCCGCGATAGCCGATGCGGTCGGCACGCCTGTCTATTGCTATTCCAGCGCGGCCATCGAAAGCGCCTACCGGGCCTATGAAGCCGCCTTCGCGGGCCGGCCGATGCGCATCTGCTACGCCCTCAAGGCCAATGGCAACCTGGCCGTGGTGCGCACCCTGGCCAATCTGGGCGCCGGCGCGGATGTGGTCTCAGAGGGCGAGATGCGGCGCGCCCTGGCGGCCAGCGTGCCCGCGTCGCGGATCGTCTTTTCCGGCGTCGGCAAGGCGCCGACGGAAATGGCCTTCGCGCTCGGCCAGGGCATTCATCAGATCAATATCGAATCGGTGCCCGAACTCCAAACCCTCTCGGAGATCGCCTCGGCCCATGGCCTGACCGCCCCGGTCGCCCTGCGCATCAATCCCGATGTCGATGCGGGCACCCATGCCAAGATCACCACGGGCCGGCGCGAGAACAAATTCGGCATCGACCACGACCAGGCAGTCGAGATCTATGCCCGGGCCGCCGCCCTGCCCGGCATCGAACCCCTGGGCCTGGCGGTCCATATCGGCTCGCAGCTCACCGATGTCGAACCCTTCCGCCGCGCCTTCACCCGCCTGGCCGAACTGGTAACGGAACTACGCGGGCAGGGCCTCTCCGTCACCCGTCTCGACCTGGGCGGCGGGCTGGGCATCGTCTATCGCGACGAGGCCGAACCGCCCCTCGCGGCCTATGCGGCAATCGTCGAGGAAACCGTCGGCGGGTTGGACTGCGAATTGGCGATCGAGCCCGGGCGTTCGCTGGTCGGCAATGCGGGTGTGCTTCTGACCCGCGTGCTCTATGTCAAACAGGCAGGAAGCCGCCGCATCGTGATTGTCGACGCCGCCATGAACGACCTTATCCGCCCGGCCCTTTACGAGGCCCATCACGGCATCCGCCCAGTCGCCCCGCGCGCGGGGGCAGAGAGCCCGGCCGATGTGGTCGGCCCGGTCTGCGAGACGGCCGATACCTTCGCCGTGGCCCGCCCGCTGGCCCCTGTCGAACCCGGCGACCTGATGGTGCTCGATTCCGCCGGCGCCTACGCCGCCGCCATGGCCTCCGGCTATAACGGCCGCCTGCCCGTGCCCGAGGTGCTGGTCCGAGGCGGCGACTATGCCGTCGTCAAGCCGCGGCCGAGCTTCGAGGAGATTCTGGACCAGGACCGCATTCCCGACTGGCTCGCCGACCGGTCGGCCCCGGAACGGCGCGGCGCTACCTGACATTGGGCCGGGCCACTCGAGAGACCCCGGACGGAGCAGCCGCAGGGCTGCGGCGACGGCTCGCCCCCTGGCTCACCCTCGCATGGCTGGTTCTGATCTGGGAAAGGCTCTGGGCGGCGGCGTGGCCGCTCCACGCTCGGCAAATTCTGCCGACCGGCAATCAATGCCTGCGGGATGCGGGATCGGTCCTCCCGCCGCAGGCGCGCCTCAATCGGTGGCGGCCGGGCGCGGGGGGGGAGGAGGCGCCGGCACGAAGCCGACGGCCTCGTATACCGGAGCGAGTTGTGGAAATTCCGCCAGAACCCGATCGCGCATGATCACCCCCGCCGCGCCGATGGCGATCAGCAGAAGGACGATGATCATGATCGCAATAATCGTTATTCCACCGCCACCCCTGCTTTCGCGCGGGGCCGGCGCGCGCTGGCGGCGGCGCGGCGCCTCGTCCTTCATCGCGCGGAAATCAGGCAGCACGGGCGGCGCATCCTGCGGTTCGGGACGCGGCGGGGGCTGGAACCAGGTATGCCGGCAGGCGGAACAGCGAACCATCCGTCCTTCGGTGCCCAGTTGCGCCGGGTCGAGCCGGAAGCTCGTCGCACAATTCGGGCAGGCTATGACCATATTTTCCGCGCCCCCAATCGCGGTTTTCGATCAAGGATTTATAGGCGTTCCCCCCGATCAAAACAAGCAACTCCCTGCGCTGGACGGCCCGCGCGGCGCTGTGTCATGCTGGAAGGTAAGGACGCACCTCGGGGTGTCAGCCCCGAAAAACATTGGATTCAAAAACGCCGGCTTGCATATCCCGGCCGGGCGAAGGTGATGACGACGCCGCACGGCGACGAAATGGACAACACCGAACCCGTCGTCCGCTTCGAGAATGTCGGAATGCGGTACGGCGCGGGCACCGAAGTCCTGTCCGATATCAGCTTCGATCTCGAACCGGGCGCATTCCGCTTTCTGGTCGGGCCCAGCGGCGCGGGCAAATCCTCGCTCCTTCGCCTCATGTATCTGGCCCAGCGCCCGTCGCGCGGCCTGATTACCCTGTTCGGTCGCGACACGGCGACCTTGCCGCGCGCCGATATGCCGCTTCTGCGCCGCAAGATCGGTGTCGTTTTCCAGGATTTCCGGCTGCTCGACCATCTCTCAACTCTGGACAATGTCGCCCTGCCGCTTCGGGTCGCCGGCGTATCGGAGAGCCAGGTGCGCGCCCATGCTGCGGAACTGCTGGAATGGGTCGGTCTGGCTGATCATCTCGACGCCAAGCCGGAAGTCCTGTCCGGCGGGGAACAGCAGCGCGTGGCGATCGCCCGCGCCGTCATCAACCGGCCCAATGTGCTGCTGGCAGACGAGCCGACCGGCAATGTCGACGACCGCATCGCCGTCCGCCTGATGTATCTGTTCGAGGAACTCAACAAACTCGGCACGACGGTCGTGATCGCCACCCATAACCAATCCCTAGTATCGCGCTTTCGCCATGACATCCTGATGTTGCAGGATGGCCGCCTCACCGTTCCCGGCCGTCCTCGCGGAACTACGGCCTGAATGCTGGGCACAAGAATCGATCTGCCGTTCCGCCGCGATCAGGCCAGCCGGTTCCTGCCCTGGCTGATTGCGCTGATGGTCTATCTCGCGGCGCTGGCCGTGGGGATATCCGCGGTTCTCGGCTCCGCCGCCGAGAACTGGCGCAACGATCTCTCCGGCAATCTGACCGTCGAGATTCCCCCCGTCCTCCACACCCCGGACGCGGCCCAGGCCACTGATGCTCGGGTCGCCCGGGCGGTCGAGATCCTGCTCGCCCTGCCGGCGACCCGCTCGGCCAAGGCGATCTCCGCGGCCGAGGGCCTGCGCCTGCTCGAGCCCTGGATCGGATCGGGCGATATCGCGATCGACCTGCCCTTGCCCCGCCTGATCGATCTGCAGGTCGATCCGGATTCGGCAAGCGACGCGGATTCGATCCGCGCGGCGCTCGAAGGCGAGGTGCCGGGCGTGCGCGTGGACGACCACGGCCGCTGGGTCGGCCGGCTGCTGGCCCTCATCCGTTCGATCGAGGCCGTCGCCATGGCCGTGGTGCTGCTGATCGGCGCGGCCAGCATTCTGGCGGTGGTCTTCGTGACCCAAACCGGTCTCGCCGTTCATAACGACGTCATCGAGGTTCTGCATCTGGTGGGCGCGAGAGACCGCTACATCGCCGGCCAGTTCCAGCGCCATGCCTTGAACCAGGCAGCGCGCGGCACTCTTGCCGGCACCGTTCTCGCCCTGGTCACGATCCTCGGCCTGACCCTGATCGGGGCGCCCGCAGACCTGCCTCTCCTGCCGACCATGCGCCTCGGCCTCAACGGCTGGCTCGCCTTGGCGGCGGTGCCCCTGGCCGCGCTCGCCATCGCGGCCCTGACGGCCCGGATGACGGTGCTGCGGGCACTCCACCGAATGCCGTGAAACCGTTGCGGACGGAAAACGGGGCGGACCCCTCGATCCGCGCGCAAAGGCGCAAGCCGCCGATCCGCCGCCTGTGCCTCGCCGGGGCCGCGCTTCTCGGGGCCTGGTTCGCGGGGCTGGTCTGGTTTGCGGGCCTGATCCCGGCGCCGGGACCGCCCGACCCCACCAAAACCGACGTCATCGCCGTGCTGACCGGCGGCTCGGGACGGCTGGAAGCTGGTCTCGATGCCATGACCCAGGGACTGGCCGGGCGCGTATTTGTGTCCGGCGTCTATCAGGGCGTGGAGGTCACCGAATTGCTGCGTCTGGCGACCGACCAGCCGGATCGCTTCTCCTGCTGCGTCGCCCTGGGCTATAGCGCCGACAACACGGCGGGGAACGCGCGGGAAACCGCTGATTGGGCACGCCAGAACGATGCGCGCTCGATCCGCCTGGTCACCGGGGCCTATCACATGCCGCGCAGCCTCATGGAATTCTCGCAGGCCATGCCGGAAGCGCTGATCGTCGCCCATCCCGTCTTTCCGGATCACGTGAAGGCCGATTGGTGGCGCTGGCCCGGCACCACGACCCTGGTCGCGACGGAATACACGAAATATCTGCTCGGCCTCCTGCGTCATGGTCTTTTCGGGGCGGAGCGAACCGGGACAGGCCCATCGTGAGCACCGGGGAAGACGTCATGCCCACCGGCCCCCTGGCCTATCTCCGCGCCGGACTGTTCAATCTCGGCTTCTTCGCCTGGACCGCGGCGGTCTGCCTGTTTCTCTGGCCGGCCATTCCGATGGGACGGAGGGCCATGATGCGCTGCGCCGATCTCTGGTCGCGCGGGGTCTTTGCGCTGCTCGCGGGCACGGTCGGCCTGAGGCACCGGATAGAGGGTCTCGAGAACCTGCCGGAAGGACCGGCGATCCTCGCCTCGAAGCACCAATCGGCTTGGGACACCATCATCTTCTATCGCATCCTCGATGCCGATCCGGTCTATGTCCTGAAGCGCGAGCTGACCTGGATTCCGATCCTCGGCTGGTATCTGCGCCGCATCGGCATGGTTCCGGTCGATCGCAAGGGCGGCGCGGCTGCGCTGCGGCGGATGACGGCGGCAGCGCGCGCGATTCTGGCCCAAGGGCGGCGCATCGTGATCTTTCCGGAAGGCACCCGCACCGCGCCGGGCACGCGCCGGTCCTATCATCCGGGGATCGCCGCGCTCTATATCGCGAGCGCTATGCCGGTCGTTCCCGTGGCCCTGGATTCCGGCCAATTCTGGCCCCGGCGCGACTTTCTGAAGCACCCCGGCACCATCACCCTGCGCCTCCTGCCGCCGATTCCGCCCGGACTCGACCGGCGTGCCTTCGTCGCCGAGCTCGAAGGTCGGATCGAAGAAGCCTGCGCGGCGCTGACCGCAACACCGGGGGAAAACCCCGTGCGGAATAACGGGGATAACCGGGATAACTCGGATTGTTCCGTGTAATCAGCCCCCTCCGGGATGCCGCCCCTGTGGAAACATAACGAGAACCTTTGTTTGACCGATGCAGGCCCCGGACCTAGAATAAAAGGGACGGGCCGCACGGCGGGCCGTTCGTATCGACAGCATCGGAATGCGAGCAAGGATGGCCAAGGTTTCGGGCATATCCCAGCAGATCTGGGACATGAAATACCGCCTGAAGGGCCCCGATGGCGCCGCCATCGACGGCGCGATCGAGGATACCTGGCGCCGGGTCGCCAGCGCCCTCGCCGCGCCTGAGGCCGATGCCGAGGCCTGGGAAGAACAATTCTATTCCGCGCTGGAGGATTTTCGCTTCCTGCCCGCCGGCCGGATCGTCGCCGGCGCGGGCACCGATCGCAATGTCACCCTGTTCAACTGCTTCGTGATGGGCACGGTGCCGGACGACATGGCCGGCATCTTCGACCACCTGAAGGAAGCCGCCCTGACCATGCAGCAGGGTGGCGGCATCGGGTACGACTTCTCGACCCTGCGACCCAAGGGCGCGCGGGTGAAGGGTGTCGGCGCCGATGCATCCGGGCCGCTCAGCTTCATGGATGTCTGGGACGCCATGTGCCGCACGATCATGAGCGCGGGCCATCGGCGCGGCGCCATGATGGCGACCCTGCGCTGCGACCATCCGGATATCGAGGGCTTCATCGAAGCCAAGCGCGAGCCCGGCCGCCTGCGCATGTTCAATCTCTCCATCCTCGTGACCGACGCCTTCATGGAGGCCGTAAAGGAAGACGGGCCCTGGCAGCTCAGCTTCAAGGGCACGGTGTCCAAGGTCCTGCCGGCGCGCGAGCTCTGGGACAAGATCATGCGGGCGACCTATGCCTATGCCGAGCCCGGCGTGATCTTCATCGACCGCATCAACCGATTGAACAATCTGCACTATTGCGAGGACATCACCGCCACCAATCCCTGCGGCGAGCAGCCCCTGCCGCCCTATGGCGCCTGTCTGCTGGGCTCGATCAACCTGGCCGCCCTGGTCACCGAACCCTTCACCGACGAGGCCCGGCTGGACCTCGACGAGTTGCGCCGGGTCGTCCCGCTGGCCGTGCGCATGCTCGACAATGCCATCGAGATTTCCCGCTTCGCCCTCGACGCCCAGCGCCAGGAAGCCAAGGCCAAGCGCCGCATGGGCCTGGGCGTGACGGGCCTGGCCGATGCGCTGCTGATGTGCGGTGCGCGCTATGGCGGGCAACGGGCGATCGCCCTGGCCGAGGAATGGATGGCGGCGCTGGAGCGCACGGCCTATCTCGCCTCGACGGAACTGGCCGCCGAAAAGGGCGCCTTCCCTCTCTATGACGAGGAAAAATACCTCGCGGGCGAACATATCTCCGGCCTGGACGAGGATGTCCGGACCGCGATCCGCGAGAAGGGCATCCGCAACGCCCTGCTCACCTCCATCGCGCCGACCGGCACCATCTCGCTTTTCGCCAACAACGTCTCTTCCGGAATCGAGCCGGTCTTCAGCTATACCTTCAACCGCAGCGTCCTGATGCCCGACGGCACGCGGCGCGAGGAGGAGGTCACCGACTACGCCTACCGCCTCTATCGCCGGATGATGGGCGAAGACGCGCCCTTGCCCGACCATTTCGTCGATGCGCAGGGTCTCTCTCCCGCCGACCATGTGGTTATGCAGGCGGCGGTCCAGAAATACGTCGACAGCTCGATCTCCAAGACCATCAACGTGCCCGAGGAAATCGAGTTCGAAGCCTTCAAGAATGTCTATATCCAAGCCTATGAGGCGGGCTGCAAAGGCTGCACGACCTATCGCCCCAACGACGTGACGGGTTCCGTCCTCTCGGTCCGCAAGGAGCCGGAGGCGGCGGTCGACCGGCGCCAGGACGAGCTGCCCTTCGAGCGGCCGACAGCGCGGCACCGCGACCCCTTCGAGGCCGGCGGCGTGGTCTATATGACCCAGCCCTTCGACCGGCCCGAGGTCCTGCCCGGCCAGACCTACAAGATCCGCTGGCCGGATTCGGAACACGCCATCTACATCACGATCAACGACGTGATTCAGGACGGGCGGCGTCGGCCTTTCGAAGTCTTCATCAATTCGAAGAACATGGAACATTATGCCTGGACCGTCGGCCTGACGCGGATGATCAGCGCCGTGTTCCGCCGCGGCGGCGATGTCAGTTTCGTGGTCGAGGAATTGAAGGCCGTGTTCGATCCGCGTGGCGGGCAATGGATGGGCGGGCGTTATGTCCCATCCCTCCTGGCCGCCATCGGCGACGTGATCGAGGAGCATATGATCGCCATCGGCTTCATGTCCGACCCCAAGGTGGAACGGGAAATCGAACTGGTCCATGGCAAGGTCGCGGCGATGAACGGCGGCGGGGCGGGCAACGGCATGCTGCGCCAATGCCCGAAATGCGCCCAGCCGGCCCTGCTGCGCCAGGAAGGCTGCGACATCTGCACCGCCTGCACCTATTCGAAATGCGCCTGAGGGCGAAGGGCTTGAGCCCTCGGGTCGCGCCCGGCCGATCACCCTCGGTCTAACCTCTTCGATCGATGGCTTCGAGGATGCGATGCAGGCGCGCGTCGTAAACCCCGGTCGCATCGAGATGGGCGATCGTGTTCTCGAGATAGTCGCGGTTCGGCCCGCGAATTCCCGCACTGGCGGCGATGATCGAAGCCGCCTCCTCGACCGACAGGCGGCCGCAGAAGCTCGAATCGGTCCTGTCGGCGACATAGGTATGGGCCGCGATCTGCCAGCCGCCGAGATCCAGGCGGACCATGCGCGGGCGATAGACGTAATGGACCATCTCGCGCTGATGGAGATAGGCCAGGGTTTCCTCGACCCGCGGCGCAGCGACGCGAAAGGCCACGCCCCGGCAAGCTCCCCCGGGCGCCAGCCCGAGCACAAGTCCCGGCCTTTCCGGCGTTCCCCGATACATGACGGACCGGATGCAGAAATCGCGGTGATAGCCGCGCAGCAGCGCCGAAGCCGTTTCCTCGTGGTCGAAGCCCGGGTCCCACATGAGGGAGCCGTAACCGAAAACCCAGAGGTCGGAGCCTGCTTTTATCGCGTCTCCCGCCGTCATTTCATCTCGGCGGGCGGCGGATCGACGCAACGGATAGAACGCGGCGAGGTCGGATCGAAATTCTGCCCAAGCTTGCCCGACCAGGTCGCCCCCGCCGATGAGAGCAAAGCAACAATATCGTCGAAACCGTAATGCTGGGCGTAGACGATGGGCGTGTTGCTGAAGATGTCTCGGCTGTTGGGATTGGCCCTGGCGACCAGCAGTTTGCGCACCACCGTCGTCTGTCCGTTCCATGCCGCGCGGGTCAGCGGCATGAAGCCGCCGGCATCGGCATGGTTCGGATTCGCACCGAAGCGCAACAGCAGATCGACCAATACGTCATAGCCGTTGCGTGCCGCCCAGGAGAGCGCGGTGCAGCCTTTGCGTCCCGCCGTATCGACCGTCGCACCGGCATCGAGCAACAGGGCGCTGAACGTCGCGTCGCCCCGCCAGGACGCCGTAATCAAGGCGGTAACGCCGTTCTCGTAGCGGGCATCTGGGTCGACGCCTTGGCTCAACAATTCCGCCTCCGCCCCGGCCTTGCCGCGATAGCTCGCCTCCAGCAGGAGTTGATCCGGCGTCGGTTTCTTCTCGGTGGCCGCGACGGGCAGTGCCATCAGAAGAGCCGCAAGCAGAATCGGTATAACGCGCATGTTTCGCCTTGAAAGCTCGTGCCAAGAGTACAGCATCATGACAGACTCAGCTTGGCCGCTCCAACGCGGCACCCCCAGCCTTCAAGGGTCCTCTTGTCCATGCGTCGCGTTGCCCTTGTCGCCTTCGTTTTCGTTCTGGTCGCAGGCTTGGCCTGGACAGGGTACTGGTTCCATGGCGCCGGACGATTGCGGGACGGCGTCCTCGCCTGGCCCGAAATGCGACGAGGGGCCAGCGATGCCATGGCCTTGGGCGAAGTTTCCGTCACCGGCTTTCCCTTGCGTTACGACCTTGCCCTATCCGCCCCGACCGTCGGCACCCGGAAGGACGGAAAACCTCTGGTCTGGCAAGGTCCGCCGACGACCGTAACCTTTCGACCTTGGAATTTCGACCGCTTTACCTTCAAGGCTCCCGGTCTCCACAGCATCACCCATGCCGAGCCGGACCTGCCCACGCCCATCGTCATCGACGCAGCCGAAGCGGGCGGCGTGGGCCGGATCGCACCGGACGGCCGCCTCGCCGTCCTCGACCTCTATTTCCGTGCGGTTCGGCTCGGCAACGAAGAGCGGCCTGAAATGCTCTATTTCGAGCAAGCGGACGCGAAGATTCGCCTGCCCTCGGCAGCTGGTCTCTCGGACGAGAACGCCCGCACCGAGCCTGGCGAAGCCCAGGACAGCGCCGCCCTGAGCATCGAGGTTGCGGGCCTCTCCCTGCCCGAGGAGGCCGACAGCCCGTTGGGCAATTTGGTCGGTCTGATCGCGCTGCGCATCGGTGTGCGGGGGGCGATTTCGAACGATGCCCCGGATGCGGCCCTGGTCGCCTGGCGCAATTCCGGGGGCACGCTCGAAGTCTACGATCAGCAGATCATCTGGGGCGATCTGCATGTGAACGGCTCCGGCACCCTCGCCTTGGACGCGGAGATGCGGCCGCTCGGCGCGCTGACCGCCGAAATTCGGGGCTATACCCAGTCCCTCGATGCCCTCGTCGCCGTCGGCGCCATGGAACGACGCCCGGCCGAACTTGCGAAATTCCTGCTCGGGATGATGGCGGAATGGCCGGATGACGGCGGCAAGCCCGTTCTGATCATGCCGTTGACCGCCCAGGACGGAATCTTTTCCATCGGGCCAATCAGTCTTTTTCGTCTTCCCCCGCTGCGCTGGTCGCCGCTTCCATCGGAATGAAGCTGCCCGCCTGACGCGCTTCGACGACGCCGCGGCGAATTTCCCGGGTCCGTGTGAACAGATCCTCGAGATAATCCCCTTCGCCCCAACGGATGGCGCGCTGGAGTGCCGCAAGGTCCTCGGAAAACCGCCCGAGCATCTCGAGCACCGGCTCGCGATTGTTGAGAAAGATGTCGCGCCACATGACCGGGTTCGAGCCCGCGATCCTCGTGAAGTCGCGAAACCCGCCGGCCGAGAACTTGAAAACCTCGGACCGGGTTTCGTCGACCAGGCCGAAAGCCGTGCCCACGATGGTATAGGCGATGGCATGCGGCACATGGGAGGTGATGGCCAGGACATGATCGTGGTGCGAAGCGTCCATGCATTCGACCTTCATGCGGCAGCCGCGCCACAGATCCGCGATCTTCTCCACCGCCGCTTCGGGAACCTCGGGCGTCGGCGTCAGGATGCACCAACGCCCGTCGAACAGCTCGGCGAACCCCGATTCGGGGCCGGAATGCTCGGTCCCCGCCACGGGATGGGCCGGCACCAGATGCACACCCTCGGGCAGATGCGGCCCCACGTCGCGAATCGTGCAAAGCTTGGCCGAGCCGACATCCGACACGATGGTGCCGGGCGCAAGCGCGGGACCGAAGCGCGCGGCCAGATCTCTATAGGCGCCGAGCGGCGCGCAGATCACCACGAGATCGGCGCCGTCGACCGCCGCGGCCGGATCCTCGAAGACGGCTTCGGCCAGGCCAAGCGACAGGGCCGCATCGCGGGTCGCGGCGGAACGGGCGCAGGCCGTGATCTCGTCCACTAAACCGTAAAGCCGGGCCGCCCGCGCGAGGGACGATCCGATATGGCCGATGCCGATCAGCGCCATCTTCCGAAACAGGGGCGCGTCAGTCATGCGGATCCTCCATGAAGACCGTGAGGGCGGCAAGCACCGCCGCCATTTCCTCATCCGTGCCGATCGAAATGCGCAAGCAGTCGGCCAGGCCATAGGCGCCAAGCTGGCGAACGATGATGCCGCACACATTGAGATAGGCGTTGGCCGCCCCCGCGTCCCGGCCATCCCGACCGGGAAACCGTGCGAGAACGAAATTCGCCTGGCTGTCGGGGATCGTCAGACCAAGGGCACGGAGGGCGCTGGTGACGGTCTCGCGCAGGCGCGTGTTATGGGCGATCGAGCGTTCCGTGAATTCGCGATCCGCGAGGGCCGCAGCGGCCGCCGCCTGGGCCGGCAGGGAAACGTTGAACGGTCCGCGGATTCGATTCAGGACATCGGCCACCGGCGCCGGGCAATAGGTCCAGCCGAGACGCAACCCGGCGAGGGCATGGAGCTTCGAGAAAGTCCGGGCCATCACCGTATTGGCGCCCTGATCGACCAGGGCCATCCCGTCCCCGTAATCCGCGGCCGTCGCGTATTCGGCATAGGCGGCATCGACGACGAGCAGCACCTGCTCCGGCAGTTCCGCGCGCAGGCGGGCGAGTTCGGCGACCGGCAGATAGGTCCCGGTCGGGTTGCTCGGGTTGGCGACGAAGACGATACGCGTGCGCGGCAATATCCGTTCGAGGATGGCATCCACCGAAGCCACCAGATCGGGTTCCGCCGCCACGACCGGGGTCGCTCCGGCGGCGCGGGCCGCGATGGAATAGAGCAGAAAACCGTGTTCGGTATGGACGACCTCGTCCCCTTCGCCCGCATAAGCATGGGCCAGCAGATGAAGCAGGTCGCCCGAGCCGCAGCCGCAGACGATACGGTCGGGATCGATGCCGAAATGGGCGCCGATCGCCTCGCGCAGATGGGTCGATCCACCGTCGGGATAGCGGAAGATATCCCCGGCCGCCGCCTGGTAGGCCTCCACGGCCCGCGGACTGGGGCCCAGGGCGCCCTCGTTCGAGGCCAGACGCATCACGCGGTCCCGCCCGACAAGCTTGGCGCGACCGGGCACGTAGGCCTCTATCCCGAGAATACCGGGCTTCGGTTGCGGCACCGTCATGGCCTAATCCGCGGTGGGCGTGGCAACGGCATCGGCCAGGGATGCCCCGCTCAGCGGCGACGCATAACCGCCGACTTGCAGGACCTGGCGCACCGCGCCGCCCGCCGAGAGATCGGCGAGACGCTGATCGTTCGCGCCGACATAACCGCTGATCTCCGCCAGATGCACGGCGGTTTCCGAACGCTCCCGGCCGCGCCAGGTGGTGACGAATTCGGCCGCGAGTCCGGCCTTGCGCAAGACATCCGCCACCCTGCTGCGACTCAAGGCCTCATCCGTCTCGACCGCGACGAAGGAATGATCGTCGCCCGTCGCGGCTTGCTCGGTCCGGGCGATCGCGAGGGCCTCGGACGCAAGCCCCCTGTGGATCCCGGGAGGCCCGAATGGCAGTCGCGCGATGATCCGTGGCATCCCATCGCCCTGCACGACGAGACCGGGCCACCAGGGAGTCAGATCGTCCTCGGACGGCAAGGGCAGCACGCCGACCGTGGCAGCCCCTTCCTTGACGGCCAGAACGACCTGTTCGGCGGAACGGTACTCGGCGATCGGGGTCTGACTGCCGAAGGCGTCGCGCGCCACGGTCCAGTAATCGAGCCCGACATGATCCGGGTCGGTGGGCACGGCCACCGAAAAGGAACCCTGGAGACGGACCGAGGCCGATAGAATCTCGCGCCAGATGCGGACGAGCACAGCGCGCGGAAAAGGGCCTTTGTGGCGGGTCAGCAGCCGACGAAGAATGAGAGCCTCGCGCGCCGGGCGGAGACTGGCGGAGCCGGCCTTGGCGACACCGACACGTTCGACCACGGCCGCACGGCGCATAAGCAGGTCGTGAACGGCGTCGTCGATTTCGTCGATTTCACGCCGCAGCTCGTCAAGCGATGGCGGTGCGCTGGTCATGTCGGTCCTGCCGGAGCGGTCTGGCCCGATCCAGCGGATCGGGGCGGAAAAGGCCGCATAGTACTAGTCCCTCAGGCCCGAAAGTTCAAAGAAAACGATGCATGGCGAAATGTTGACAGCGGCGCCCAAGGCAAGTTTCGATTGCCCTCGAGGCCACTGCCAGGATCGGCGTCAGGATCGACTGCCAGGCCCCTCCATGGACGATAGGCGTCCGCAGCCGAGGAGTGGCACGACGGCCCGGCGTCGCGGCGTTGACATTCGCGCCTGCAAGGCCACCTTACAATCTGCCCAGCGCCCGGCAATTCGCTGACCGGGCGCATCGCAATTGCTCCGGACGCAGGGACAAGATTTCGCAAAATGCCCATTAAAATCCCCGACAATCTGCCGGCACGGAAGACCCTCGAGGACGAGGGCGTGCTGGTCATCCGCGAACACGATGCCCTGCGCCAGGATATCCGGCCCATCAGCCTGGCGCTATTGAACCTGATGCCCGAGAAGATCAAGACCGAGACCCAGCTTGCGCGGCTGATCGGCAGCACGCCCCTTCAGGTCGAACTCACTCTCCTGAGCACCGAAAGCTACACGCCGCGCAACACGCCGCAGGACCATATGCTGGCCTTCTACGAGCCCTGGTCCCAGGTCGCCGACCGCAAGTTCGACGGTCTGATCGTGACCGGCGCGCCGGTCGAGGAAATTCCCTTCGAAGATGTCATCTATTGGAACGAATTGACGGAAATCCTGGACTGGGCTCGGACCAACGTGTTCCGCAGCTACAATATCTGCTGGGGCGCCCAGGCCGCCCTCTATCACTATTACGGCGTTCCCAAGAACGCCATGCCGGGCAAGCTCTCCGGCATCTTTCGCCAGCGGGTGACGGAACCGAAATCGCCGCTGATGCGGGGTTTCAACGCCGAGTTCAACGTCCCTGTCTCGCGCTATACCGAAACCTTGCGAGCCGATGTCGAAAAGGTGCCCGAGTTGCGGGTGCTGGCCGAATCTGAATCGTCCGGCCTGTGCATTGTCGAGGACACGGCGCTCGGCCAAGTCCATGTCTTCAATCATTTCGAATACGACACCCGCACCCTGGCCGACGAATACGGCCGCGACATCGATGCCGGGCGCGACATCAAGGTCCCCCAGCACTACTACCCCAATGAGGATTCGGCGAAGCCGCCAGTCAACACCTGGCGCTGCCACGGCCATTTGCTGTTCGGCAATTGGATCAACGCCATGTACCAGGAGACGCCGTTCGATATCGCGAATATCGGCGCGGGCCGCGAACCGGTGGACTCGGCTGCCTAGGATTCCGGCGGCAAAATGGGCGTTTCCCGGCGCGCGGAGTTTCGCGCGGGACGCGATGCCCGCTCCGGCAGGGCGAGTTGGAGACGGCGCAGACGGCGGCGCGTCGCCGTCTGCGGGACATAGAACTGCTTTCCCGCCTCGACCAGAATCGTTCCCGCGACATTGGGCAGCCAGCGATCGCCAATCCGCTCCCAGGCATTAGCCGTGCCCATCATCATGCGCGAGCGCATGGGCGGTACGTAGAGCGCATGGACCGCGCGAATGGGCGTGAACATGCTGTCGCGCAGCAGCCGTGAGAGCTGCGCCGCCGAATAGGGATGGCCGTGCCCGAAGGGCGTGCGCTCCAGCCGCGCCCAGATGCCCCGCCGGTTGGGAACCACGACCAGCAGCCGGCCGCTGTCGCTCAATACCCGCCAGACCTCGCGCATCATCGGGCGCAGCTGTTCCGTATGTTCGACCGCGTGAATCAGCAGCACGCGGTCCATCGACAGATCAGGCAGCGGCAATTCGCCCTCTTCGACCAGGGCTACCCGGCCGGGTCCGCCGCGCGGCCAATGGATCACCCCCTGGGCCGCCGGCATCAGGGAGATGACCCGCTCCGCTTCCTCCGCGAAGCTGCCGAGAAAGGGCGTCGCGAAACCCAGGCCGAGCACGCACTGATCCGCCAGATCCGGCCAGATGGCGCGGATGCGCCGCCGGATCACCCGGCGCGCGACCGCACCCATGGGAGAATCGTAGAAATCCCGCAAATCGACGACATCCGTCCACATGGCCGGAAACCTACCACGCCCGGCACCGCCCCGGCACCGCCATTGCCGCCGGGCGCGCCACCCTGCTAGCGTCCCCGCGAACCCATCGCCGTTACAGGAGCCGGCCCGTGAAACTGAGCCTTTCGCCCACCTCCCCCTTCGTTCGCAAGGTGCTGGTCGCCGCGCATGAGACGGGGCTTGCCGACAGTATCGATCCCCAGGACATGTCCTCGGCCGAGGCGGCCACCGGGCTCGATGCGGTTAATCCCCTGGGCAAGGTCCCGGCGATGATCCTCGACAACGGCTCCACCCTCATGGATTCGCCCCTGCTCTGCGAATATCTCGACAGCCTGCATGACGGCCGCAAGCTGTTCCCGGCCTCCGGCGCCGCGCGTTGGACCAGCCTGCGCCAGCAGGCGATCGGCGATGGGGTGATGGACGCCGCGGTCGCGCGCGTGGGCGAGTCCCGGCGCCCGGAGAGCGAACGGTCGCCCGGCGCGGTCGTGAAGCAGACCGGCAAGATCGCGCTCAGCCTCGACCTGCTGGAACAGGAAGTGGCCAGTCTAAAAGGCGAGCCGACGATCGGCCCGATCACGGTCGCCTGCGCGCTCGGCTATCTCGACTTCCGCGCGCCGGACGAAGGTTGGCGTGCCGATCGGCCGAAGCTGGCCGCCTGGTACGAGCGCTTCGCCGCCCGCCCGTCGATGGCCGCCACCGCGCCGCCGGCCTGAGCCCGGCGCGGCGGGTCGCCTAGCCCCGCACGGCCTTCTTAATCCGTTCGTCGGCCGGCACCTGATAGGCGTCGAAAAGCTTGTTGGTGCGGTTGAAGACGCCGACCACGGCCATGACCTCCCCCAGCATCGTGTCGTCCATGCCCAGTTTGCGCGCGGCGACGGTGTGGGAATTTATGCAGTAGTCGCAGCCGTTCGTGGCGCTGACCGCCAGGGCAATCAGCTCCCTTGGCCAAAACGTCGAGCTTGCCGGGCTCCATGGTGATCTTGAGGCTCTCCCAGACCTCCCGCAGCAGCGGGGGATGGGAAGCGACCGTGCGCCAGAAATTGGGCACGAAGTCGATGCCCTTGATCGCCATGATATCGTCGCAGATCGCCTTTACCTCGGGACTGGCGTCCTAATAGGCGACGGGCGTCGCAGTTGTGCTTTCCATTTCGGGAATCTACGCCTCCTCCGGCAAGCTATCCGTTGCTGCC
>CAUZWC010000030.1:0-17815 GCA_963583595.1 Alphaproteobacteria bacterium | reverse complement strand
CTGTCGAATTTACGCCCCGAATACCGACGTCGCCCAGCGCGACTTTTTGACTGCTGCCGAGAACGTGTTTTCGCCTCTGTATGTATCGCAATTTTGTTCTAAGTGCCCAGACGCACGGCTTCAGCCGCAATTCAAGGCCCACCTCTTTGTGAGGCGCCTGAACTCTAGTGGGAATCGCAGGCGCCAGCAACCGACCGGATTCGCGGCGGCTCGATGGCTCGAAAGCCACCGCAATCAGCCATTTACCTCCGGGTCGGGACGCCGACGTGGCCGACAGGACTGGGCCGATTGCCGATACGGGACGAGCCGTTCGCCTGGCACTGGGCATCGCAAAGAAGCCGGAAAGCCTTCCGGTTCCGCCCCGCCAGTCAGGCCGGCCACGCAGTTCGGGCAGGATGCGACAACGAAAACGGCGCGACCATTGGCCGCGCCGTTCCCGACTCTTCCTCGAGTTTCCGAGATTCGGACTAGCCGAGCAGCCAGCCGTTGAACAGCTCGGTCGCCTGGTCCTTTTCCTGGCCCCAGAAGGCCGAATCGATGGGCGTCATCACGTCCAAATTCGCCGGGGAGGTCGGCAGGATGGCCGCCCGCTTCGCCTCGATATGTTTGTAGGCGTTCGGGTTGACCGGACCGTAGCCGAGATACTTGGCAAACTCGGCCTGGTTCTTCGCGTTCGCGCAGAAGGCAACGAACTTCCGGGCCGCATCGACATTCGGGCCACCCTTGAGGATCGACCAACCCTCGTAGCTGTAGAGGCCCTGGGTCCAGGAGATCGTGACGGGCGCGCCGCCGTCGATCGCCGCCTGCGCGCGACCGTTCCAGGTCGGGCAGATATCGACTTCGCCGGTGGTCAGGAGCTGCGAAGTCTGCGCACCGCCCGTCCACCAGATGTCGATCGCCGCCTTGATCTTGTCGAGCGACGCGAAGACCGGATCGTAGCCGTTCTTGCGCATATCCTCATAGACATCCGTCGGCGCCACGCCCTGGGCCATCAGCGCCTCTTCGAAAGTGTCGAAGGGATGCTTGCGGATCGCCCGACGGCCCTTGATGCCTTCGAGATCCCAAACGTCCTTCCAGCCATGCGACGGCGCGCCGGCCTTGTCCTTGTAGACATCGCTGCGGTAGGCGCAGATCGTCGCATAGACGTCGTTGCCCTGCATGTAGTCCGACTTGAACTGGTCAGGAATCTCGGTTTGATCCGGGCTGCTGAGGTCCAGCTTCTCAAGCATGCCCCCGGCCGCGACCAGCAGATTGACCGCCGAAATGCTGAGGATCGCCGCGTCCCAGGTATAGCTGCCGGTATCGACCATCGCCTTGACCTGCGAGGTCGGCTCGTGCTTGCCGGCGACGCCGATAACCTCGATCTCGCCCGCATGCAGCTTGTTGAAAGGCTTGTAGAAGCCCTCGCCGAACGCCTTGACGTAAGGACCGCCCGGATCGCGCACGGTGAGCGTCACCGCGGCCCGCGTCCTGCGCGGCGTGAGCACCGTCGGGACGGCGAAAGCCGCGGCCGCAAGGGCCGAGCCTTTCAGGATGTCGCGACGGCTTGTGCCGGTCTTTGTGGCTTTTCTGTTCTTTGCCATTGAGCAATTCCCCTCTGTTGCAGAAACGTCTTAATTTAGCCCCCGTCTTCGCCGACGGGTAGATGGTTCAAACTCTGCGGTCGGGAGATGCGGAAAAACTGAGCGGAGTTCGGTTCCCCAAGGGAACCGCGCGCGTCGTTCGGCCACATACTCCCTGTCGCCTCCGTCGGGCTTGGCACCTTGTAAAGGCAGCGCCTGTCTTGTGCCTTTCGGAGTTGCCGGTAACTTTAGCCGCTGCCCCCAGCAGCAGCAATCGGCCACATATAAAGAAACTAGGGCATTCCCGGAGG
Organism: Alphaproteobacteria bacterium; assembly: GCA_963583595.1. Taxonomy (GTDB): domain Bacteria; phylum Pseudomonadota; class Alphaproteobacteria; order CADEGL01; family CADEGL01; genus JABIRQ01. The sequence goes on along the minus strand of CAUZWC010000030.1, from coordinate 15,942 downwards.
ATAGCAATGCCACCCTCCGGGCGCCCGAGCGCTCCTTAACCGAGCATCCAGTTCTTCCAGCGCTCGACCGCCTTGTCCTTGATCGGACCCCAGAAATCGGAGTTGATCGCAACCATATCCGCGAAATACTTCGGATTGGTCGTCAGGATTTCAGCGCGTTTCGGGTCGATGAACTTGTAGGCGCCCGGGTTGGTCGGCCCGTAGGCGACATAGGGTGTGAAGTTCGCCTGATTCTGCGCTTCCGCGGCGAAGGCGATGAACTTCCGGCCGAGATCGTTCTTCGGGTTGCCCTTCAGAAGACACCAGCCCTCGAAGCCCCACAGCGCCTTGCCCCAGGCGATCTTGACCGGAGCCCCGCCGTCGATCGCCGCCTGGGCGCGACCGTTCCAGGCCTGGCAGATATCGACTTCGCCGGTGGCGAGGAGCTGCGAGGTCTGCGCGCCGCCCGTCCACCAGACATCGACGGCCGGGCGAACCTTGCCGAGCGCCTCGTAGGCCTTGTCGAAGTCGCAAGGATAGACCTTGTCCGCCGGGACGCCGGCGCCGCCGAGCAGCCCGATCTCGATCGTGTCGAACGGATAGTTTCGCATGCCGCGACGGCCGGGCATCCCTTCCACGTCCCACAGGTCGGCCCAGCTGGTCGGTTCCTTCGGCAGCTTGGCATCGGTGCGATAGGCGAGAACCGTCGCATAGACGTCGTTGCCGACCATCGTCGGATGCTTGAACTCCGCCGGAATCTCCTGGACCGCCGCCACGTCGTCGAGGCCGATCGGATCGAGAAACCCGCCTCCGGCCAGGGTGTTGTGCGACTGCTCGCCCAGGATGGTCACGTCATACTGGAAGGTGCCCGTCTCGACTTGCGCGACGATCTCGGCCGTCGCCTCGTGCTTGCTGGTGACGCCGACAACCTCGACACCGTACTTCTCGGAGAAAGGCTTGTAGTACGCTTCGGAAAACGCCTTAGTGAACGGGCCGCCCGGATCGCGCACAGCCAGGGTCTCGGCCGCGCGGGTCTTGCGCGAAATCAGCACCTGCGGCGCAGCGATAGCTGCAGCGCCCAGGGCCGCTCCTTTAAGAAGCTGCCGACGGTCGGTGAAACGACGATTCATTTTGGTCCTCCCAATTGCACACCCGCCGACGCCCTACGCGACGGCCTCTATATTTTTATCGCGACCCAATGGGACGCGATTTAGAAACAAGAATCAAGCCTCCGCTCGCGCGCGGCCGGAATTGCCGCACGGGGAAAGTTCCGGAACGGCACGAACCGGACCAGCCCGACGCGGACGCCTCGCTATAAAACTGGAGGGAATCCCGGCCCAAAGAAAGCCCGCCGGCACGACGAAGCGTACCGGCGGGTTTGATTTTTGCCCTGGTGCCCGAGGGGGCTTGCCGCCCCGCCCGAGCCGGGCCGAGTATTCCGCCTAGGCGCCGCGCTTGGCGCGTTCCTCGAAGAACTTGGCCATATAGGCCTGAGGCTCGCCGCTGGCGAAGGCCTGCGACTGGTATTTGCGGCCTGCGGCGACCGCGTCGTCGAAGCTCGCCTGGGTGACCTCGGCGAAGCGCTTCTTGTTGAGGCGCATGGCGACGGGCGGCTTGGCGGCCAGCAGTTCGGCCACTTCCATCGCCTTGGACATGACGTCGCTCTGGGCCACCAGATAGTGGATCAGGCCGATGCGATGGGCCTCTTCCGCCTCCATGATGCGCCCGGTCAGGCACAGCTCGGAGGTTTTGCCGATGCCGACCCGGTCGCCAATGACCCAGGGGCCCATGACGCTGGGAATGCCCGAGTTGATTTCCGGCTGACCCATGCGCGAGCCGTCATGCCCGACGCGGATATCGCACAGCAGCGCGATCTGGAAGGCCGAGCCCGCCGCGACGCCGTTCAAGGCCGCGATGAGCGGCTTGGTCAGGTTGCGGATCGTGCTGTAGATCTTCTTCCAGCCTTCGATCCACTCGTTGCCCTGCGCGCCGCTCATGAATTTCTGGGTCTCGGCAAGGTCCTGCCCCGCCGAGAAAGAGCGGTCGCCCGCGCCGGTCAGAATGATCGCGCGCACCGCATCGTTGGCGTCGAGCGCGGCGAGGCTGGCCCCGAGCTCCTGCACCATCGGCGTATGCCAGGCGTTCATTTTCTCCGGTCGGTTCAACATGATGATCCCGACACGACCCTTGATGTCTTCCTTGATGAACTCGTAGCTCACGCGCGCCCTCTCTCAGGATGGCCGGACCGGTTTCGCGCGGATTTATTGACCGCGTGAGTCGGTCCAGGGATTGAATTGCAATACTTTCTATTGTATATTGATAAAATACAAACACGCTGCCCCCAGACAGTCAACCGGGGCAGTCAACCGATCCATTGGGCGTATGGCCGAAGAAGCGCAGGCCGCCGACCCGTGGTTTTGGAGATTTACCCCCTTCCGTCGCCCGATCGCTTGGCCGTTCGGCGTCGACAGACCAATTATCAAGGAGACGACATCGCAATGCCGGACATCATGACCGCCGATTCCGCGCTCGCCCGGAAGCCGCGCACGGGGCGCGACTCGCCCCTGTTCGTGGGCTCCCTCGAAAAGGGCCTGCGGGTATTGGGCGCGTTCGACGAGACGCATCGCTCCCTTCGCCTGACGGAAATCGCCAGAGAAACCGGCCTCGACAAAAGCGCTGCGCAGCGCTTCACCCATACCCTGCACCAGCTCGGCTATCTGCGGAAGGATCCGAAAACCAAGCATTACAGCCTGTCGCCGAAGGTGCTGGAGCTCGGCTTCACCTATCTGCGGACGGACGCCCTGGTCGAGCGCGCGACGCCTTTCCTGATGGAAGCCAATCGCAAATGCGAGGAGACGGTCAACCTGACCGAACTCGACGGCACCGAGGTCGTCTATGTCGCCCGGGTCCCCAGTCGCCATGTCATCAACGTCGATGTCATCCTCGGCACCTGGCTGCCCGCCTATTGCACGGCGCCGGGCCGGGCCATGATGGCCGCGATGCCCGCGGAAGAGGCGCGCGCGTTGCTCGAAGCCTCGGCTCTGACCCGCTACACGCCGCATACGATCACCGATATCGGCGTGTTGATGGAAGAAATAGCCAAGGCGGCCATCGACGGCTTCGCGATCACTGTGGAGGAATACTATGCCGGCGATCTGTCGATCGCGGCGCCCGTGCTCGACTTCTCGGGCAGGCCGGTGGCGGCGGTCAATATCGCCGTGCCGACCGGACGCTGGACGGTCGATCGCATCCGTCGCCAGCTCGGGCCCATCGCCAAGCAGACGGCGCAGGATATTTCCCGAATCGAGGGCGGACAGCCCGACGCCGAACCGGCGCATTTCCTGCGCCGCATCGCCGTCGGCCGCCGTACACCCAGCAAGGCCGCCTAGGGCCGGAGTCCCGACGCGGGGACGGCTTCCGGCCGCCCCCGTTTTCGCCTCTTTAAGGCGCATCCACAGTTAGAGCGGCAGGATCGTGCCCCAGCCGTTTTCGATCGCGCGGCGATAGAGCCGCCCGGCGACCGCGACATCGGCCAAGGCCAGACCGGAATAGATGAGGCCCGTGCGCTGCTCGTCGCTCGTCCGGCCCGGCTTCTTGCCGCCCGCCAGTTCGGCCAGATCGGCGTCGAACGGTTCCTTGAAATGCAGGCGGCCCGATTTGGCCATATAGGCGCTTTGGTCGTGGTCGTCGGTCGCGACCAGATCGAGCACCCGGATGCGGTCGCCATGCCAGGGCCGGGCGACGTCGCACATGCCCGCGAAGGACCCGGGCGACATCCAGTTGGTATCGAGGAAGGGTTTCAGGCTCGGAGATTCCGGCACGCTCGAGATCACGATGTTCTGGCCCTCGACCGCCTTCATCGGATCCTCCGTCACGACCACGTCGAGGCCAGATTCGGCGACCTCGTTGGCGAAGGCCTCGGCCGTCGCGCGCTTGCGGCTATAGGCCACGACGCGCTTGAGCGGGAAGACTTGGCGGAAGGCTTCGAGATGGCTGCGCGCCTGGACTCCGCAGGCGATAAAACCGATCGATTCGGATTCGGGCCGCGCCAGATAGGTCGCGGCGACGAGGGTGATCGCCGCCGTGCGATGGGCGGTGATCCAGCGCCCGCCCATCAGGGCGACCGGCTGGGCCGATTCGGTATCGTGAAGCTGAATGATCGGGTTGATGCTGGGCAGGCCGCGCTCGGCATTATCATGGACCACGCTGGCCCATTTGACGCCGGCGAAGGGCGGCTCCTCCATCACCCCGGACATGGCCTGGAAGAAGGTGCCCGGCTTGGGATAGAGGCCCAGCTTCGGCTTGGAGACGGTGCGCCCGGCCGATTTCTGCTTGAGCATGTCGTCGACCGCCTCGGCCAGTTCGCGCTTGCTCATATCGGCGGCGGCGATTTCCGCGTCGGAGAGGTAGAGAATCTCGTGGCCCAATTCCATGTCTGCGTCTCCTAACACCTTGCCTGACAGGGCGGTCAAACCCTTCGAGACGGCCCTTCGGGCTTCCTCAGGGTGAAGTTAACCATTCTTTTTCCTCATCCTGAGGAGCGCGCGAAGCGCGCGTCTCGAAGGATGATTGGCGCGGCACCACGCGGCACCATTGGTCCGGGGCGGCCTCCTAAAGGGTCAACACCTGGCCGATACCGCGCGCGCGGGCGCGCTCGAAGGCCAGGGCGGAGGGCCCAACATCGCCCAGGCCGATGCCCGAGAAGATGACGCCGTTGCGCTCCTTATCCGATTCGCGGCCCCGCTTGGTCCCGGCGCAGAGGTCGCCGATCTCGCCGTAGAAGGGCAGTGTCCAGGGCAGCGGTTCCGGCCCGCCCGGGGCGCTCTGCTCCACGTCGTCGGTCACCATCTTGTCGATCGCGCCGAAGGTTTCCGGAAAGAAAGTATTGCCCAGATCGACCATGCCCACGAAACTGCCTTCACGCAGCTTCGCACAATCGAGAAAAGGCGGGTCGCCCTTTCCGTGGGGAATGGTCGAGGCGAGGATACCGACGCCATAGGCGATATCCTCCCGGTTCTCCGGCATCTCGACCTCGAAGCCCTTGCTCCGTGCGTATTCCGCGAATCGCTCGGCCGTGGCCCGGGTGCGGCTGCCGCAGAGCACCTTCCGGAGGCTCGGGAACATCGCGGCCATCTGGTCGAGATGGGTATAGGCCTGCAGTCCACCGGTCAACAGGCCGAGGCTCTCGCTCTCCGGATCCGCCAGATACTTGGCGGCGATCGTCGTCATCGCCGCAGTGCGCACCCCGGTCACCCACATGCCGTCGAGCATGGCGAGCGGCAGACCCGTCTCCGCATCGTTGAGCAGGATGATCGGGCGGTAGAGCGGGATGCCCTTCTTGTCGTTGGCCGGGGTCGGGCAGACCCATTTCACGGCCGCATAGGGCGGGTCCTGGGAGACTCCGGCCTTGGCCTGGAACTGCTGGTTGCCCGGCAGATTGACCGAAAGCTTGGGGCGCATGGCCGTCCGGCCCTCGCCCTTGGCCTTGAACACCGCCTCGACGGACTCGTTCACCTCTTCCGCCGTGATTCCGATCGAGCGGATATCCGCATCCGACAGGAACAGGATTTCCTCGCCGAGCTTCAGATCAACAGTCAAAGAATTCCGCCCCCCGAAACAACATGAATCTACAAGGCACGCGGACAGGCCGCATCCCCCACCCCACCCCAACCCTCTCCTCCCCCAAGGGAGGAGAGGGAGATGACCCTGCCTTCCCCTCTCCGCCCCATTGGGAGGGAGAGGGAGAGGGAGGGGCCCGCCGCGCAGCGGTGGGAAGGTGAGTTGGGGATATGGCACATCTATCCGTTCGCCAGCGCTAGAGCTTCAGCATCCGACCGGCGCCGGCGGCCTTGGCGCGCTCGAAGATCAGCGCGGCGGCGGCGGTGTCGGCCAGGGCCGGTCCGCCGAACAGCAGGGCGGTCTTCTGCTTGTCATCTGTCCGGCCCGGCTTGGTGCCCGCAACCAGCTCCGCGACCTCGGCGTCATAATCGCGCGGAAAGCCCATGTTCTCGCCCTTGGGCCCGGCCTGATCGACGTCGTCGGTGGTCACGATGTCCATCTTCGCCGCCGCCTCCATGTGCCAGGAGCGGCCCAGATCGACCATCGCGGCGAAGGCGCCCGGCTTCAGCCAGGCGGCATCGATGAAAGGATCGAAGGGCGGCAGGATGGGCACGCTGGTGACGACGATATCGACATCGGAGACGGCCGCGCGCGGGTCGGAAACGGCCTCGGCCTCCAGCCCCTGTTTGCGGACTTCCGCGCAGAAAGCCTCCGCCGTTTCGAGCCGCCGGCTGTAGCCGACGACCCTCCTGATCGGGAAATCGACCAGCAAGCATTCGAGATGACTGCGCGCCTGCATGCCGCAAGCGACGAAGCCGACCGAAGAGGAATCCTTGCGCGCCAGCTTGCGCGCGGCGACCGATGAGACGGCGGCGGTACGCATCCCGGTGACCCAGCGCGCGTCCATCACCATCACAGGCATGCCCGTCTTGTAATCGTTCAGGGTGACCAGCCCGCTGATATGGGGCAGCGAGGAATCGGCCCGTTCGTTCGACGCGATGCCGACCCATTTGAGCGAGACGAAGGGCGGATTCTCGAGACCCGCGGGCATCGACAGGAAGGCCGTGCCCCGCGAAGACATCAGATGCTGCTTGGGTTTCATGAAGGTCCGTCCGGCGGCCTTCTCGGCGAACATCGCCTCCAGCGCGTCGATCACCGCGCCCGCCTCGATGCCGAGTCCTTCGACATGCGCGTTGGACAGGTAAAGAAGGTCCTTGCCGATTTCCATGCCAGCTCCCTTTGCCTCATACCCCCCTCGGGCGGGCCGGCCGGGACTCTGCACAGCGGCGACGGGGCGGACAACCGTTTTGTCCTGGCGTTTTCCCCCAGATCCGCCAAGTCGAAGCCAATTCGGTCGATCGGAACCTCGGGATATGGAAGCCGGCTCCCGCCGGCCAGCACTGCCCTGTATTCGCTCCCGTCGCTTCAAAACACACTGCCCCGGCGGCGGCGGCGAACGAACGCCACCTGCTTACAGGGAGGCCGGAATGGCTGAAAATACAGACATCGAAACCATCAACGACAACGACCTCGATGATGAGGCGCTCGATGCGAGGGGCGGAGGGACGTCTTGCGTCCAGTGTGTCTGCGTATCTTGAACGGGCGGACTGGATAGGCACAACGCCTCCGCTCGACTCAGGGTTCGAGTTGGCTGTGCCAGGGTCTACTCACAACTTGACCAAATGAGGAGCAGGACATGTTCGAAAATATTGCGTTTGAAACGATCCACGATGACAAGCTCGTGGACGAGGTCCTCGATGAGAGGCATAGGGAGAAGTTTTCGACATCCATGTCGAACGGCGGCATGTTCGGTGTGCTCCACATCGGCAAATCTTAGTCTCGGCGCTTGATCCGGAGACCTGCCTCGGCCCTCTGCGGTCTGGGGCAGGCGCTTCGGCTCCATGGTCCGATTGAGCGGCCCGTCCTTGCGACGGGCCATTTCACGTCCGGCCGCGTTCGTGCGGCGCGCCGTGCCGATCAATCGCCGAGCATGGTCATTGCCGCCTGACGGTCGCCGGGCTTCAATTTCAGGAACAATGCGCGCGCTTTCCTGGCGTCCGATTCAGAACCACTCTCGGCGGCGGCCTTGAGGGCGAGCGTGGTCGCATGATCCGGCCCGCAAATGAAAGCCAGAGCTTTCGCCAGGCGCCCCATGGCGGCCGGGTCGATTTTCGTGACTTCCATTCCGGTTTCCCTCAAGCGACAAATGGGTACGGTGCGTCGATCTGTATCAGGTGCGGTGTCGCCAGCAAAGGAACCCCGCCTCGACAGCCGGCGCGGTAAAGCGCGCGATGAAAGCGGCCCGCCGACCACCGGGAAAACCCGCCAACGCATTTGCCTTGCCCGCCTGCGCCGCTAGGATGCCGGCCGTCTGCATGAGGGAGGAATCGAGTGGGCGAGAATAACGCGCTGCCGCTGGCCGGCATTCGCGTGCTGGATGCCGCGACCTATATCGCGGCCCCGGTCGCGGCCGCCATCCTGAGCGAATTCGGCGCCGAGGTGATCAAGATCGAGAAGCCGGGGATCGGCGACCCGCTGCGCCGCTTCGGCGCGCCCAGCGGGCGGCCCGACGCGTCCCTGTTCTGGATGAACGAATCGCGCAACAAGCGCGGCATCACCCTCGATCTCGGCAAGCCCGAGGGCGCGGAACTGTTCAAGCGCATGGCCGTCAAGGCCGATGTGGTCTGCGAGAATTTCCGGCCCGGCACTTTCGAACGCTGGGGCCTGGGCTATGACGTGCTTTCCGCGATCAACCCCGGCCTCGTGCTGCTGCGCATCTCGGCCTATGGCCAGACCGGGCCCTGGGCCGGGAAGATTGGCTTCGCCCGCATGGCCCATGCCCTGAGCGGCGTCGGCTATCTGGCGGGCGAGCCGGACGGCGCGCCGGTCAATCCCGGCCCCTCCTCCCTCGCCGATTATGTCTGCGCGGTCTACGGCGCGCTGGGTGTGACCTTGGCGCTGCGGGAAAGGGACGCCAGCGGCAAGGGGCAGGTCATCGACCTGTCCCTGGTCGAGGCCATGTTCCGCTCGCTCGACCAGACCCTGCCCAACTACAAGATGCACGGCCATGTCCGCGAGCGGACCGGCTCGCAGACCCCGGCCGCCGCGCCCAACCGCAACTTCCCGACCGGCGGCGGCGGCTGGGTCTCGCTCTCCTGCACCAACGACAAGATGTTCCAGCGCCTGTGCCAAGCCATGGGCCGCCCGGAACTGGCCGAGGACCTGCGCTACGCGCTGAGCGACGACCGCATCGCCCATCGCGACGAGGTCGAGGGCATCACCCAGGATTGGACCACCTCCATGCCGCGCGAGGCGGTGGTCGAAGCCTGTGACAAATTCGAGGTGCCCTGCGCGCCAATCCTCTCGATCGCCGATATCTGCGCCCACCCCCAGTTCCTGGCGCGCGACATGTTCGTCGCCCTGCAGGACGAACTGGCGGGCGAGGTCGTGCTGCCCGGCGTGGTGCCCAAACTGTCGCGCACGCCGGGGCAGGTGAAATCCCTCGGCCCCGACATGGGCCAGGACAACTCCACGATCTATCGCGAGCTCCTCGACCTCTCCGAGGACGAGATCGCCGGGCTGCGCGGCCGTGCGGTGATCTGAGCGCGGCCATGCCCAGCACCGGCCCCTTGCCCCTCTCGGGCCTGCGAATCCTCGATCTGACGACCGTGATCTATGGCCCGTACACGACCCAGTTGCTGGGCGATTTCGGCGCCGAGGTCATCAAGATCGAGGCGCCGGAGGGCGATATCACCCGCGCCATCGGCCCGGCCCGCAGCGCTGGCATGGGCGCGGTCTTCATGGGCTCGAACCGCAACAAGCGCAGCGTCGTCCTCGACCTCAAGACAGAGCCGGCGCGCGATGCCCTGTGGCGCCTGATCGACACGGCCGATGCCTTCGTCCACAACATCCGGCCCCAGAAGATCGCGGGTCTGGGCTTCGACCCGGATTCGGTCCTCGCCCGCAATCCCGGAATCGTCTACGGCGCGCTGCACGGCTACCGCGAGGACGGCCCCTATGGCGGCCGCCCGGCCTATGACGACGTGATTCAGGGCCAGTCCGGCATCGCCGGCAGCTTCATCCCGCGCGACGGCGTGCCCATGCTCATCCCCGCCGTGATCGCCGACAAAACGGCCGGCGTGCTGGCCGCCGCCGGCATCCTGGCCGGGATGGTGCAGCGCCTGCGCACCGGCAAGGGCGTCTATGTCGAAACGGCGATGTTCGAGGGCATGACCGCCTATACCCTGATCGAGCACCAGTATGGCGCGATCTTCGTGCCACCCGAAACCGGCCCCGGCTATCCCCGGGCGCTGACCCGCGGGCGGCGGCCGCACCCGACCGCCGACGGCTATATCTGCGTGCTCGCCTATACCGATGCCCAATGGCGGCGCTTCTGGGCCCTGATCGGCCGGCCCGAACTGGCCGAGGACCCGCGCTTCCGAACCATGCCCGACCGCTCGCGCAACATCGACAAGCTCTACCCCCTGGCCAGCGAAGCCCTGGTCCAGCGCAGCACCGCAGAATGGCTCGACATCCTGCGCGAGGCCGAGATACCCTCCGGCCCGGTCAACCGGCTGGAGGATCTGCGCGGCGACGAACATCTGACCGCAACCGGCTTCTTCCGACCCTTCGACCACCCGAGCGAAGGCAAGCTGGAAATGCCCGGCACGCCCTACCGCTTCGATCGCGAGACCCTGCCCGTGCGCCGCCACCAGCCGCTGCTGGGCGAGCACGGCCGGGAAATCCTGGAAGAAGCCGGGCTGAGCGAGGCGGAAATCGATACAGTGCTGAACGCTGGCGGGGACGGCGCGGCATGACAGCCATGGCCCCCCATATCACCGTTTGACCTTGTCCGCCCGACAGACACCTTCCCGTCACCACAATACAGGGACATACGCCACCATGGCCGCCTCCAAGAAGACATCCAAGAATGCCCCGAAGAAAGCCGGGAAGAACGCGCCAGACCCGATCACCGTCTCGGTCGTCCAGCACCGTCTCGTCGGCATCGTCGACGAGATGGGCGAGGCGATGCTGCGCACCTCCTTCTCGCAGATCCTGAATTCGAGCCGGGACTTCTCGACCGCGATCACCGACGCCAAGGGCCAGCTCGTGGCCCAGGCCGAATACATCCCGGTCCATGTCGGCGCGATGCCGTCCTCGGTCATCTCGACCCTGGAGGCCTTCGGCGAAGACATCCATCCGGGCGATATCTTCATGCTGAACGACCCCTATTTCGGGGGCAGCCACCTGCCGGACCTGACCGCCTGCCTGCCGGTCTTCAAGGACGGCAAGCTGCTGTTCTGGGCGATCAACCGGGCACATCACTCGGATATCGGCGGCGCGACCTACGGCGCCTATAACGCCTCGGCGACCGAGATCTGGCAGGAGGGGCTGCGCGTGCCCCCCATCCGCCTTTACCAGAACGGCGAGGCGCGCGAGGACATCATCCGCATGATGCGCGTCAATGTCCGCCATCCGCGCGACTTCCTGGGCGACCTGGCGGCGCAGATCGGCTCGGTCCGGCTGGGCGAACGGCGCCTGCTGGAATTCATCGACGACCTGGGGGTCGAGACGGTCACCGGCTCCCTCGACCGCATCCTCGACGCGGCCGAGGCCGAGACGCGGGCGATCATTTCCAGCTGGAAGGACGGCATCTACAAGGGCAAGGGCGTGCTCGACGACGACGGCCGCGGCAACGACGACATCACGATCCGCGCCACGGTCACGATCAAGGGCGGCGACATGACCGTCGATCTGACCAAATCCGACGGCCAGGTCACCAGCTTCCTGAATTCCTCCTGGGCCAACACCCGCTCGGGCGTGGCCATGGCCCTGACCTATCTGCTCGACCCGGAGGTCACCAAGAACGACGGCACCATGCGGCCGGTGAAGATCCTGGTGAAGCAAGGCACGATCGTCATGCCCGACGACTGGGCCCCGGTCACCATGTCCACCTCCCATTGCGCGCAGGAGATCATCGAGGCGGTCGTCACCGCCCTCGCTCCCGCCTGCCGCGACCGCGCGATGGCCGGCTGGGGAAAGCGCCTGCGCATCGCGCTCAAGGGCCAGGATCCGCGCACGAAAAAGGACTTCATCTGGCATATGTTCCATGCCCGGCCGGGCGCGGGCGCCTCGCCCGGCGGCGACGGCTGGCACAATTCCGGCGAATGGCATTCGGCCGGCGGCCTCAAGTTCGGCTCCGTCGAGATCGCCGAGGTGCGCTTTCCCTTCTTCTTCAAGAAGCATGAGTTCCGGCCCAATTCGGGCGGCGATGGCCGCTATGTCGGCGGCGTCGGCGGCGATCTGGAACTGGTCGTCGAGACCGAGAAGCCCTGCGTCGCCAATATGGCCGGCGACGGCACGCGCCACGGCCCCTGCGGCATGGCGGGCGGCGAACCGGGCAAGCCCCATCGCTACGTCATGCACGCGCCGGGCAAGCGGCCTCATGTCCTCGCCACCAAGCATGAGGGCATCCCCGTGCCGCCCTGCACGGTCTTCGAGATCCATGCCGCCGGCGGCGGCGGCTGGGGCAACCCGGCCAAGCGCACCGAGGAGGAGCGCGGCAAGGACCGCCTGGACGGTTTCGTCACCACCCGCGCCCCCAAGCGCAGCAAGAGGGCCTGAATTATGTATCGCATCGCTGTCGACGTCGGGGGCACCTTCACGGATGTGGTCGCGGTCGACGAGACCGGACGCGTCACCTTCACCAAGGCGGCCAGCACGCCCCAGGACCAGTCCATCGGCGTGCTGGATGGCTTGATCGCCCTGGCCGAGGAACTGGGCATGGACCGCGCCGACCTGTTGGCCAAGACCGACCGCGTGGTCCACGGCATGACCGTGGCGACCAACGCCCTGCTCGAACGCAAGGGCGCCAAGGTCGGGCTGCTCACCACCGAGGGCCATCGCGACGTGCTGGAAATGCGCGAGGGGCTGAAACCCGAGCGCTACAACATGCGCCTGCCGCGCGAGGAGCCGCTGGTGCCGCGCCATCTGCGCTTCGGCGTGCGCGAGCGGATGCGCGCCGACGGCAAAGTCGAGACCAAGCTCGACATGGCTTCGCTGGAGAAGGCTATCCAGGGCCTCAAGCGGGCCAAGGTCGGCGCGGTCGCGGTCTGCTATCTGCATTCCTACCGCGACGACAAGCATGAGCGAGCAACCCGCAAGGCGCTGGAGAAGCTACTGCCGGGGGTCTATGTCAGCCTGTCCTCGGAAGTGCTGCCCAAGATCAAGGAATACGAGCGCATCTCGACCACGGTCGTGAACGCCTATGTCGGGCCGTTGATCGCGCGCTATCTCGGCCGCCTCGAAGGGCGTCTGGCGGATGCCGGCTACAAGGGCCCCGTTCTGATCATGCAGTCCCATGGCGGCGTCGCGCCGATCGAGGAGACCATCCGTGTCGCGGCCGGCACGGTGCTGTCCGGCCCGGCCGGCGGGCTGGCCGGCGCCCGCCGGGTGGCCGAAATGCTGAAGGCGCCCGATCTTGTCCCCTTCGACATGGGCGGCACCTCGAGCGACATCTCGCTGATCGTGAACGGCAAGGCCCTACTGGCCGTGGACAAGGCGATCGCCCAGGAAAAGATCGCCCTGCCCAGCCTCGACATCACCACCCTAGGCGCGGGCGGCGGCTCGATCGCCCGGGTCGATGGCGGCGGCTTGCTGAAGGTCGGCCCGCAGAGCGCGGGCGCCGATCCTGGCCCGGCCTGCTACGGCAACGGCGGCACCTTCGCGACCGTCACCGATGCCAGCATCGTGCTCGGCTATCTCGATCCGGACGCCTTCATGGGCGGCAAGGCGGCTCTCGACCGCAAGTCGGCGGAGGCCGTGCTGAGCCGCCTGGGCGACGAACTCGGCATCGACGCCATCCGCGCGGCGGAAGGCGTGCACCGGGTGGTCAACACCCAGATGGCCGAAGGCATCCGCCTGGCCACCGTCCGCCGGGGCGTCGATCCCCGCCGCTTCGCCCTGCTCGGCTTCGGCGGCGCGGCCGGGTTGCAGGTCACCGAACTGGCCCGGCTGATCAACATCAAGCGGGTCATCGTGCCGCGCGTCGCCTCGGTCCTCTCGGCCTGGGGCATGCTGGCGACCGAACTGCGCTTCGAGGCCATCCGCTCCCACATCGACGAGATGGCGACTCTGGACGTCGCGGCCCTGCGCGCGCTCTACGGCGACCTCGAGACCAAGGGGCGCGAGCGCATGGCCGGCTGGACCGACGGGCCGATCGAAAGCAAGCTTTCGGCCGAGATGCGCTACGGCGAGCAGGTCTACGAGATCGACGTGCCGCTCGACGGCATCGACCTTTCCGGACCCAATCTAGCCGAAAAGCTCAAGCGCGCCTTCGAGGCCCGGCACGAGGAGCTCTACACCTATTACCTCGACGATCAGGACCCGGTGCTGATCAACGCTCGGGTCACGACCATCGGCACCCTGCCCGCCCCGCCGGACGAGCCCAAGGCGTCCAAGGGCAAGCCGGCCAAATCGACCGGCTCGCGCAAGGTCTATCTGGGCAAATGGATGGACGCGAAAGCCTATCCCTTCGGCGAGCTCGCCTCGGGCCAGGTGATCAAGGGACCGGCGGTCATCGAATCGGCGACCACCACGGTTCTCCTCCGCCCCGGCGACACAGCCACCACCACGCCCCAGCGCTGGCTCGACATCGCCATCGCGGATTGACGATTCAGAAGGGGCGTTGTGCCAAACATCCTTCGAGACACTCGCTTGCGCGAGCTCCTCAGGATAAGGGAAAACCAGATGAACCTCACCCTGAGGAGGCCCGCAGGGCCGTCTCGAAGGGTGCGCCGGCCTTGTTCGACATCCTGCCAGGAGCTTAGTCCATGAATTTCCAGCTTACCGAGGACCAGAGGGCGTTGCAGGACACGGCGCGGCGCTTCGCCCGGGCCGAACTGCCCGACCTCGCCCGCGAGCTTGAGGAAAAGGACGAACCGGTCTCGGACGAGATGCGCCGGCGCTATGCCAAGATGGGCTTCCTGGGGGTCAACCATCCGGTCAAATACGGCGGACTGGGCCTGGGCAATCTCGAAGCCCTGATCGTGCTGGAGGAATTCGCGCGCATCTCGGGCGCCGTCGCCTTCCCCGTCTTCGAGGCCCTGGTCGGCCCGGTCAAGGCGATCCAGCGCTTCGGCGGCGACGACCTGAAGGGCCGCATCCTGCCCAAGGTGGCGGCCGGCGAGATGCAGGTCTCGGTCGCCATGTCCGAGCCGGATGCCGGCTCAGGCCTGACCGATCTATCGACCAAGGCCGCCGAAACGGCCGACGGCTGGGTGCTAGACGGCCACAAGCGCTGGACCAGCGGCTCGGGCCATGCCGAAGGCTATGTCGTCTATTGTCGGATGAGCGAGCAGAAGGGCGCCAAGGGCATCGGCGCCCTCTATGTCGACAAGGACGCGGACGGGGTTGGCTTCGGACTACGTGAGAACCTGATGGGCTTTCGCGGCATTCCGACCCGTGACATCCATTTCGATTCGGTCGCCGTGCCCAGGGAGAATCTGATCGTGCCGGCGGGCGGCTTCGGCAAGCTGATGGAAGCTTTCGACCTGGAGCGCTGCGGCAACGCCACCATGTCCCTGGGGGTCGCCGCCGGCGCCCTGGAGGAGGTCCTGGCCTATGTCCAGGAGCGCAAGCAGTTCGGCCGCGAAATCGTCGAATTCCAGGCCGTCCAGCTTCGCCTCGCCGAGATGGCGACCAAGGTCGAAGCCGCGCGCCTGCTGATCCACCGGGCCGCCTCGAATGCCGAGGGCATGCCCTCGATCCTCGATTCCAGCATCGCCAAATGCTTCGCCAACGAGATGACCCGCGAGGTCTGCGGCGCGGCCGTCCAGCTGATGGGCGGCTACGGCTATCACAAGGGTTTCGGGATGGAGCAGCGGCTGCGCGATTCCTGGGCCTGGGGTATCGCGGGTGGCGCCATCGACATCCAGAAGATCAATATCGCCGCCGCCCTAGTCGGCCGCCGCTTCAACCAGCGCGGCTGAGGCCAACCTGTACTTCGAAACACGAGTAGCGTTCAATTCGACGCAAGCTCAACGCCATGTCCCCATTGGACACCAGACTGAGAATTCCCCCATGCGCCTGACCGATTTCGACGCCCTGACTTTCGATATGATCGGCACGATCATCGATTCCGAGACCGGGATCCTGAACTGGCTCAGGCCGCGCATCCTGCCGACCCATCCCAAAGCGAGCGACAGCGAGCTTCTCGCCGCCTATGCCCAGGCCCAGGCCGATGTGCGCGAGGCCGATCCCAAACTGCTGTTCAGCGGTCGTTTTCCCAAGATGTGGGACCTCATCGCCGCCCGATACGACGTCGAGGTGCAGCCCGAGGACGGGCGCAGCTTCATGCTGAGCGGCCGCAACTGGCCGCCCTTCGCCGATTCGCTTGAGGCGCTG
>CAUZWC010000029.1:0-18015 GCA_963583595.1 Alphaproteobacteria bacterium | reverse complement strand
GATCGAGAGCGAGGCCGCCTCCGCCCCATCGATGAAATTGGCCAGCATGGCCACATTGGCCGCGATGGTCTCGGCATCGCTGCCGCGCGGCTGGAAGGCCGCATGGACCAGGTGGGTGACCCCGGAGATCGCGCAGATTTTCTCGAGGCAATCCTTCGGGTCCAGCAGATCGACCGACAGATGTTCGAAATCGACGTCGAATTCGGGTGCCGACCGCGACAGGCCGATGGACCGCCAACCCGGCGTACGCGCGAATTGCTGGGCGACATAACGCCCGATCTGCCCCCGCGCCCCGGTCACCAGGACGGTCTTGTCGGCCATGACTGTTTCTCCTGCGCTATTCCGCCGCCGTCGATTGCGGCCGCGAACCCCGCCAGGCCGCCATCAGCGAATCCCACTTGGCCCGCACGGCCTGCAGATGGCGTTCCTTCACATGGCCATAGCCGCGGATGTCTTCCGGGACAGACGCGATCTCGACGGCCAGGGCATGGCTGTCATGGTCGAGCCGGTCGAGCAGTTCGGCCACCGTCGCCTCGTACTCGACGATCAGCGCCCGCTGCTCGCGCCGCTCGGCCGACTTGCCGAAGGGATCGATTGCAGAGCCGCGCACGAAGCGCAGCTTGGCTAGCAGACCGAAAGCCGGCAGCATCCAGGCGCCGAAGGTCATCTTGGTCAGCTCGCCCGTATCCTTGTCGCGCGGGGCCATGATCGGCGGGGCAAGGTTGAATTCGAGCTTGTAATCGCCCTCGAAGGCCTCGCCCAGCTTGCGCCGGAAATGCGGATCGGCGTAGAGCCGCGCAACCTCGTATTCGTCCTTATAGGCCATCAGCTTGTAGGCGTAGCGTGCCACCGCCTCGGCCAATCCGGTCATGCCCTTGGACTTGTCCTGCTCGACCGCGCGCGCGCGCTCGACCAGATCGCGGTAGCGCCGGGCATAGGCGGCATTCTGGTAATCAGTCAGATCGGCGGTCCGCCGATCGATCATCTCGTCCAGGCTTTCCGAAAGCTTGCGGCTGGGCGAGACCTCGGCCGGCGCAGCCAGGTCCTGCACGGCCTTCATGTCGTGGGCCGCCCGGCGGCCCCAGAGGAAGGCTTCCTTGTTCCAGTCGATGGCGACGCCGTTGAGCTCGATGGCCCGCAGGATCGCCTCGTCCGACACCGGCAGCAGACCCTTCTGCCAGGCGTAGCCGACGACGAAGAGGTTGGAGGCGATGGAATCGCCGAGCAGCCGCATCGCCAGGGTGCTGGCGTCGAAGAATTCGCAGGCGTCCCGCCCCACCGTTTCGGCGATCCGCGCTTCCAGGGTGTCGGTCGGGAAGATCAGGTCCGGGTTGCGAGTGAAATCGCCGGTGATCGATTCATGGGAATTGATGACCGCGCGGGTGCGCCCCGGCTGGACCGTGGACAGCACGTCGTCGCCGCCGGACACCAGATTGTCGCAACCGAGCAGCAGATCAGCATTGCCCGCGTTCAGGCGCACCGCCCGGATATCCTCCGGCGACCGACCGAAACGGACATGGCTGACCACCGCGCCGCCCTTCTGGGCCATGCCCAGCTGGTCGACGATGGAGACGCCCTTGCCCTCCAGATGCCCCGCCATGCCAAGCAGGGCGCCGATCGTGACGACGCCGGTGCCGCCGACGCCCGTCACCAGGATGCCGTAGGTATCGTCCTCCGGCACCGCGGGCACCACGGGCCTGGGCAGATCGCGCAACGCCTCGGGCGCGGATCCCACGCCCCAGCCCTTGCGCGGGCGGCCGCCGCGCACGGTCACAAAGCTGGGACAGAAGCCTTTCAAGCAGGAAAAATCCTTGTTGCAGGAGGACTGGTCGATCATCCGCTTGCGGCCGAACTCGGTCTGGATCGGAATGACCGAGAGGCAGTTGGATTTCTCGTTGCAGTCGCCGCAGCCCTCGCAGACCCGGTCGTTGATGAAGACCCGTTTGTCGGGATTGGGCGCCTTGCCGCGCTTGCGCCGGCGGCGCAACTCGGCCGCGCAGGTCTGATCGTAGATCATCACCGAGGTGCCGGGCCATTCGCGCAGATCGCGCTGGACCTGGTCCAGAGCGTTGCGGTGGTGGATCGTCACGCCCGGCGCGAAATCGGTGCCGACCGGATATTTCTCCGGCTCGTCGCTGACCACCGCGATCCGCCCGACCCCCTCGGAAGCGACCTGATGGGTGATCGCGGGCACGGTGATCGGCCCGTCGACCGGCTGGCCGCCGGTCATGGCAACGGCATCGTTGAACAAGATCTTGTAGGTGATGCGCGCCTTGGCGCTGGCCGCCGCGCGGATCGCCAGCAGGCCGGAATGGAAATAGGTCCCGTCGCCCATGTTCTGGAAGATATGTTCGGTCTTGACGAAGGGCGCCTGGCCGAGCCAGGTCGCGCCCTCGCCGCCCATATGGGTATGGGTCGAGACGTTGCGATCCATATAGGTCGACATGAAATGACAGCCGACACCCCCCTGGCCGCGGCTGCCCTCGGGCACCTTGGTCGAGGTGTTGTGCGGACAGCCGGAGCAAAAATAGGGCAGCCGGGCGAGGCCGATGGCGGGCCGCACCGCGCTGCGCTGCGCTTGGGCGTCGAGGAAGGCGAGACGCGCCGTGATCCCCTCGCTGTCATGGAACCGGCCGATCCGCCGGGCGAGGACCCGGGTGACCGCCTCGGGCGAGAGTTCGCCCACAGGGTCGAGTTGCTGGCGCCCCTCCTCGTCATGGCGGCCCGTGATGCGCGGCCGGCGGCCCTCGGGCAGGGTGTAGCAGGCATCCTTGACCGCGCGTTCGATCTGCTCACGCTTCTCCTCGACGACCAGAATCTCCTCCAGCCCGTCCGCGAAGGCGCGATAGGCGTCGATATCCTGGGGAAAGGGCATACCGACCTTGAAGACCGTGATGCCGAGTTCGGCGGCCTTGCGGTCGTCGAGCCCCAGCTCGCGCAGGGCCTGGCGCACGTCGAGCCAGCCCTTGCCGGCGGCGACGATGCCGAAGCGCGGCTTCGGGCTTTCCAGGGTGACGCGGTTCAGGTTGTTGGCGCGGGCGAAGGCCAGGGCGGCGGGCAGCTTGACCTCGCGCAGCCGGCGCTCATGCAGGTTCCAGGTGTCGGGCAGGCGGATATGCGGGCCGCCGGCCGGGAAATCGAACTCCGGGGTGACGATCTGGACCCGGCTGTGATCGGCATCGACGGAGACGGAGGTATCGACCGTTTCGAACACCATCTTGAAACCGACCCAGGCGCCGCAGAAGCGCGACATGGCGATGCCGTAGAGGCCGAGATCCAGCACCTCCTGCACATTGGCGGGATAGAGGACCGGCATCGACAGGTCCTCGAAGGTCGGCTCGCAATGGGCCGGCACGTCGGAGGAGCGCATGCCGTGATCGTCGCCCGCCAGGGCCAGCACGCCGCCATGCTTGGAGGTGCCGGCGAGATTGGCATGGCGGATCGCGTCGACGCTGCGGTCGAGCCCCGGTCCCTTGCCGTACCAGAGGGCGAATACGCCGTCGTATTTCGCGTCGCCGAACAGGCCGACCTGCTGCGAACCCCAGATCGAGGTCGCCGCCAGATCCTCGTTCACCGCGGGCAGGAAATGGATGTGGTTTTCCGCAATCACCTTGGGCGCGCGCCAGAGCTGTTGGTCGAGCGCATGCATGGGCGAGCCGCGATAGCCCGAGATGAAGCCGGCGGTGTTCAGACCCGCCGCCAGATCGCGCTGGCGCTGCAGGATCGGCAGGCGCACCAGGGCCTGGCTGCCGGTGAGATAGATGCGCCCCGAATCCAGGACGTATTTGTCGTCGAGGCTGACGGCGGCGAGCGCCATAGTCCGTGTCCCCTCCCCAGGGTCCTATCCGTGAAGCCGCGCCAGTTGGGCGCGACGCTAGTCAGCTTATCAGATAGGTCGGATCGGAGAAAACGTCACGCGGTCATGGCACGACGAATATCGCACCGGCATGAACCGCCCGCCGCGTATGTGCTTTTCCTAACCGCTCGCACCGACGCAACCGCCGCAGCAGAATTTCAACCCGCCACGGTCCAGTTCCTCGTCGTGAAGGTCGTCGCTGTCGAAAAATTCGACGAATAGGCTTTCGGCCAGTCTTGGCCTGCTGTTTTCCATGCTGCGACGGCATCGCCGCGCGCGCCCAGTATGGCAGGCTTTTACGATGCGGTGCCGAATAGCCGCGCAGCCGGATGAGTCGGTATGCGCCGCGCGCACCTTGGGCTATCGTCCCACGCCCAATCTTGAGGGAGAACAGGGGTTTGTTCACGGATTTCGAGAAGGTCGAGCCGGAGGAGATGCGCCGCAGGGTCGAGGCCACGGATTTGCCGCCCAATCTGGGCGCGGCCATAGACGGCTTCGCCGCACGCCATCGGGACAAGTCGGCCCTGTCCTTCTTCGACGAGGGCATCGACTTGACCTGGGGAGGGTTGCAGGAGGCCACCCTGCGCACGGCCAATCTGCTGCGCGGCCTCGGCGTGGGCCCCGGCAGCCATGTCGCCGTGATGCTGCCCAACGTGCCCGCATTCCCCCTCGCCTGGCTCGGCCTCGCCCGGCTCGGCGCGGTCATGATTCCGGTCAACATCTCCTACACCCCGCGCGAGGTCGAATACGCCCTCACCGACGGTGAGGCCGAGTTCCTGGTCATCCATGCCGAACTGCTTGAGCATTACCGGTCGATCGAAAACCCGCCGGTGCCGGATTCGCGCATCGTGGTGGTCGGCGGCGCGGCCGACGGCAGGCAGCGCGCCTGGGAGTCCCTCTATGCCGAGGCCTCGCCCGATTTCGCGCCGGAGGCCGCGGTCGATCCCGACGCCATGATCAATATCCAATACACCTCGGGCACCACCGGCTTCCCCAAGGGCTGCATGCTGTCGCACCGCTACTGGCTCTCGCTCGGCTATGTCTGCACCGCCATCTGGGCGACGCCGATCACGCGGATCTACGGCGGGGCAAATTTCTACTACATGATGCTGCAGCGGATGCTGCTCAACGCCGGCTTCAACGGCGGCGCGCTCTACGTGCCGCGCCGGCCGAGCGCGCGGAACTACATGGAGAACGTGCGCCGTCTGGGCTGCGATAACATGGCCGTCTTCGAGGCCGTCTACAAACAGCCGCACCATCCCGAGGATGGCAAGAACGCGCTCAAGGTTTCCAACATCTTCGGGCTGACCAAGGAACATCAGGCCGATTTCCAGGACCGCTTTCAGGTCCTCGGCCAGGAACTCTACGGCATGACCGAGACCGGTCATATTTCCTACATGCCCGCCCATGAGGTCGCGGCGCGCACGGGCAGCGGTAGCTGCGGCGTGGTCGCACCCGAGCGCGAGATCAGCCTGCGCGATCCCCAGGGCCGCGAGGTCGCAACAGGCCAGGAAGGCGAGATCTGGACCCGGGGCAACAGCATCCTCCAGGCCTATTGGAAAAAACCGGAGGCCAATGCCGAGCTGATGCCCGGCGACGGCTGGTTCCGCACCGGCGATATCGCCCGGGTCGACCGCGACGGCTACTACTATCTCGTCGGCCGCATCAAGGACATGATCCGGCGGCGCGGCGAGAATATCGCGGCGCGCGAGATCGAGGCCGTGATGCGCCTGCTGCCCGAGGTGCGCGACGCCGCCGCCCTCGCCGTGCCCGATCCCTATTCCGACGAGGAGGTGAAGCTCTACATCCAGCTTCAGCCGGGCATGACGATGGCGGACCTGCCGCTCGAGCGGGTCGTCGAGCATGCCAAGACCAACCTCGCCGCCTTCAAGGTGCCGCGCTATTGGGAATACCGGAGCGAATTGCCGCGCACCCTGGAAAGCGACCGGGTCGAGAAGAAGAAGCTGCGCGCCGAGAACGACGACCTGCGCATCGGCGCCTATGACCGCAAGGGCGAGGTCTGGCGCTAGCCGCCAGCCCTTCCACCAATCACGCCCAACAAGGGAGAAGTCATGCCCATCCGCTACGAGACCGACGGCGCCATCGCAACCATCACCATCGACAACGGCCGCCTCAGCATCATGCAGCCCGAAATGCACAAGGAGATGCACCGGGTGCTGACCGAGTTCACTGGCGACGATCGCATCCATGTCGCCATCATGAAGGGTGCCGACGGCTGTTCCTTCTGCGCCGGCGACGACCTCAAATGGAAGGCGGCCGACCCGTCGAACCGGACGATGCTGGAGCGCCAGCTTTCCACGGCGAAGCGCCGTTCCGATCCGCCGGCCCGGCCGGGCTGGGACCAGGAAATCCTGCGCATCGAACGCTTCAAGCCGATCATCGCCGCGGTCGACGGCTATGCCCTGGGCCAGGGTTTCATGATGCTGACCCATCTCACCGATCTGCGCATCTGCGCGCCCGAGGCGGAATTCGGCCTGCCCGAGGTCGCCTATGGCATGGGCGGGATCGGCGGAATGCTGCGTCTAGGCCGGCAGATGCCCCATACCGCCGCCATGTGGTGCATGCTGACGGCCGAGCGGTTCGGCGCCGAAAAGGCGATGGAATGGCATTACGTCAACGAGATCGTGCCGCGCGATGACCTCGCCGCCCGCGCCCAGGAGATCGCCGAGAAGGTCGCCTCCCTGCCGCCGCTGGCGGTCCGGGTCGAGATGGAATCCTTCCAGCGCGGCATGGATATGAGCCGTGAGGATGCCGTGATTATGATGGGCCATCTCTACCGCATGTCGGTCCTGGGCGGCGCGCTCGAGGGCATCACCCCGGCCTTCATGACCAAGAAGAAGAGCGACTAGGTCCTCCCGGAACGAGGGGTCTAAAGGCCGACGGCGCGCATCCCGGCGAGGCCTGCGACCGCCGCGCCAATGGCCAGCGCGTCGTTGGTCCCGGCGCGCACCATCCCGAAGGCGATCACCAGCGTGGCCCATTCCGCCGGACCGCCGGCCGCGACATCGCGCGCCAGCGGGGCGATCAGGGCGGCGCCTGGGACCTGGCCCAGCCATGAGCTGACAAAGGGCGCGATCCGAACCCGGCCCATCAGCCAGTAGCCGCCCGCGCGGGCGGCATAGACCAGCCCCGCCATGGCCAGCAGAACGCCCATGGCGACGGGGCCAGACAGCATCGCGCACGGCCGCCGCGAGGCTCCCGACCAGGGTTCCGGCGGGCACGGACCAGGCCGCCACGACGGCCCGCACCGCGTCTGAATCCGAAACCGCGATACTAACCCGCCGACCGCGCCGAGCCGCTCGCCTTCGACGGGTTCGGTGGGTTAGTATCGCGCGCCGCAACAGACGGGCAGCCGGTCCACCGTGTTTTTCAAATCGAGATCAGTTCGCCAGGTCGCAGCCCTTCCGTTTATCGAGACCGCGTCCCGGATCGAGATTCTGCTCGTGACCTCGCGCCGTTCGGGTCGTTGGATCGTGCCCAAGGGCTGGCCTTCCGGGGCCTTGTCCATGCCCGAAGCCGCGGCCCGGGAGGCCGAGGAAGAGGCCGGCGTCCTGGGCGATATCCATAGCGAACCGCTCGGCACCTACCGCTTCAGCAAGCGCATGGGCGCGGGATACGAGATCGATTGCGAGGTCTATGTCTATCCGCTCGCGGTCACCCTGCACTGCATGGACTGGCGCGAGAAGGATCAGCGCACCGTCCGCTGGACCGATCTGCCGGAGGCGTACGGCCTGGTGGCGGATAAGGGCCTGGTGCGGTTGCTCCGCGACCTGGCCGATACCGAAGGCGCCGCCCTCCGCGCGCTCGGCGGCGATAGCCGGAACCGCCTGCAATGAATTCCACGAAAAGGTCGCTCGACAAGGATCTGGAAAAGATCGTCCATGTCGAGGCGGCCGCACGCACGACGGCCAGCATGGCGATGTCCCATGGCGCCGCCATCGTCTTCCTCGGCATTTCGGCGCTCATCGCCTCGGTCTATGCCGGCGTCAACCCCGATGCCGCGATCATCGTCATCGCGGTGATTCTGGGCGGCTATATGGCCCTGAACATCGGCGCCAATGACGTCGCCAACAATGTCGGTCCGGCGGTCGGCTCGCGCGCCCTGACCATGGTTGGCGCCCTGGCGATCGCCGCGATATTCGAAAGCGCGGGCGCCCTGCTCGCCGGCGGCGACGTGGTTTCGACCATCTCGAAGGACATCATCGACCCAACCCTGGTCTCGGACACCAACGTCTTCATCTGGGCGATGATGGCCGCGATGATCTCCTCGGCCGTCTGGGTCAATATCGCGACCTATCTCGGGGCACCGGTCTCGACCACCCATGCCGTGGTGGGCGGGGTGATGGGCGCAGGCATCGCGGCGGTCGGCTTCCAACTGGTCAATTGGGCGACCCTCGGGGCGATCGCCTTGAGCTGGGTGATCTCTCCCGTCCTGGGCGGTGTCATCGCCGCCCTCTTCCTCGCCTTCATCAAACACAACGTGATCTATCGCGAGGACAAAATCGCCGCGGCCCGGCGCTGGGTGCCGATGCTGGTCGCGCTGATGGCCGGCGCTTTCGCCTTCTATCTCGCGATCAAGGGATTCAAGCAGATATGGCGGCCGGCTCCGAACGTCATCGGCCCGCTTTCCATCGCGGTTTTCGCCGGCGTCTGGCTGATCATGCGCCCGATCGTGCGCTACCAGTCCAAGGGGATGGAGAACCGCAACCAGTCGCTGCGCATCCTGTTCCGCATCCCGCTGATCTGCTCAGCCGCCCTGCTCTCCTTCGCCCATGGCGCGAACGATGTCGCCAACGCCATCGGCCCCCTGGCCGCGATCCTGCACAGCGCGGAGTTCGGCGATATTTCGCGCAAGGCCGAAGTGCCCATCTGGATCATGGTGATCGGCGCCTTCGGCATCAGCCTCGGCCTCTTTCTCTACGGCCCCAAACTGATCCGCATGGTCGGCGGCAAGATCACCAAGATGAACCCGATGCGAGCCTATTGCGTGGCCCTGTCGGCGGCCATCACGGTGATCATCGCCTCCTCGCTCGGCCTGCCCGTCAGCTCGACCCATATCGCCGTGGGCGCCGTCTTCGGCGTCGGCTTTTTACGCGAATATTATACCCAGCACAGCCGCAAGCGGCGCGAGATGGTGATGCGCGCGCGCGGCGACGAGCCCGGCGGCGACGAGCCGATCGCCCCGGAAGAGATGCGCCATCGCAAGCTGGTGCGCCGGTCGCATTTCCTCACCATTGTCGCCGCCTGGGTCATCACCGTGCCCGCCACGGCCCTGATCGCCGCGGCCGCCTTCTACGCCCTGACCGCTATTTCGGAGTAGACTGGCCCGTCGAGCAACGACGGAGGCAGCAATGGATTTCGACAGCTTCAAGGCATCCTTGACCAAGGCCGCGCCGCCCGAAGGGATCGGCCCGGCCCTTGCCGCCCTCTGGCACGATGCCAAGGGCGACTGGGACGAGGCCCATAAGCTGGCCCAGTCCCAGAAGGATGCAACCGGGTCCTGGGTCCATGCCTACCTGCATCGGGTCGAGGGCGACGAGCGCAATGCCGGCTATTGGTACAAACGCGCGGACAAGCCCCATTCGACGGCGCCCCTGACCGAGGAATGGCGGGAGATTGCGACCGACCTGCTCTGAACCCGGCCTTGGCCAGCCGACCCCGTGGACGGCCCGCCCGAATCGGGCGACAGTTCCGTTTTCGAGAGGGGGAATGCGATGTCGGGAAGCATCTGGATCAAGAACGCAGCGGTCGTGACCCTGGACGCGGCGCGCCGGGTCATCGACCCGGGCGATGTCGTGATCGAGGACGGGCGCATCGTCGCGGTCGGGCCGAGCGGCGAAATTCGCCCGGACAATATCGACCCGGGGTCCGAAACCACGGAAATCATCGACGCTCGCGAGCGCATCCTCCTCCCTGGGTTGGTCAACGCCCATATCCATTCCTATGCCGGTCTGCTCAAGGGCACGGTCGACCGCACCTGCCTCGACGTCTTCATGCTCTACGTCACCGCGGCCTCGGCCGAGCGGCGACCGCGCGACGCCTATCTCTCGGCCATGATCGGCTGTATCGAGATGCTGAAGACCGGCACCACCGGGGTGCTCGACCATTGTCCCAACCGGCCCCTGCACAAGCCCGAACTGCTCGACGCCGAATTCCAGGCCTATGCCGATTCCGGCATGCGCGCCGCCGTCGCCCCCATGTTCGGCGATCTGCCCTATCTGGACACCGTGCCGGTCGAACCCGGCGAAATGCCGGACGACCTGGCCGAAGGATTGCGGGGCGAAAGACTGGACCGCGCCGCCTATTTCGCCGCCATGCGCCATGTCCTCGGCGAGTGGCAGGGGCATGAAGGGCGGCTCGGCGTGCTGCTCGGGGTCGACGGGGTGCAGCGCTGTTCCGACGATCTGCTGCGCGAAACCGCCGCTTTCGCCGCCGAGCATGGCATCGGCCTGCACAGCCATATGCTGGAAACCAAGACCCAGATGGCCATGGCCGCCGCCCGCCACAAGGACGGCTTCACGGGCTATCTGGCCGAACTCGGGCTGCTGGGCGAGAAAAGCTCCCTCGCCCATTTCGTCTGGGCCAGCGACCGGGACATCGAGATCGTGCGCGAGGCCGGCGCCACCGTGGTCCATGCCCCGGCCAGCAACCTCTTCACCGGCGCCGGCATCGCGCCCGTGCAGAAGCTGCGGCGCGCCGGCATTCCCGTCGCCGTTTCCTCCGACGGGGTCAATACCGGCAATATGCTAATGCTCGAGAAGACCCGTCTCGCCGCAATGCTCGCCCGCGCGACGGAACCCGATTACAAAAACTGGTTCGACGCAGGCGACGCCCTGGAAATGGCCACCGCCAACGGCGCCCGCGCGCTCGGCTACGGCGGCGCGCTCGGCCGGATCGAACCGGGCCAGATCGCCGACCTTGCGCTCTACGACACCCGGTCGCTGCAACTCCAGCCGCGCATCGACCCCATGCGCCAGCTCTGCTTCTACGAATCGGGCTACGCGGTCGATACCGTGCTGGTCGGGGGAGAGGTGATGGTGCGCGACGGCCGCCTGACCCAGGTCGACGAGGACACCCTGCTGGGCGAGGCGAACGAGGCCGCCCAACGCCTGCTGCGCGACAATGCCGGCAGCATCGACTTGGCGGAGCGGCGCATCCCCCATATCCACGCCATGGCCCAGCGTATCATAGCCGACCCCTGCGGCGTCCACCGCTTCGCCGACGGGATTTAGCCAAGCCGCCACGTTTGGGCAGGCCGGTTGCCACCCTCATTCTTCGACAGGCCCGGGGTGAGGTCCGCTTTCATTGTTCCCTCATGCTGAGCTTGTCGAAGCATGAGGGGGGGGCAACCCGCCAGAACCTGTCGAATCAGTCGGATCGACAGGTGACAAGCCGCATGGCGGTGCTAGTCTTCGGCTGCGCTTTTGGAAGGAGAGCGAACACCTATGTTTCGCAGGTTGACGGAACCGGACAGTCGCCAAGTCACGGTCACGATAGAAGGCCGCACCCATCGGGTGCCGGCGGGCCAGAGCATCGCCTCGGCGATGCTGGCGGCCGGACTCTATCGGACCCGCACCTCGGCGGTCAGCGCCAGCCCGCGCGCGCCCTATTGCATGATGGGCGCCTGCTACGAATGCCTGGTCGTGATCGACGGCGAACCCAACCAGCAGGCCTGTCTGACTCCCCTGCGCGAGAGCATGGTGATCGAGTGCCAGGACTGGGACGGCGCCCCGTTGGAGCCTGGCGCATGAAGGCGCGCCACGATCTCGCGGTCGTCGGCGCGGGACCCGCCGGCATGGCGGGTGCGACCCTGGCCGCGGAATTCGGTATCGACACCCTGGTGCTGGACGAGCAGGAAACCCCCGGCGGCCAGATCTACCGCGCGGTGGAACAACCGGGCCTGGCCGATCTCGCCCCCCTGGGCGCGGAATACCGGCGCGGCATCGAACTGGCCCTGGCCTTCCGGCGCTCCTCCGCCGAACTCGCCGGCGGCGCTGTGGTCTGGCAGATCCGGTCGGACCGGACGATCAGCATCACCCGCGCGGGCGAGGGCAAGGAGGTCGCGGCCGACCATGTCCTGCTCGCTACGGGCGCGATGGAACGGCCCTTTCCCATTCCCGGCTGGACCCTGCCCGGGGTGATGACGGCCGGCGCTGCTCAGACCCTGATGAAATCGGCCGGCATGGTGGCCGAGGATGGCGTCGTTTTGGCTGGCAGCGGCCCCCTGCTCTTCCAGCTTGCCGGACAGTATCTCCATGCCGGGGTGCGGCCGGCCGCCATCGTCGAAACCACGCCGCGCGGCAACTATTGGAGGGCCGCCCCGCATCTGCCCTCGGCCTGGTCGGCCGGCGGCTATCTCGAAAAGGGTCTCGCCCTGCTGCGGGCGATCAAAGCCTCGGGCGTGCCCTTTCACCGTGGCGCGACCGGGCTCCGCGTCCATGGCGACGCCCGGGCCAGCGAACTCGAATTCCAGTCCCGCGGCAAGACCGAAAGGGTCGAAACGCCTCTCCTCCTGATCCATCAAGGGGTCGTGCCCAACCCGAATCTCGCCATGGCGACGGGCATTGCCCATGACTGGGATGCGCGGCAGCTCTACTGGCGGCCCGCGACCGATCCTTGGGGCGGCACGAATATGGAAGGCATCGCCCTCGCCGGCGACGGCGCGGGGATCGGCGGCGCGATCGCGGCCGAGCATTCCGGCCGACTGGCTGCGCTGGAGATCGCCCGGCGGCTGGGTCGGATCACCGAAGGAGAACGCGACGAGCGCGCGACGGCCGAACGCGCCGCCCTGCGAGAGCAACAGCGCGCCCGTCCCTTCCTCGACGCGCTTTACCGGCCTGCCGATGCGATGCGCCGGCCGCAGAACGACGCCACCCTGGCCTGCCGCTGCGAAGAGGTGACGGCAGGTGAGATTCGGCGCCAGGCCCGGTTGGGCCTGACCAATCTCAATTCCCTGAAATCGCAGTCGCGCTGCGGCATGGGTCCATGCCAGGGCCGGCTCTGCATGCTGACCGCGACCGAGCTGATGGCCGAGGTACATGGCGTCGATCCGGCGAAGATCGGCCCCTTCCGCCTGCGCCCGCCGGCCCGCCCGGTCGATCTGACCGCGATCATGGATTTCGACGACGGCACCATCCCGCCCGAAGCCGCGCTGCCCAAGGAACCGGCCGCACCGGGAGCCAAGCCATAAGCGATTCCGCACGCAAACCAGACGTCATCATCATCGGCGGCGGTATCCAGGGTTGTTCGACCGCGGTGCATCTGGGCCTCAAGGGCGTCAGCGCCCTGCTGATCGAGAAGAATTATCCCGGCCGCCACGCCTCGGGCGTCAATGCGGGCGGAGTCAGCCGCATCGGCCGCTTCCCGAGCGAACTGCCCCTGAGCGCGCTGACCCTAGAGCTCTGGCACGGCATGGAATCCCTGGTCGACGACGACTGCGGCTTCATTCCGAATGGGCGCATGAAGATCGCCGAGAACGAAGCCGAGATGGAGAAGCTGCGCGAACGCTTCGACAAAGTTCGCGCCCTGGGCCATGAGCACGAGCGGCTGATCGACCAATACGAGTTGCGGCAATTGGAGCCCAATGTCGCCGAGCATTGCGTCGGCGGCATCTTCGCCCCCGGCTGCGGCCATGCGAATCCTTTCCGAACGACCACCGCCTTCGCCCGCAAAGCCCGCGCCCTCGGCCAGACCATCATGGAAGGCGTGCGGGTCGAGAAGGTCTCGCGCGCCGCCGGCATCTGGACCGTGCGCACCGATGCCGGGGAATTCCAGGCGCCCGTCCTCGTCAACACGGCCGGTGCCTGGGGCGACCGCATCTCCGCCCAGATGGGCGAGGAGGTACCGATGGAGACCACCGCGCCCATGCTGATGGTGACGGCACGTATGCCGCCGATCATCCGCGGCGTGATGGGCGCGACCGACCGCATCCTTTCGATCAAGCAGGTGCCCAACGGCACGATCATCATCGGGGGCGGCTATCGTGGCACGGCCGACCGCGACGCCGAGACCACGGTCCTCGACTACAAGAAGCTGGCCTATAACGCCAAGATCGCGACCGAGATGTTCCCGAAACTCAAGGGCGCGCGCATCGTCCGCTCCTGGGCCGGGATCGAGGGCCGGATGGCCGATGCCATGCCCGTGATCTCGCCCAGCAAGACCGAAGAGGCCTGCTTCCACGCCTTCGGCTTCTCGGCCCATGGCTTCAACCTGGGGCCTGCCGTCGGCCGCGTTCTGTCCGAACTGATCACCGCCGGACAGAGCAATATCCCGATCGACGCCTTCAGCATCGACCGCTTCGCGAAGGCCTGACGGCACCGAACGAACGGCAGGGTAAACCCGCCTGGCCTCTAAGCCAGGCGGAAACCCTCGTAGCCCTTGCGCGCGGCCTCGTTGCAGCGCCGGGCATATTCCGGAACGCTGCCGATATAAGGCATGAAAATGCGCGGCTTCCCGGGCACGTTGGCGCCGACATACCAGGAATCGCAGTGGGAGCGGAGCGAGACATCGCCGACCACGCGGACATGCTCCATCCATTCGCTCTCGGCATCCTCAACCGGCTCGATCTCGCCCACGCCCTTCTCGTTCAGATAGGCCAGGCAATCGGCGATCCAGTCGACATGCTGCTCGATCGCCGGGATCATATTGGCCAGCACCGAGGGGCTGCCCGGCCCGGTCACCGTGAACATATTGGGGAAGCCGGCGACCGCCAGGCCCAGATAGTTGCGCGGCCCGTCGGCCCATTTTTCCTTGAGCGGCAGGTCGCCGCGGCCGCGGATGTTCATGCGCAGCAAGGTGCCCGTCATGGCATCGAAGCCGGTCGCCAGGACCAGTGCATCGACCTCGAAGACCTTGCCATGGGCCTTCACGCCCTCAGGCACTACGCGCTCGATGGGATCGTTTCTCACATCCACCAGATCGACAGTGTCGCGGTTGTAGGTGGCCCAATAATCGGTGTCCACGCAGAGCCGCTTGCAGCCGATGATGTTGTGGGGCGTCAGAATTTCTGCGGTCTTCGGGTCCTTGACGATCTCGCGGATCTTGCCGCGCACGAATTCGGCCGCCATTTCGTTGGCCTCGGTGTTCATCATCACGTCGTTGAAGGAGGCGATGAAATTGGTGCCGCCCTTCGCCCAGCGCCGCTCGAACTCGGCCCAGCGCTCCTCCTCGGAGGTCTCCAGGACGCTCCGGGGGCTGCGGTCGTAGATCAGGCCGTTGGGCTGCGTCTTGGCCGTCTCGCGCAGCTCGCCGTAGCGCGCCCTGATCTCCTCGTATTCCTTCGGGTCGAGGGGATGATTCTGGGCCGGAATCGTGTAATTAGGCGTGCGCTGGAAGACCGTGAGATGAGCGGCCTCCTTGGCGATCTCCGGGATCGCCTGGATCGCCGAGGAGCCGGTGCCGATCACGGCGACCCGCTTGCCCGTGAAATCGACCCCCTCATGGGGCCAGAATCCGGTGTGGTAGACCGCACCCGCGAAATCTTCCAGGCCTTCGACCTTCGGCTTGTTCGGGGTCGAGAGGCAGCCCGTGCCCATGACCACGAAGGTGCCCTCGACGCGCCCGCCATGCTCGCCCTTGGTCTCGAGTTCCCAATGCCCGGTCTTCTTGCCGTTCGTGCCCTCGACGAAACTGGCCGAGACGACCTCCGTGTTCAGGCGCATATCCTTGCGCAGGTCGTGGCGGTCGGCGACATGGTTGGCGTAGCGCAGAATTTCCGGCTGGGTGGCGTAATACTCCGTCCACTCCCATTCCTGCTGCAAATCCTCGTCGAAGGAATAAGAATACTGGATGCTGTCAACATCGCAGCGCGCGCCCGGATAGCGGTTCCAATACCAAGTCCCGCCGACCCCGCTGGCCTTGTCGAGCACGATGGCGGATAAACCGAGTTGCCGTGTCTTGTGCAACATATACATGCCGGCGAAACCCGCGCCGACGATGACGACATCGAAACGCTCGGCGGCGGAACCGTTCTCGAGGGATTTGGCGGATTCAGTCTGGTTCATGGTTCTGCTCGCCGTCATCGAAGAAATCGGAAGATGGTCTTGCCCGTGGGCGCATTCTGCCCGCCGACCTTGTAGGCCGCTAGCGGTGGGCGATCAACCGGCGACCCGAGCATCGGGTCATGCAGGAACGGACCGTGATCGCGGCACGGCCGGACGCCCGATTCGGCACTCCGAAAAGCATGCCGCCAAGCTGCCGGCCGGGTTACCGGGGTTGACTATCCCGCCCCTGGCGACGATTTCAGCGGTGTTCCCCCCTCGGTCCCCACGCCGCACCGCACGAGGGACAGGAAATCGACGCAACCGCAGGACCCGCATGCGCGCAACGCCGACCCTCCGCACCCTGCCCCTTCTCCTGGCCGCGGGCATGGCCGCCACCAGGAAGAGGGGCGCGATCCGGGCCAGGCCGTAGAGCGCCAGGGACCAGCCCGGCGCGACCAGGCCGGACAGCGCAGCGCCGTAGCAGACGGCGCAGACGACGGCGACACCGATCAAGGCCGCCCAGACGCCCGTCGCGCCCGTCGAGATAGTCCGCGACCTGCGCCTTCAGGTCCCAAAAGTAGGCCCCCTGCCGCTTGCCCCGATAGCCGAGTTCGATTGCCGATGAGTCCATGCCCACCTCCCCTGCCGCAGCCAGAAGTGGGCGACTTGAGATATGTAATAAGCAAACAATTACTTATTACAAGAGTAATGAATTCACCCGTTTCGGCGCCGGGAGGTTGAAATGGAGGATTGGCGATATGTCGGAAGGCTCGGGAAGCTGCGGAGCGTGGGACCCGTTTGACTCCCCGTCAGAGCGACAAACCCCGCAGGGTAGCGTCGGTAATACGGTCGCACCAGCGCGACAACGGTTCGGGCAGTTCGCCGTAAACCACAGCCGTCGCGACCTGGATCACGGGTGCGATGGCCAGGGCGGTCGCCAGACCCGCGGGCTCAACCGCGATGTCCTTCGCCGCGATCCGCGCCTCGAAATAGGCACGCAGCACGCCGAAGGGACCGGGCATGCCGTCGGTCACCCGGCTCAGGTGATCGTGCTGGGACAGCAGCAGATAGCGGAAGCGGTATGGCTCGGCGTCGAACAGGCGGCACAGCAGGGCGACGATGCGGCGCATGGTGGCCGAAGGATCGCCACCCTCTCCGATCGCCCCCTCGAGTTCCGTGACCAGGGCGGCATAGCTGTCCCGGAACAGGGTCCAGGCCAGATCCTCCTTGCCTTCGAAATGGCGATAGAGATTGCCTTCCGACATGCCGCAGGCCGCCGCGATATCGCGGGTCGTCGTGCCGTCCACCCCCTGCTCGACGAAGAGGCGCAGGGCCTCCTGCCGGATGCGCTCGTGGGTCTTGGTGCCGTCCCGCGCCATCCTGTCGCCTAGCGCCGCCCCTGCACGGCCTCGGCCAGGGCGGTCATATGCTCGACCCCCACGCCGCAGCAGCCGCCGACGACCTGAACGCCCTCGTCCAGCCAACCCAGGCAGCGGGCTGAGAAATCGGCCGGGTCCAGATCGCCTAATTCCCAATGGGGCATCTCGAAATGGCCGCTTTCCGGATAGGTCATGCGCGGGCCGTCCCAGGCTTCCTTGAGGATCGCAAGGGCCGCGTCCATGTCCTTCACCTCGGTATGCATGATGCCGGCGACCGAACCGCCGGCCGCCATGATCGGCGGGATCGCCTCGGCGATCGGCAGGTCGGGCCGGTGCCAGGAGACCAAGGTTCCGTCCTCGCCCGGCCGGGTGCTGAAGCCGACCCAGACGGGCAGGCCCGTGGCCACCGCGGCGCACACGGCCGGCACGGCCAGGACCGGATCGGACATCATCTCCATCAGGATCAGATCGACCCCGGCATCGGCCAGCAGGCCCGCCATCTCGGCGAACATCGCCTCGGCGCGCGCCAATTCGGGCACAGCATCCGAATCGCGCCGGTCAGCCCCAGCGGCGATCGGCACCATATGGGACATCGAGCCGGCCACGACCACGGGGCGGCTATGGGCCGCGCGGTCGCGCGCCTCCAGCGCGATCTCGACCGCGCGCCGGTTGATCGCCTCGAACTGATCGCCCAGACCCGCAGGCTCCAGCATCGCGCGGCCGCTGGCGAAGGTATTGGCCGTCACCAGGTCGCAACCCATACGGATATAGTCTTCGT
>CAUZWC010000028.1:0-18161 GCA_963583595.1 Alphaproteobacteria bacterium | reverse complement strand
CGCGGTCGTCGCCATCGGCCCGAGCAATTCAACGAGATGGGTGCAGCCCTTGGTGCCGCCGACGGTCGCCTGCACGCCGCGCCGCCAGCCGGGGCCGATCGTCAGGCCCTTGAGGGCGGTAAAATTCGGCGCTATATCGCCGCACATCCGATAGGGCCCGAACTCCGTGTTCGCCTCGGCCTCGTGAATCAGAAAGTCGTCGTCGATCGTCAGCCGCAGCCACATGCCGTGGAGCGGCACGCCCGCCTCGACCCGGCCGCGGTCCCGGTTGTCGAAGCCGTAGGTCTTCGAATCCACCAGATGGCCTTCGATATCCCACAGCCCGTCGGTCCGGCGGTATCCGCAGCACTCGATGCTGCGCGTATGGACATGCTCCCGTTCGGCGGGCGCGGATAGCGGCATTGTCGACTCCGTATTCGGTCGCGCGGCAGACTCTAGGGGGCTGCGGCGCCCGGTCAAGCGGCGCTCACTCCTCGGTGTCGGGCGGCACTGGCGGGGTGACGCGGATCGAGGTGATCTGATTCCGCACGCGCCGCAGGATTTCGAAGCGGAAGCTGTGGAAATGAAAGACCTGACCGGCCTCGGGGATGCTGCGGGCCTCGTACATGACCAGGCCGGCAATGGTTGCGGCTTCCTCGTCGGGCAGGGACCAGCCGAACTGGCGGTTGAGGTCGCGGATAGTGACCGCGCCGCGCACGATGACCGATCCGTCCTGCCCGAGGCGGACGCCGGCGACCGCGACATCGTGCTCGTCCGCGATCTCGCCGACGATTTCCTCGAGCACGTCTTCCAGGGTGACGATGCCCATGAGAGAGCCGTATTCGTCGACCACCAGGGCGAAATGCTCGCGCCGCTCGCGAAAGGCCTGGAGTTGGTCGAGGGCCGTGGTCGAACCCGGAATGAACCAGGGTTCTGCCGCGATCTTCACGATATCCAGGCCGGATACATCGCCGTTCTGCGCGCGGACTTCGCGCAGCAGCGCCTTGGCATGCAGGATGCCGACGATGTTGTCGGGCGATCCGCTCCACAAGGGCAGGCGCGTATAGGGGCTTTCCAATATCTGGTCGATGATCGAATCGGGAGCGACGCCGGCAGCGATCGCCAGCACGTCCTTGCGGTGGGTCATGATCTCGCCCACTTCGACATCCTGCAGATCGAGCACGCTGTGCAGCATCGCGCGTTCGGGCACGACCGCTTCGGCGTCCAGGGCGTGCAGATCGATCGTGCCGCGCAGCTCCTCTTCGGTGTTCGCCAGATGGAATTCCGCGCCGATGCGCACGCCGAACAGGCGGAGGGTCAGGCGCACGATGACCTGCACGGAATGGGTAACCGGGGCGAAGACGAAGACGATCGGGCGCAGGATGGGCGCGACGGCGAGCGCCATGCGATCCGGGTGGAAGATGGCATAGCTCTTGGGCAGAACCTCGCCGAAGATCAGCACCAGCAGGGTCATGGCGATGGTCGCGTAGATCACGCCGGCCTCGCCGACCAGGCCGATCATCACGCTGGTCGCGATCGCCGATGCGAGAATATTGACGAGGTTGTTGCCGAGCAGGATGGCACCGATCAGGCGGTCCTGCTCCCGGCGCAGGGCATTGACGATGCCGGCCCGGCGCAGGCCCTGCTGCTCGAGCCGCAGAAGGCGCGCGCGCGAAGCCGCCGTCATGGCGGTTTCGGAGCCGGAAAAAAAGCCGGAAACGATCAACAGCACGACGATCGCGGCCAGGGCGATCCAGGGAATTGATTCCATCTTGGGTTACGTAGACACCGTATGCTCAGGCCGCCTGGGCGCGCGTCAGAACGCGGCGCACCGCGTCCGCCTGCACATCCCGCGCGACGAATGCATGACCGATGCCCCGGACGAGCACGAAGGTCAAGGCCCCGGCCTCGGCTTTCTTGTCCTGGCGCATCGCGGCGATCAGCGAATCGGGCGAGCGATCGGCCAATCCGAGACCCGCAAAATCGGTCGGCAGGCCGACTTCGGTCAGATGGTGGCGGACCCGCGCGGCCTCCTCCGCAGGACATAGACCGAGGAGCACGGAGAGGTCGAAAGCCAGCGCCATGCCCGCAGCGACGGCCTCGCCATGCAGCACGCCGCCGTCATAGCCGGCCGCCGCCTCGGCGGCATGGGCGAAAGTATGGCCGAGATTGAGCAGGGCCCGGCTGCCGGCCTCGCGCTCGTCCGCCGCGACGGTGCGGGCCTTGGCCCGGCAGCTCTCGACGACCGCCTTGCGCCGTGCCGCCGCGTCGCCGGCGAGCAGCGCCGGGCCGTGGGTTTCGCACCAGGCGAAGAAGGCGGGATCGTCGATCAGACCGTATTTCACGACCTCGGCATAGCCCGCGGCCAGTTCGCGCGCCGGCAGGGTCGCCAGGGTATCGGTATCGGCGAGGACGAGGCGCGGCTGATAGAAGCTGCCTACGAGATTCTTGCCGTGGCGGGTGTTGATGCCGGTTTTGCCGCCGACTGAGCTATCGACCTGGGCGAGCAGGGTGGTGGGCACCTGCACGAAATCGATGCCGCGGAGG
This sequence comes from Alphaproteobacteria bacterium, assembly GCA_963583595.1. Lineage (GTDB taxonomy): Bacteria > Pseudomonadota > Alphaproteobacteria > CADEGL01 > CADEGL01 > JABIRQ01. The sequence goes on along the minus strand of CAUZWC010000028.1, from coordinate 15,635 downwards.
GCCACGCTGGCCGCAAAACCGGCCAGATCGCCGACCACGCCGCCACCCAGGGCGAAGATCGTCGTCGCCCGGTCGATGCGGCGGTCGAGCAATTCGTCGAGCAGGCCCTGCAGGCTGGCGAAGCTCTTGGTCTCCTCGCCGGCCGTCAAGACGATCTCCTCGACCGCGATGCCCGCTGCCTCCAGGCCGTGGCGCAGGCGCGGCAAATGAAGCCCGGCGACAATGTTGTCGGTCACCACCACGGTGCGCCGGCCGCGCATGAGCGGGGCCGCGAGGGCGCCCGCTCGGCCGAGCAATCCTGGGCCGACCAGGATATCGTAGCCGCGCGTGTCGAGTTCGACGCGCAGGGTTTCCGCCGCTTCGCCGCGGGTCACTGGGCGATCCCCGCCTGGCCGGCCTGCGCGCGCCGCGGTCGGTCTTCAGTCCGCTCGTTCAGCGCGCGCAGCACCGCCTCGACCGTCTGGTCGGGTGGCCCGTCCTTGCTGTCGACGGTGAGCTCGGCCTCGGCATAGACGGGATAGCGTTCGGCCATCAGGGTCCCCATGATCTGACGCCGGTCGCCGTGCTTGAGCAGAGGGCGATTGTTCCGCCGGCTTGTGCGTTTGAGAAGCAAATCGAGTTCGGCCCGGATCCAGACGGAAACGCCATGCTGGCGGATCTTGGCGCGGGTCTCTTCGTTCATATAGGCGCCGCCGCCGGTTGCCAGCACAACGGGCGGGCCGTCGAGAATGCGCGCGATCACGCGCCGCTCGCCGTCCCGGAAGGCCGCCTCGCCATGGCTCTCGAATATATCCTCGATGGTGCAGCCGGCCGCCTTCTCGATCTCGGCATCGGCGTCGACGAAGGGACAGGCCAAGCGCGAGGCCAGGCGGCGGCCGATACAGGTCTTGCCCGCGCCCATCAGGCCGACCAGGACGATCGAGCGTCCGGGGCCGGTCTGGCCGGTGGATTCGCCAGTGGTCTCGCTGGGGTTCGATTCGCCCGAGTCGATGCTATTCATGTCCCGTTCCGTCGCCCGAGGGCGCAAGATTGCCTGTCTTCTTCGCGGGCGCCCTTGCGGGCGGCGACCCCTGTCGTAATATCGACATAATGCAACATTATCAGAAAAAGCCGACATCCGAGTCGCCAGGCCTTCGGCCGCCGGCCGGTCCCGGCAACCGACGCCTGCCAACTAACGCCCACAAACCAACGATTGATCGTGCCCGCCATGCGCAAACTCTTGGCCCTGTTCGGCATTCTGCTCCTCGCGGCCATCGTGGTCGGGGGGGGCTTCCTGGTCAGCTGGGATATCCCGCCCCCGACCGAGCGGGTCGAGAAAGTGATCCCGAATGCGCGTTTCTAGCCCTAGCGCCGGGTTTCTCGCTCTTGCTCTTCTTCTTTGTCCGGGCTTCGCCCAGGCTCAGGGCACACCCAAGCCCCTGGTGCCTCAGAATATCCTGCCCGGCGATGCGGCAAAGGCGCCCGCGCGGCCCACGCCGCCGGGGAACGGGGCGGCGGGCGGTGCCATCTCGGTGGATGTCCTCGAAGCCGTGGGTCCGGATTCGGCCGGCACCCTCGATGACGGCAATGGCGGATTGGGCGGCGATATGTGGGCCGGCTCGGACCGCGCCCTTGTTGAGGCGCTGCTGATTCGGCTGCCGACGGCCGCCGCGTCGCCCGCGATGCGGGACATGATGCGGCGCCTGCTGCTGACCGCGGCCCGGCCGCCCGAGGGGCCGGGGGGCGAGGAAAGCCTGCTGGCCCTGCGCATCGGCCGGCTGATCGCCCTGGGCGATTTCGCCGGTTTCGACGCCTTGCTGGTCCATAGTTCCGCCCGGCGCGACGATCCTCTGATCGCCGCCGCCCGGTTGGAACGGCGTCTGCTGACCGGCGATTTTGGCTCCGATTCTGGGGGGTCTTGCGAGACCGTGGCCGCCAATCCGGAACTGCGCGCCGGGGAGAGGTGGCACAAGGCGGCGATCTATTGCCAGATTCTGGCCGGCGACACGGTCGGTGCGCAGCTGGCCCTTTCGGTCATGGCCGATGAGGGGCTGCTCGCGGCCGATCCGCTCTTCACGCATCTGGCCCGGCGCCTGATCGCCGAGACGGCCGGTGCGCCTGTCGCGGCCGAAGATGAGGCCAGCGACATGACGGTCGCGGGCGCGGAACCCGGCGGCTTGCATCTCGCCATGATGGGCTCCCTGGGAATCGTGCCCGGCGCAGAGATTCTGACGGCGTCGGACCCGGGTGTGCTGCGGGCCGTCGCCCTGCGCTCGGACGTGGCGGAGGAAGTGCGTTTGGGCGCGGCCGAGCGGGCCGTCCTGGCGGGCGCACTGACGCCGGAGGAGCTCGGCGCGGTCTATGCCGCGACCCTGTTCTCGGCGGAGGAACTCGATGACGCTCTCGGTCTGGCGGCCGAGTCCTACGGCCCGCGCGCGCGCGCGCTGCTCTACCGGGCCGCGGCGGAAACCAATGTGGCCGCCGCCCGCGCGGCGGTGATCGAAAAGGCCTGGGCGCTGTCCTATGGCACGGCGGATTACGCGGTCGCGGTCCATGGCACCCTGCCCGCGCTCGCCACCCTGCCGCCGAGCGCCGATCTCGTCTGGTTCGCGCCCGCGGCGGCCCGCGCCCTGTTCGCGGCGGGCGCGGAAGGCAAGGCGATGGACTGGTATCGCCTGGTCCAGCGCCAGGGCGCGGTCGATCCGGATATGGCTGCGGCGGCGGTTGCGCTCTGGCCCGTCGTCCGGCTGGCCGATCCTGGCGGCAAGACACGCTGGGAGCCGGAAAAATTTGAAGCCTGGCGGGCCGCCAATGCGGCCGAAGCAGGCGGCGCGCCCGAGCGAGCGGCGGAACGGGCCGCCATCCTTTATGCCCTGTTCCACGCGGTCGGCGACGATCTGCCCGAAGGCGTGTGGAGCGATATGATCGAGGCTCCCGTTCTGGCCGAAGCGCGGGTGCCGGGCTTCGCCATCTGGCGTGGCCTGGAGCGCGCCGCCGAGAGCGGCCGACGGGGCGAAACCGTGCTCTATGCCTTGCTTGCCCTCGAGGTGGACGGCCCCGCCAGGGCCGATTCCTCGACCCTCGCGCGGGTCGTGCCGGCCCTGAAGCGGATCGGCCTGGAGCGGGAAGCGCGGGCGGTGGCGGTCGAGGCGGCCGTCGGCCGCGGGTTCTGAGATGGCGCCCGCAGCGTCGAGCCTGGGCGGTCGGCGGGCGGAAGCCTTCCTCGAAATGATGGCGGCGGAGCGCGGGGCGGCGCAGAACACGATCGACTCCTACCGGCGCGATCTCAACGATTTCGCGGGGTTCCTGGCCAAGCAGGGCTGGGCCCTGGATGGGGCGGATGGCGACGATCTGCGCGCCTATCTCGCCGACCTCGACCGGCGCGCCTATGGCGCGCGCACCGTCGCGCGGCGTCTATCGGCCCTGCGCCAGTTCCATCGCTTTCTGGTCAGCGAAGGGGTCCGTCCCGACGATCCCACCCAGCAGATCGACGCGCCGCGCCGCGCGCGCCCGCTGCCCAAGATCCTGACCGAGGAAGAGGTCGAGCGCATCCTCGACGCCGCCCATCGCATGGATGGAGCGGAAGGGCTGCGGCTCGTCGCTCTGATGGAACTGCTCTACGCCACCGGCATGCGGGTCTCGGAACTGGTCGGTATGCCCGTCTCCGCGCTCGATCGCGAGGGTCGTTTCATCCTGATCCGGGGCAAGGGCGATAAGGAGCGCCTGATCCCCATCACGGAATCGGCGCGGGCGGCGGTCGAAGCCTATCTCGCGGTCCGCGCCCGCCACACGCCTGGCAAGGGCACGCCTGGCAAGGGCACGCCGGGGGCTGCCGCAGGCGCGCCGGGGGCGCGCGCCGGCGGAAAATGGCTGTTTCCCTCGCGCGGAAGCCAGGGCCATCTGACGCGCCAGCGTTTCGCCCAATTGCTCAAGGAGCTCGCCGTGGCGGCCGAAATCATACCCTCGCGCGTCTCGCCCCATGTCCTGCGCCATGCCTTCGCGACCCATCTTCTGAACCACGGCGCGGATCTGCGCAGCGTCCAGCGGATGCTCGGCCATGCCGATATTTCGACCACCCAGATCTATACCCATGTGCTCGACGAAAGGCTCAAGTCGCTGGTCAACGAAGGCCATCCGCTCTCGGCCGTGCGACGGTGCTCCGGTTGACTTTTGCCGGAGGGCGCGGCACATGCTGCGGCGCAGCAGGCAAAAATAGCGAGTCCGGAAAGGTATCCGACATGAGTTTCAAGATCGTCGAACAGGCCACGCCCCGTCTCAACCGGAGCGAACTCGCCGTCCCGGGGAGCAACGAAAAGCTCTTCGTCAAGGCGCTGAATTCGGCCGCCGACGTGATCTTTCTGGACCTCGAGGACGCCGTCGCCCCGGACGACAAGCCGCAGGCGCGCAAGAACATCATCACGACCCTGAACGAGTTGGACTGGAGCAAGAAGACCGTCTCCGTCCGCATCAACGGCCTGGACACCCATTTCATGTATCGCGACGTCGTCGATGTCGTGGAACAGGCCGGCGGCTCGCTCGATCTGATCATGATTCCGAAGGTCGGCACGGCGGCCGATGTCTATGCGGTCGATATGCTGGTCACCCAGGTCGAGGACGCCATGGGCCTGAGCAAGCGGATCGGCTTCGAACTCATCATCGAGACCGCGCTGGGCATGCAGAACGTGCATGAGATCTCAGCCGCCAGCCCACGCATCGAATCGCTGCATTTCGGGGTTGCCGATTACGCCGCCTCGACCCGGGCGCGGACGACCAATATTGGCGGCGCCAATCCGGACTACGCCGTGCTGACCGATCCCGCCGAAGGCGGCGCCCGCGACACCCATTGGGGCGATATGTGGCATTATGCCATTGCCCGCATGGTCGTGGCGGCGCGCGCCAACGGCTTGCGCCCGGTCGATGGGCCGTTCGGCGATTTCTCCGATCCCGACGGCTATCGTGCGGCGGCCAAGCGGGCGGCGGTGCTGGGCTGCGAGGGGAAATGGGCGATCCACCCCTCGCAGATCGGTCTCGCGAACGAGGAGTTCAGCCCGAGCAATGCCGAGGTCGACAACGCCAAGCGCGTGCTCGCAGCGATGGAGAAGGCCCAGGCCGAAGGCAAGGGCGCGGTGGCCCTCGACGGCCGCCTGATCGACATCGCTTCGATCCGCCAGGCGGAGAACCTGGTGCGCAAGGCCGAACAGATAGGCAAGGCTTGATTGGCTAAACGGTAGACCGGCGAAAGATGCGTACCTTTCTCGATTTCGAAAAGCCCGTCGCGGAGCTTGAAGGCAAGATCGAGGAACTGCGCCATCTGAGCGATGGCGGCGATATCAGTATTGCCGAAGAGGTCCGGCGCCTGCAGAGCAAGGTCGATCGCCTGCTGCGTCAGACCTATGCCAAGCTGTCGCCCTGGCAGAAGGTGCAGGTTGCCCGTCATGCCGACCGGCCCCATGTCCAACAGATCGTCTCGACGCTGATCGAGGACTTCGTCCCACTGTCCGGGGATCGCCTCTATGGCGAGGACGCGGCGGTGGTCGGCGGCATCGGTCGGTTCCGCGGCTATAGCGTGGTCGTCGTCGGCCAGGAAAAGGGTTCCGATACCGAGGGCCGAGTGCGCCACAATTTCGGCATGGCCCATCCAGAAGGCTATCGCAAAGCGCGGCGCCTGATGGCCCTGGCCGATCAGTTCGGTCTGCCGCTGCTCACCTTTGTCGACACGCCGGGGGCCTATCCCGGCATCGGCGCGGAGGAGCGTGGCCAGGCCGAGGCGATCGCGCGCTGCATCGACGCATCGCTGCAGCTTCGGGTCCCGGTGGTCTGCTCGATCATCGGCGAGGGGGGGTCGGGCGGCGCCATCGCGGTCGCCACGGGCGACCGCATCCTGATGATGGAACATGCGATCTATTCGGTGATTTCGCCGGAAGGCTGCGCGTCGATCCTCTGGCGCAGCGCCGAGCGGGCGACCGAGGCGGCCGATGCCCTGCGCCTCACCGCCGAGGACTTGGCCAAGCTGCGCGTGATCGACCGAATCGTGCCGGAGCCGTTGGGCGGCGCCCATCGCGGACCGGCTGCCGCGATCGCCGGTCTGGGCGATGCCGTCGAGGCCGCTCTTCACGAGGTCCGCTCTCTGGACGGCAGCGTGCTGCGTGCGCGCCGCCGCGAAAAGTTCCTGGCCATGGGACAGACCGGCCTGTCCTGAGCCGGCGCCGCGGCGCGAATGCGCGTCGCATTCTGCATTCTTTTCTGACCGACAGATGCAGCTTGCGTCGGCGCGCGCGCGGGGCCGCGCGGCGGAAGGATGCTTATCCGCGCTCCGGCCGACCCGCTCGGAACCTAAATCTTTAGAATAATTCGACGTAAATTCAATGAGTTACGCCGGCATCCCCGGCATGGCCACGACCATCTGCCGGGCGAGGCGGGAACTGGCACGGTGGTTGGGTTGTCATGAGTCAGGTGAAGTTGGGATTTCGGCTTTCGATTGTTCTGCGGGCTTCGAAGCCCTCGCCCGACGACACTTGGGGGTCGGCCGAAAGACAGCGCCGGTCGGCCCTCTAAAATTCGAACCGCCTTCGCGCCCTTCGGGGTTAGTGAGGGCGACTCCTTTTTTTGGTTGCTTCGACAGGCTCGCCGGGACGGCGGAGATCAAGCCGGCAAGAGGCGCGTCAGGCCACCTTGCCGTGGCAATGCTTGTATTTCTTGCCCGAGCCGCAGGGACAGATCGAATTGCGCTGAACCTTGCCCCAGGTGTTCGGATCGGCGGGGTCGACCTGCTGCGCCGCTGCGCGCCGCTGCACTGGCTGGGACCGGGCCGTCTGGCCTTCCTCCGATGCGTTACCTTCGACGAGGGCCGGGTCGCCGCGGCTTTCCTGCATGGGCAGGGTGCGGCGCTGGGACAGTAACTCGTTGGGGTCGGCGGCTGCCGCGGGGCGCAGTTCGACATGGGACAAGACCTCGGTGATCCTGTCGCGCATGCGGACCAGCAACTCTTCGAACAAGTTGAAGGCTTCGCGCTTGTATTCGTTCAGCGGATCGCGCTGGCCATAGGCGCGCAGGTTGATGCCTTGGCGCAGATGGTCGAGCGAGAGCAGATGGTCCTTCCAGGTCTGATCGACGATCTGCAGCAGCAGGCTCTTCTCGACCATGCGCATGACGTCGGGCCCGATATTGCCCGCCTTCTCCGCCATCAGCCGGTCGGAGGCCTGCATCATGCGCTCCAGGATTTCCTGATCCGCGATGCCTTCTTCCTCGGCCCATTCGGCGACCGGCAGATCGAGATTGAGGAGACGCCGCCCCTCCTCGTGCAGGCCCGCGGTATCCCATTGCTCATGATAGGCGTTATGGGGAATGCAGCGCGTCACAATGCCCGAGACAACCTCATGGCGCATGTCGCGCACGGTCTCGGCCAGATCGGTCGCGCCCATGATTTCCTTGCGCTGCTCGTAAATGACCTTGCGTTGGTCATTCATGACGTCGTCGAACTTGAGAAGCTGCTTGCGGATCTCGAAGTTGCGCGCCTCGACCTTCTCTTGGGCCTTTTCCAACGCCTTGTTGACCCATGGATGGATGATCGCCTCGCCGTCTTGAAGGCCCAGGCGCTGGAGCATCGAATCCATGCGCTCCGACCCGAAGATGCGCATCAGGTCGTCTTCGAGCGAGACATAGAATTGCGAAGCGCCGGGATCGCCCTGGCGGCCCGAGCGCCCACGCAGCTGGTTGTCGATGCGCCGGCTTTCGTGCCGCTCGGTGCCCAGCACGAAGAGCCCGCCGGCTGCCTTGACGACCTCGCGCGCGGCAGCGATTTCGGCCGCGATGGCTTCGGACCGCTTGGCGCGTTCCGCGTCGTCCTCGATCTCGGCCAGTTCGCGTTCGACACGCATGTCGTAATTGCCGCCGAGCTGAATATCGGTGCCGCGCCCGGCCATGTTCGTGGCGATCGTCACCGCGCCGGGTTCGCCCGCATCGGCGATGATATGGGCTTCCTGCTCGTGATAGCGGGCGTTCAGCACCTTGTGCTCGATCTTGAGCTTCTTGAGCGACTCGGAGAGTTCCTCGGATTTCTCGATCGTCACCGTGCCGACCAACACCGGTTGCTGGCGGGGGTGGCACTCCTTGATCTGCTCGATGATGGCGTCGGTCTTCTCGCGTAGGCTGCGGAAGACCTGATCGTCGTTGTCGATCCGGACCATCGGCTGGTTGGTTGGCATCTCGATGACCTCGAGCGAATAGATCTCGGCGAATTCGCTCGCCTCGGTCATCGCCGTGCCGGTCATGCCGGCGAGCTTGGGATAGAGACGGAAATAGTTCTGGAAGGTGATGGAGGCGAGGGTCTGGTTCTCCATCTGGACCGTCACGCTCTCCTTGGCCTCCAATGCCTGGTGGAGCCCTTCGGAATAGCGCCGGCCTTCCATCATCCGGCCGGTGAATTCGTCGATGATGACGATTTTGTCGTCCTTGACGATGTAGTCGTCGTCGCGCGTGAACAGCTTATGGGCGCGCAGGGCCTGATTGACGTGATGGACCAGGGTCACGTTGGCGATGTCGTAGAGCGTGCCCTCGTTCAGTAAGCCGGCCTCGTCGAGCAAGCCCTCGATGCGTTCGACGCCCTTTTCGCTCAGGCTGACGGCGCGCTGCTTTTCGTCCTTCTCGAAATCGTCCTCGTCCAGCTTGGGGATGAGGACGTTCACGGAGCGATAGAGCTCGGACGAATCCTCGGCCGGGCCGGAGATGATGAGCGGCGTCCGCGCTTCGTCGATCAGGATCGAATCGACCTCGTCGACGATGGCGAAGTTGAACGGTCGCTGGACCATCTCCTCAAGCCGGAACTTCATGTTGTCGCGCAGGTAATCGAAGCCGAGTTCGTTGTTCGTGCTGTAGGTCACGTCGGCGGCATAGGCCAGACGCCGTTCCTCGTCGCTTAACCCGGGAACGATGACCCCGACGGTCAGGCCCAGAAACTTGTAGACCCGGCCCATCCATTCGGCGTCGCGTCGGGCGAGATAGTCGTTGACCGTCACGACATGGGAGCCCTTGCCTTCGAGAGCGTTGAGATAGACGGGCAGGGTCGCGACCAGGGTCTTGCCCTCGCCGGTCTTCATTTCGGAGATCATGCCCATATGCTGGACGATGCCGCCCATCAGCTGGACGTCGAAATGGCGCTGGCCGAGGGTGCGTTTGGCCGCCTCGCGGACCGTGGCGAAAGCATCCTCCAGCACGTCGTCCAGGGATTCGCCATTGCGCAGCCGTTCGCGCAGCAGGGCCGTGCGGCCACGCAGCTCGTCGTCAGCGAGCTCTTCAATCTCCGGCTCAAGGGCGCCGATCGCAGCGACCTGGCCATTGAGCTTCTTGAGAAAGCGCTCATTGGCGGAGCCGAAGATTTTCTTCGCGAGTCCGCCTAGCATCGCGCGCTCCACCGAACGTTTGTGATGAACGGCATGGAATTGCCGCAAAAAGGGATCATGGGTTGATTTGAGATAGGCATGGGGGGAGGCCATGTCAACGCTAGCGGCGCGACCCGATCGTCATATGGTCGGATCAATGGCCGGGATGAATGCTCAGGATCATTGACTCGTAGATGGATAATGCAATCATTTCGGGAGACGTGCAGCGATGGCAGGGGAATTCTCCCGGTCCGCGCTTGAGAATGAAGGGACTGGACGGTCGATCGGTGGATACGACCCGTTCCCATTTGTTAGAGCGCCTCAATCATCTGAGGACTCAGGAAGATTTCGGGACCTTCCTCCCCGGCGCCGCGGAAGAAATGGGTTTCGATATGTTCGCCTATGCGGGCGGAAGGCTGGCGGCCGATCGCGCGACGGCACGGACGGTCTTCCAACGCCCGCCGATCACTATGAGCAGCTTTCCCCGCGAATGGCTGACCCATGACGCGGACCAAGGTTATTTCAAGGATGACTACGTCGTCGTGCAGTCCTTGCGCGTGATCCTGCCCGACCAATGGCATGCCGAGCGGGGCGTGCGCGAAATCCGCCCCCGCCAGGCGCAGATCATGCGCGAGGCTATCGATGCCGGCCTTCGCCGCGGCTTTTTCGTGCCGATTCACGGGCCGTCCAACGATTTCGGATTGCTCAACGTCATCTGCCATGAGGCGGAGACCGGGTTTTCGAAGATCGTCGAGCGCTACAAGCACGAACTGCACATCTGCGCCCTTCATTCCCACGACGCCGTGCAGAAGCGCCTGCCGGCGAGCGCGGCGATCAGGCTGTCGACCGACAGATCCGGCCCGGCGGCCTCGGCGGCTTGGACGAAGAGGTCGGTGGTGTTGTAGCCGGCGATGGCCGGCAGTCCCGCGGCCTCGCCGAAGCGCATCTGATAGTCGACGAGCCAATCGGCGACCGGCTGCGGTGTGGCCGGCGGGTCCGGGATCGGCAGCTGACCGATGCCGTAAAGCCCCTCGACCGCCGCGCGGCCCAGGCCCGCGACCTCCGCGGTATAGCCGCCTGGGCTGACCAGGAAGATCGGCGCCCAGCCCGCCCGGCCGGCCTCCGCCATGGCCGCCATGGCCGCCACGGTCTCGCGGATGATCGTGCCCAGCACGACCAGTTAGCAATTGGCGCGGCGCAGCTTCGCGATCTGCGCGCCGAACCGGGCTTCGCCTCGGGCATAGGGTTCGGCCGCCGCCAGGCTCATGCCCCGCCCGGCCAGGAGACGTTCCGCGCCGTCGCGGACGCCCTGGCCATAGTCGTCGTCCTGATAGAGCGCACAGACGGTGAGCGCGCCGGTCGTGCTCAGGAGATGGTCGAAACCGGCGCCGACGGCGGCATCGGTCGGCACCACAAGGGAATATTTCAGCCGGTCGAGCGGCTCGAAGAACATCTCCGCGCCGGAGATCGGAAACAGGAACGGCACGCCGGCCTCGAGTGCGATCGGCAGGGAGACGGCCGAGGTCGGCGTGCCCTGGGTGCCGAGAACCGCGAAGACGCGGTCGAACTCGATCATCTTGCGCGTGGCGAGGGCGGCGCGGTTGGGGTCGTAGCCGCTATCCTCGACGATCAGGCGCAGGGGGCGGCCATGGATGCCGCCCGCGGCGTTCACCTGCTCGACGCGCATCTTCATGCCATTGGCGATCGGCTGGCCCAAGGGGGCGAGCGGTCCGCTCAAGCTCTGGTAGGTCACGATGACGACTTCATCGGCATCCGGCTCGGCCGCATACGCGGTGACCGACGCTATGGTGGCAATGGCGAGGGCGAATAACACGGAAACTTGTTTTTCTAACATCAAAATGGTTTCTTTCGCAGCGCAACCGTCGGTCCGGTGCGATTCGGATCGCGATAGGGAAACGCAGGTTCATCGGCGTGCAAGTGGAGTGGATTTTGAGTAGCGGAGAGGGTTGCGACGTTATGAACGAATCGGAGATCGGCCCCATGCAGCCGCCGCGGCGACGGGGACGGGCATCCTATCGTCAGGATTTGAAGGCGATCGACCGCGCGGTCGGCGGCCGGGTGCGCCAGCGGCGCATCATGATGGGCCTCAGCCAGACCGCGCTGGCCGACAGCGTCAGCCTGACCTTCCAGCAGGTGCAGAAGTACGAATCCGGTGCCAACCGGATCAGCGCCAGCCGGTTGTATGAGTTCGGCGACGTGCTGAGCGTGCCGATATCCTATTTCTTCGATGGGTTGAGCGAGAGCGAGGGAGATCAGGTCTCGGTTGTTATTCCTGAAGCGAATGCCCTGCTTCAGGATTTCCGCAATCTGGTCAACAAGCGCGAAACCCTCGAGTTCATTCGCGCCTATTACAAGATCGGCGATCCGGAACTGCGCAAGCAGCTCGTCGAACTGGTCAAGCAAGCGGCCGGCGACGACTAGCCGCTTGCCCGCCCCGGCCCGATATGCTTTAAGCCGCCGCGTCGATTGACGACGCATGACGGGACGATACGAAGAAGATGGCCTTACGGTGTTTCCCAGGCTGGCAGTTGAGCCGGCAGACAACGTCCCCCGCCCGCGATGTGCCGGCGGCACGGCTCGCGCGCGCGCTGCGACGACGACGCCGACCCTGCCGTCACGGTATGCCGGCGGCCGCGGACTGATCCTGTCCCCGGCGGCTGGCCGAGCGTAGTTTTTTCAGGCTAGCAAACGCGGGATTGGATATAATGCCCAAGCTTTCACCTCTTGCGCCGTCGGAATTTCCGGCGCTTTCGCCCATCGCCGGCATCGTGCTGGGCGGAGACAATTGCGGGATCCGTTACAAGAACAAGAAGGATCTCTTCCTCGCCGAACTGGCGCCCGGCTCGACCGTCGCCGGCGTCTTCACCCGGTCCAAGACGGCTTCCGCGCCGGTCGAGTGGTGCCGCAAGGCGCTGCGCGGCGGCAAGGTGCGGGCCGTCGTCGTCAATTCCGGCAATTCCAACGCCTTCACCGGCAGCGGCGGGGTCGCCAGCGTCAAGCGCACGGTGGACAAGGCAGCGAAAGTGGTCGGCTGCAAGCCGGGCGAGATCTTCATCGCCTCGACCGGCGTGATCGGTGAACCGCTGCCCGACGAGAAGATCACCGAAGCCCTGGCCGGTCTGCGGGCCAAGCTCGACGCCGGGGCCTGGCGCGCCGGGGCCGATGCGATCATGACCACCGACACCTTCGCCAAAGGCGCGACGGCGACGGCGAAAATCGGCGGCACCACGGTCACGATCAACGGCATTGCCAAGGGCTCGGGCATGATCGCGCCGGACATGGCGACCATGCTGGCCTTCATCTTCACTGATGCGAAGATTCCGGCCGATGCCCTTCAGGCGATACTGGTCAGGGCGAACGACCGCAGCTTCAACGCGATCACGGTGGATGGCGATACCTCGACCAGCGACACGGTTCTCGTCTGCGCGACCGGCCAGGCCGATCACCCGAAAACCTCCGGGCCGAGCGATGCCAAATTGCGCGGCTTCAGAGCGGCGCTCGAGACCGTGATGCGCGACCTCGCCCTGCAGATCGTGCGCGACGGCGAGGGCGCGGAAAAGCTGGTCACGATCACCGTGACCGGGGCTGCCTCCGCAAAGGCCGCTCGGACGATCGGTTTCTCGATCGCCAATTCGCCCCTGGTCAAGACCGCCATCGCGGGACAGGACGCGAATTGGGGCCGGATCGTCATGGCCGTCGGCAAGGCCGGCGAAAAGGCCGACCGCGACAAGCTGGCGATTTCGATCGGCGGGGTCCGGGTCGCGGCCAAGGGCGTGCGCGTGCCGGATTACGACGAGGCGCCGATCGCCGAGCATATGAAGGGTCGCGAGATTGCGATCGAGGTCGATGTCGGGGTGGGCCAGGGCCAAGCGACGGTTTGGACCTGCGATCTGACCCACGGCTATATCGACATCAATGCCGATTACCGAACCTGAGCGGGCCGGACCGGGGAAACGGGATCAGCCGTCGCTGGAAACGGAACGGTTGATCCTGTGCCCTCTGGCGCGGGCCGATTTGCCGGAAATCGCCGCCCTCGCCGACGACAAGGCCGTGGCGGAGTGGACCACGAGCATCCCCCATCCCTACGGATCCGGCGATGCGGAGGTCTGGTATGCGGCACGCGTCGAACAGGCCGGCGAAATAGTTTTCGTCATCCGACGCCGGCAAGACGACCGCGTTCTGGGCTGCGTCGGATTCGTTCCGGCGGATGAGGACGGGCCGATGGAACTCGGTTTCTTTCTCGGCCGGGCCTATTGGGGCCAGGGCTACATGACCGAGGCCACGCGCGCGGCGGTCGGCTACGTTTTCGATAGCTTGGGCGAGCCAGAACTCCAGTCGGGGGCCTTTCCCGACAACCGCGCTTCCCTGCGTGTCCAGGAAAAGTTGGGCATGACCGGCGCCGGTCGAGAGCTGCGCCCGGCGCCGGCGCGCGGCGCCGACCGCGAGGTGGTGGTGAACCGCCTGACGGCCGAGGTATGGCGCGGCGGGCGCGCAGGCGCCAAGCCCGTTGTCCTCGTTGCGGCCGTCGCTCTGATCGATATCGACGGAAGGGTGTTGATCGCCAAACGGCCCGAGGGCAAGCCGATGGCCGGGCTGTGGGAATTCCCGGGCGGCAAGGTCGCGGTCGGGGAAACGCCCGAGGCCGCGTTGATCCGCGAATTGAAAGAGGAGTTGGATCTCGACGTGGCGGCAAGCTGTCTCGCGCCGCTCACCTTCGCCTCGCATGCCTATGACGATTTCCATCTGCTGATGCCACTCTATGCCTGCCGGGTCTGGGACGGCCAGGCGCGGGCCATGGAAGGGCAGATCCTGAAATGGGTGCGCATCGGCGATCTGGCCGACTACCCCATGCCGCCGGCCGACAAGCCGTTGATCGCGATGCTGCGGGATTTTCTGTAGCGGGTTGTCGCCAGGTTCTCGGCATGAGGGAAGCTTCCCCGTGAGCCTCATGCTGAGCTTGTCGAAGTATGAGGCCGTGGCACTGTCCTGCGGTTTGCGATCCTCGCCCTTCGACGAACTCAGAGTGAGGACGGCGGGGCTTGCTTCGGTGTCTATCTGGGGTGGCCGTCTTGATGTCTGGCCATCGGGGGTTCGGCTGCAAGAAGTGGATGGTTCGCATCGCGCGCCCGGGCCAGACTGCGCCGATCATGACGAAAACGATGATTGTCGAGAAAATCGACGCGCTGCCCTGGGATGATCTGCGGGCCGGGATCGATACGGAGGGCTGGGTGGCGACCGGGCCCTTGCTGAGTGCCGCGGAATGCGATCGCCTGATCGCGCTCTACGACCGGGAAGACGGTTTCCGCGGCCGGGTGGTGATGGCGCGCCACGGGCTAGGGAGGGGCGAGTATCGCTATTTCGACTATCCGCTGCCGGATACGGTGGCCGGGCTGCGCGCTGCGCTCTATCCCCATCTCGCGCCGCTGGCCAATGCCTGGGCCGAGGGTCTGGGCGAAGAAACCACCTATCCGCCCGATCTGGCGGGGTTTCTCGACCGCTGCCGGGTCGGCGGGCAGGCGCGGCCGACGCCCCTGCTGTTGCGCTACGGGCCGGGCGATTTCAACAGGCTGCATCAGGATCTCTACGGGCCGCTGGCCTTTCCCATCCAGGCGACCATCCTGCTGACCGATCCGGCGGCGTTCGAGGGCGGCGAGTTCCTGCTGGTCGAACAGCGCCCACGCATGCAGTCGCGCGGCGAGGTGGTGCCCCTGGCCCGGGGCGAGGCGGTGCTGTTCTGCGTCAACCGTCGGCCGGTCCCCGGCAAGCGAGGCTTCTACCGGGTCGTCATGCGCCACGGGGTCAGTCGCTTGCGCGCGGGCGGGCGCCATGCCCTCGGCGTCATCTTCCACGACGCCGGGTGAAGGGCCTCTATTGCTCCTTCAGGCTCTCGATATAGGCGATCAGATCGTCGATCTGGTCGCGGGACAGTTTGAGATCCGGGATGACCGGATGGGGACCCATCAGCCAAGCCTCCATTTCGGCCGGCGTCCGGTCCTTGCGGTTGGCGATGGCGTGGAAGGTCGGTGCGACGTCGGCACCCCTCGATGCGCCGTCCGCGACATGACAGGCGGTGCACCATTGATTGGCCAACTCGTGGCCGGCTTGGACGTCCGAGGCCGTTGCTGGCTCGGGAGCCGGGATCGCGGCGGCCAGAAGGCCGATTGCTAGGCTGTGACGCATGGCGGGCTCCGTTCGGGTTGAATGGCGCTATCGGGGCGCCGAAAACGCTGTTCTATCCTTGACCTGTCTCAAGTTGCG
>CAUZWC010000027.1:0-18503 GCA_963583595.1 Alphaproteobacteria bacterium | reverse complement strand
CAAAAGTTCTCGCATCTGCTTGCCATCGAGATCCGCGGTGGCCACAATCACCCGCTGCGGCGCGGCATCACGCTTTTTCAGGGCGTGGACGACATCCTCGAAATCGGCCAGGCCGCCCAGGACATCGACACCGTGAATCTTGCGCCCGATCCGGGTGCCGTGATCGTCGATCAGGCCGACGACCAGATGGGTAGCATTTTCGGGCAGGGTCGTGGCGCGGATGAACTGTTCGGCAGCATCGCCGGCGCCGAACAGCAGAACCGGAATCCGGCGATAGTTTTCCTTGCGCAGCATCGTATCGAATCGCTTGTCCTTGACGATGCGATAGGCAATGCGCGGGCCGCCGACCAGGCTGATCAGCAGCAACCATTCGATGACCAGTATCGAGCGGGGAATGTCGTCGAGGCGCGTGACGACGAACATGAGGGGCATGAAGATCAGGATCGCGACCGTGGTGGCCTTGGTGATCTGCATGACGTCGTTGAGCGAGGCGTAGTGCCAGACGCCGCGATACAGCCGCATATACCAGAAGCATAGGGCCGCGACGGCGGTGAACAGCGCCGTGCCGAGCAGCAGGATCCGATCCACGTACCAGATGAAGTTGTCCCCGACCCGGATATAGACGGCGAGGGGGAACGAAATCGCGGCCATGAACACGTCATGGAGGAAGGCGATTCGAGCCTTAGTGAAGCTGAATAGACGCATACGGTTCGACAATGGATCTCCGGACGCCTCGTCGGACGCCCGACCTGTCCGGCCTTTCTGGCAGCACCTCCGGAACGATGCAAGCGAGCGATGGGCTGATTGGGGTGATCCGGGCGGCGGCGGCGGCTCGATCGGTACGTCTTCCACGCGATTTCTCCATGGAATCTTCACCACATTTCGCGCTTATTCATTGGTATAGTAAACGAGCTGTAAAATCCGTCAGTTTCACGGTCCCGGAAGAGGGCCGCCGGCAGGACGACAGCCAGGCCGCGTTGGGGCGCGCGCGGCCTTGGTTGAGTGACTGCGTTTTTAATTGGTTGACTGACAGCTGCCGATATGGCCCTGGACGGCGATCTTTTCCGAACTGGCACCGCTGATCTGATCGGCGCGATGTCGTTTGAACGGGCGCTGAGGGGCGTCGCGCGCGATGCGGCGCCGCTTGTCGAAAACGGCCTGCCCGGAATCGATTTCGCCTCGCTCGACAACCTGTCGCCGCAGCCGGTCCTATCCGGCCTGACGATCGATCAGCCCTCGGCGCTTTTAGTGCCGTCGACCAACTGGGTGCCGCAGGACAGTCTGTTCGGCAGCCAATGGCATTTGCTGAACACCGGGCAGTCCGGCGGCCTGGCGGGCATCGACATCAACGTCACCTCGGTCTGGGAGGACTAACCCGGCGCCGGCGTGCTGGTCGGCGTGGTCGATGACGGTGTCGAATACACCCATTCCGAGTTCCAGGGCGCCTATCGCACCGATATCGACGAGGACTACGGCGGCGGCGACTCCGACGCTGCGCCGGGCTCGGGCGACAGCCACGGCACGGCCGTCGCCGGCCTGATCGGCGCGCGCAACGATGGCGTGGGAACGGTCGGCGTGGCGTTCGGTTCAGGCCTGACCGGCTACCGTATTTTCGGCGGCACGGTTACCGATAGCGAATACCGCGATGTCTACCGGCACCACAGCGACGGCGTCGACATATTCTCGAACAGCTGGGGCTATAACGGCGTTTTCCACGACGATTTCGACGGCAACAATTTCGCGGCTGCCGGGTTGGGCATCAACGAAGCCGTGGCCCAGGGGCGAGACGGGCTGGGCTCCGTCATCCTCTTTGCCGCCGGCAACGATCGGCAGGCACGGAAATGGTATTGAGCGATATTTCACAGATCATGCTCGGCCTGACCGGGGATGCCTATCGGGGCGCCAGGGTCCGAGGGCTCGTTCGGGCGGATGTCACGGCCTTGCCGCTGGCTGACGGAACCTTCTCCTGTTCGATATACCTGGGCCTCATGCACCGGGTGCCGGCGGAAATCCGCCGGGCGGCAATGCGGGAACTGGCGCGGGTCACATCGGGGCATCTGATCGTGTCCTTCAGCGCCTTCGATCGCGCCCGGGCCGCCAAGCGCGCGGTCATTCGTCAGATCCGGCCGAATTTCCAATTTGGGTCCCATCCGACAACCATGGATGAACTGCGGCGCGAGTTCGCCGAAATGGGCATGCGGCTTGTCCGGATCTACCGGGCCATTCCCTTCGTGTCTTCCGAAGTGGTCGCGCTGCTGGATGTCGGCTAGGTCGCGCGGGCCGTCCGCCGGTCGATCGCCGAGAAAGATCGCCTTGCTAGACCAAGTCGGATCGTTTTGCGCGCCGTATGACGATGACCGTGTAGACCACCAGAAATCCCAGGAACGGCAGGAAGACATAGGCTTTGTAGGGTGGGTCGAGACTAATCATCACGATCGCGCCCAGCCCTTGGGCGAAGGCGACCAGATAGTGGAACAGGGTGACGCGCGTGTGGTTGCCGTTCCAGACCCGGCTCAGAAGTTGGTAGAGGTGCACCCGGTGGCTTTGGGTGACGTCTTCCCGCCGGACCAGCCGGCGCAGGAAGGTGAAAGTCACGTCGTAGATGAAAATCAGAAACAGAAGCGGCATCACCATGAATGACGTTCTGGATGAATCGTATTCGGACGCGATGATGGCGATAGCGGCGAAGACGAAGCCGAGAAACTGGCTGCCGACATCGCCCATGAATATCCGCCCCTTGGGGAAATTGAAGCACAGGAAGCCGAGGCAGGCAGCGATCAGGATGTAGCAGAAGATATAGACGAAATAGGACCCTTCGATGAAAGTGATGATGCCGAAGAACACGGCGCAGATGACGCCTGTTCCGGCGGCAAGCCCATTCAGACCGTCCATGAAGTTGAAGGTATTGGTCATGCCGACGAGCCAGACGATGGTGATCGGATAGGCCAACAGGCCGAGCTGCACGTCGCCGACGAAGGGAAGCGAGAGGCGGCGTATCACGATGCCGAAGGCGACCAATATAAGCGCCGCCACGATCTGGGCGACGAGTTTGAGGGTAAAGTTGTAACGGCCGAAATCGTCGAGCAGGCCGACAAGGGCCATGCCCAGGCTGGCGAAGCCGAAGCCAAGCAGATAGGGGTCCAGGATTCGGGCGTCGTCGCTTTTGAAATAGATCACGCCGAAGCCGATCACGCAGGTCGCGACGATCGCCAATCCGCCTGTTCGCGGGGTCGGCGCGGTGTGAGACGATCGGGCGTTCGGCAGATCCAGAATGCGCAGGGACCGGGCGCCCAGGGTCAGGACGAGCGAGATGCCGAACAGCAAGACGGCAAAGATGATGTGATTCGCGAAGGCGAAAATCATCACGCTGTTCGTGATGGAGGTCATGACTTTGCTTCGTTGGTCCTGTGTCGGATTTGCCGGGGTCGGCGCGAAAAACCCACTCTCGCCATGATCATGTCTTCAGGCGTCGGAGCGCCCGATCGACTGTGCGCAACCTACCACCAGAAGCAGTGCGAATGTAACCGAGACGGCCGGAATTTGCAGGGGAAAATCGAACAGGGAATGAACGGCGACCTGGCCGGTCGCTGTGACGGCGATACAGGAAAAAATGACGTTCCGCCGTCGGCGCAGCACGCCGCGGACGCAGAGAAGCCAAAGCAAACCGAGTCCGAGGAAGAAGGCGATTGCCGCGGGAAGTCCGAGGTCGGAAGCGAGTTCCAGATAGGAGATGTGCGCTTGCTCGTAATACCGGAACTGCCCGGGCGCGCGATGCAGCCGGTAAACCTCCGGAAAGGATCCCAGGCCCGTGCCGAGCCAGGGCGATTCCTCGATATTCTCGATCGCTATGCCATAGATACCCATACGCACGGACGAGGATTCCGACGTGGTGTCGAGGCGTCGATCGAGAGAATTGCCGAGGGTAAGGGCCGCGACGACGGCCAGGATCGCGAAAATTCCCGCCGTCATGCCGATGCGCATGGAACGGTAGCGGCTTGTCAGGGCGAAAGAGCCGAAGAGCAGGAAAAGTCCGACCGCGGCACTGATAAGCCCGCCCCGCGAGTTGCTGAGGGTCAGGGCCGCCGCGAGGGCGAGGCAGGCCGCCGTCAGCCAGGCGCGGGAACCCAGCACGCATTCGAGGATGGCGCGGGCGGTCTCTTGCCGTCCGGCCGGTCGCATCGGACCCGGTTTTCAAAATGGATGTTCCTCGGCGCGCAGGAAATGCTGCGCGAATACTTATCAGGGCAGAGTATTCCTTCCGACGATCGCTTGGATCGCGGCCCGCAAATCGCCGCCGCCGAAATGATGGCCCGGCACGCCGCCGGCGGCCGCGGCTTCGAGGTCGCTGTCGCGATCGCCGATCATGAAACTGCCCTCCCGGCGAATGGGAAAGTCGCGCGTCGCCTGCTCCAGCATGCCCGGGCCGGGCTTGCGCCAGCGGCTTTCGCGCCGCCAGGGCGCGGTGTTTCCGTCGTGGGCCGGATCGGGCTCAAGATCGGGATGGCAGGGGCAATAGTAGAAGGCGTCGATGCGCGCGTCCTCTTCGGCCAGGGCCTTGGCCATCCAGCCATGCAGGGCCGCGATATCCTCTTCCCGGTACAGGCCGCGCGCCACACCGGCCTGATTGGTCACCACGAAGACCCAGTAGCCGGCCTCGTTGAGCCGGCGCACGGCGGCCGCCGCGCCGTCCATCCAGCGATAGTCCCCGGCCCGGTGGATATAACCGTCGTCATGGTTGAGCACGCCGTCCCGGTCGAGGAAGGCGGCCGGCCTTGACGCGGTCAGAAAGTCGTGTCGCCCGGTCGCGGTCTTCATCCGTCCTCTCTCTTCTGGGCCGGGCGTATCGGTTTCTTGCCGAAGCCGCGCCCTTTGCCGATGGCATCGTCGCCCAGCCGCGCGCGCACCGCCTGAACCGCCTTTTCCGCCCGCGCCTTGCGCCGGGCGTCGGCGTCGAACAGGTCCGGCGGGTTGGCCTTCTCGCCCGCCGACAGGTGGCTCGCCCCGATCCCGATCAGGCGATAGGGTGTGCCGTCGGCCTCGCGCGCCAGCAGCGGCCTTACGGCGTCGAATAGCACATTCGCGAGCTGGGTGGGCGTGGGGAGCGCCCGGCTGCGCGTGACCGTGCGAAAGCGCGCGGTCTTTAGCTTCAGGGTCACCGCCGCGCCGCTCAGCCCGCTTTTAGCCAGGCGCCGGGCGACGGTTTCCGCCAGGGGCCAGAGCGCCGTTTCGAGCTCCTTGGGCGCGGCGATATTGCGGTCGAAGGTGGTCTCGGCCGAGATGCTCTTGGTCGGCGCGTTCGGATCGACCCGCCGGTCGTCCTCGCCTTCGGCGAAGCGTGCCAGGCGGCGGCCGATCGCGCCGTAGCGGGCCTGCAACTCGCGCTCGTCGTAGCGCCGCAGATGGCCGATGCGAAGGATACCGTCGCGATGCAGGCGGCCGGCCAGGGCGGGGCCGACGCCCCAGATGGTCTCGACTGGCCGTTCGGCGAGGAAAGCCCGCGCTTCCGCCCGTCCGATGATCGCGAAGCCGCGCGGCTTGTCCAGGTCGGATGCAACCTTTGCAAGAAATTTGTTGTAGCTGAGGCCGATCGAGGCGGTGACGCCGATATCCCGCTCGATGCGCAGGATCAGTCCGGCCAGGGCCTGGGCCGGGCTGCCGCCGTGCAGGGCCTGGGTGCCGCTCAGGTCGAGAAAGGCCTCGTCGATCGAGAGCGGTTCGACCAGGGGAGTCAGGGCCTGCATCATGGACCGGGCCTCGCGCCCGGCGGTGGCGTATTTCGCCATGTTCGGGCGGATCACGGCTGCGTCGGGGCAGCGTTCGAGCGCCTTGAACATGGGCATGGCCGCGCGAACGCCGTAGAGCCGAGCGACATAGCAGGCCGCCGCGACGACCCCGCGCTGGCCGCCGCCGACGATGACCGGGCGGTCGCGCAGGCTGGGATCGTCGCGCTTCTCGACCGAGGCGTAGAAGGCGTCGCAGTCGAGATGCGCGATGGCGAGATCGTGCAACTCCGGATGGCGGATCGTGCGCGGCGAGCCGCAAGCCGGGCAGCGCCCGCTTGCCGGGCCATCGTCCAGGGCCACCAGGCAATCCCGGCACAGGCCCGGCATCGGGGCGCCGGACTCGGGTGCGGAATCGCCGGACTCGGACGCGGAATCGGATGTGGACTCGGGCGCCGACCCGATCATGGCCGGCTGCCCCGTCGTTGCCGGATGCCCTCCCGTTCGCCCTGCGGATTGACGAAATGCCGCCTGCCGCGGGCTTGCCCGCCTCGCGACCGATCCATAGCCTGAGAGGCTCGACGGGATCGCAAGGGGAGATCGTCCAATTCGCGCGTCCGTGGTGCAGCGAGCGTCTTCATTGATTCCGTTTGGTTTGGCGGGTTTGGCCGTTCCGGCCCTCCGGGCGTCTCGGGCGGCGTCCGCAACCGGACGCTTCGTCGATCTCCGATCATCCTGGGTCGCCCATTGCCTGTCGGCAACGGTTTTCATGTCCGCCGCCTTGGGGCTTGCGGGAGGGGGTTTGCGGGCGGTGCTCTCGCCGGTCCAAGCGACATGCCGGTCGAGAAGGCGACTTCTCGCCTCTGGCCAATTCCCTGCTGCTGCGCAGCGAACGCGACGATCCGGAGGCGCTCTATCGCCTCGGCGTGCTCTATCTCGCCGGCACCGGAGTTCCCAAGGACGAGCGCACGGGCGCGGTTCTCGTGGTCGCGGCGGCGGAGGAGGGGCTTGCGGGCGCGCAATATCTGGCCGGGCTCCTCTATGGCGACGGGCGCGGCGTCGGGCGCGATCCGGCGGCGGAATTGCTGTGGCTGCGTCGCGCCGCGGAGCGGGGCAGCGCCCAGGCCCAGGTCCGCCTCGGCCATATGTTTCGCGACGGCTGGGTCGTCGGCAAGGACGGTGCCGCGGCCCTGGCCTGGTACTGCAAGGCGGTCGAACAGGGCGAGGTCGAGGCCTTGCGGGCGGTGATGGGCCTCTATGCCGAGGGTTGCGCTGGTCTGGCACGCCACAAGGAAGAGGTCCGGCGCTATTGCCTGGCCCTGGCCGAACGCGGCGACCTGACCGCCCAGCTGATGATGGGAGAGCGTTTCGGCTCCGGTGTCGACGGGTCGGCCGATGCCGAATAGGCCTATTTCTGGTACGCGCTCTCGCCCAATCAGGGCAGCGGTCTGAGGGCACGCCTGCGCGACGATACGGCGCGGTGGATGCAGGCGCGGCGGATCGCCCTGGTTCGGGAGCAGGCTGCCGCCTGGTCGCCCCGCGCCTGGGCCGAAGCGCGCTGGATCGCCTTCGGAGATAATGGCCCGCGCCTCTTGCGCTAGCCGCGCGTGGCCCCTCCGTAACTTTCGGACAACGCAGTTTCGCATTCACCCGGGCGCCATAGCCATGCTGCGCCGCGCACCCCGCTGGAATAGGCGTGGCGCGGCGGCAGCAGGCGGGTGTCCACCCGGTCGGAGAAAACATAGTGCGCCCAGCGCGCGGGCACTGCCTCGTAAAGCCATGACAGGTTGGAGAGACCGCCCCCCAGGACGACGGCCTGGGCCGCGATCTCCTCCGCGGCCAGGGTTTGCCCGGCGGCGGGCGCATGGTCCGCCGCCAGGCCGTGCCCCGACAGGAAAGTTTTGATGCAGCCGCGCCGGCCGCAATAGCATTCCGGGCGGGGCCATTCTTCGGGAGTCATGGCGGGCAGGGGATTGTGGCCCCATTCGCCGGCGACCGCGTTGGCGCCCGTAAGCACCCGGCCGCCGGCCACGCCGCCGCCGCCGACACCGGTGCCGAGGATGGCTCCGAAAACGAGGTCGTATCCGGCCGCCGCGCCATCGATCGCTTCCGACAGGGCGAAGCAGTTGGCGTCGTTGGCGAGGCGCACCGGCCGGCCGAGCAGGGCCGCGAGATCAGCGTCCAGGGCCGGCCGATCAGCCAGACCGAGTTGGCGTTCTTGACCAGGCCGGTGCGGGCGAAAGAGTTCCCGGAATGCCGATGCCGACCCCCGAACGGATGGCCGGCATGCAATTGTTACGATTAGTTAATCATAACGTTTCATGCTCTGATGTTAGTGGGGAGACATCCGCGCCGTGCTGATCTAAGTCATGTTGGGTCATGGCGCGAATGGAAATTCTAGCCTGGGATCGCAGACACAACGGTATGAGTAAAACGATACTCATCGTCGAAGACCACGAGCTCAATATGAAGCTCTTCAAAGACGTAGTCCAAGCGCACGGTTAAGAGACCATTCAGACCCGCGACGGGATGGAGGCGCTGCGTCTGACCAAAGAAAACTGTCCCGATCTGATCCTCATGGACATCCAACTGCCCGAGGATTCGGGTCTGGAGGTCACGAAATGAATCAAGGCCGACAAAGACATACGCGATATTCCGGTGATCGCCGTGACAGCTTTCGCGATGAAGGGCGACGAGGAGAAGATTAGCCAGGGTGGCTGCGAGGCCTATATCGCCAAGCTGATCTCGATCACGAATTTTCTCGAGACGATCAAATAGTTACTGCAATAGCGGGTAGGCTGGCGCCCTTCGTCCGGGTTAGGACCCGATAACGAAAAGGGCCGCCCACCGGGCGGCCCTTCGTCTCGTCGGGAGCGATGGATCGGCTATTTAATCTTCGCTTCCTTGAACATCACATGCTTACGCGCGACCGGATCATATTTCCGCATCTCGAGCTTTTTGGTCATCGTGCGCGGATTTTTCTTGGTCACATAGTAGTAACCCGTGTCCGCGGTGCTCACGAGTCTGATCAGGACGGTGTTTGGCTTGGCCATAAGACGCCTCCGCGCGCCAGTGGACGAATTCAGCGGGCGAAGATAGGCCCGTCGCCGCCCCTGTCAAGGGCGGTGCGCAGGAATCAGCGTTTTGCGACCTCGGCATGGGAGCGCGCGACGGCAAGTCGGTAGAGCGCGGAGTCGGCCAGAACGCGTTCGGCGACGTCCAAATCGACCTCCTTCGTTTCGCCATGCGGCGGGCAAGACGCACGCAGAACATCGGCTTCCTGCTTGTCCGGAACCGAAACGGCACGCCATTTCTGCATCAGATTGGCCTGCTCCGCTTCGCGGCGGCGGGCCCGATTGATGACCTGTCCTGCGCCTTCGGTCATGCCGCTGGTGCAGACCGCCGGCATGACCCCCAGCCGGTGCAGGGTGTAGCCCGACGGTGCATGGATGCGCGACCAGGTCAGAATCAGCTCACCCTCGTTCGGCATGCGGATCACCGTCTGCACGGTTCCCTTTCCGTAGGATGCGGTGCCGATGATGATCGCGCGGTCATGGTCCTGGAGGGCCGCGGCGACGACTTCCGAAGCCGAGGCGGTGTTGCCGTTGACCAGAATTGCGATCGGGATGCCACGGACGATATCGCCCTGCTCCGCCTCGTAGGATTGGAAGCTGTCGAAATGCCGACCCTGGGTGCTCAGGATCGTGCCGCTGTCGAGGAACATATCTGCGACTTCGACCGCCTGGTCCAGCAAGCCACCGGGATTGTCGCGCATGTCCAGAACCACCCCTTTCAGGCGGCTGCCCATGGCGCTGCGCAGCTCCGTGATCGCCTTGTCGAGCTGGTGGGCCGTGTCCTGGTTGAAATGGCTGATGGCGACATAGAGGTAGTCGCCGTCCTGCCGCGCGGCGACGCTCGGCGGAATGATGCGCTGGCGCTCGATCGCGAAGGTCAGGGAGGCGTCGGACGAGGGCCGCGTCACCGTCAGATCGACATGGGTGTCGATCTGACCGCGCAGCTGGTCGACGATATCAGCCAGATCCATCCCCGCGATCGGAAAGCCGTTGATATGGGTGATCACGTCCTCGGCCCGGAGGCCGGCGGCTTCCGCCGGGGTATCCTCGATGATCGAGACCACGACCGGCTTCTCGCCGTCCATTTTGATGCGCATGCCGACGCCACCGAAACCGGTGCGCCTGGCCCGCTCTTCGTCCGCGTCGCGGGCTGAGGAGTAGCGCGTGAAACCGTCCAGGCCGGATAGGGCCTCGTCGAACACGGCTTCGTAGATCTGTTCGGGATCCGCTTCGGCCAATTCATGCGACGCCGAGCGGCTGGCACTAAGCGCCGAACTCGTCAGCTGCGCCCAGCCCGTTACGTCGCGTTGACCGGGGGCAGTGAAGGATCCGATCGGCCCGGCGGCGTTGGCCAGCTGGACCTGGTCGCCATTGCGCTTGACCAGAAGCGACGAATCGATATCCGTGATTCCGCTGAGGCCGTCGAAGGCAATATCCCCGACCGGAACATCCTCGATGTAACGCTCGGCGATATCGCCGTATCCCTTGGAGAAAACCAGTTTGGTGTCGGCCTCGAAGGAGGTGCCCGAGACCTTCTGATTGACGCAGCCGGAGAGGAGCAGGGCGAATCCGATAGCGGCATAGGCACTCAACAAGGCCGCTCTTGCCATGCCCGGTCGCGGCGCGGGCGCCGGATGGGTAAACGGGTGGTGCTCTCGAATCATGGCCGGTTCAGTTTTGTCGCCGCCCCGTACCCGGGCAGGGCCCACCCTATCGCAGGGGCCGCTGTGAAGCACTAAATAAAGTGTTCTCTCGATCGAACCAGCGCATCACTTGCGCCGTTCCTTTTTTCGAGCGCGCGAAGCCTTGCCTTTTCTTGGGGTATTTTTCTGGAGTTTGCGCACGGACTTTCGGTTGGTGCGCGGGGTGCCGCCTTCCGGGAAGCTGCCGCCGGCTATCAGTTCGAAGCCCAGACTGCCGGTGACCTCGCTTGCCTCGCGCAGGCGTACCTCGACCGGATCGCCCAGCCGAAAACGCCGGCCCGAGGCGCGCCCGACGAGGCAATGATTCTCTTCGTCATGGTCGTAGTAGTCGTCGGACAGGCTGCGCATGGGGACGATGCCGTCGGCTCCCGTCTCGGCCAGGGTGACGAACAGGCCGAAGCGGGTCACGCCGTTGATTCTGGCTTCGAAGGTCGCGCCGACCCGATCGGCCATGAAGGCGGTGACATAGCGGTCCATCGCGTCGCGCTCGGCCGAGACGGCGCGCCGTTCATGGTTCGATATCTGCTCGCCGAGAGCCTCGAAGCGATCCTCGGCGCCGGCGGGGAGGGCGCCGGGCCCCAGGTTGAAGGCACGGACCAGGGCCCTGTGGACCAGCAGGTCCGAATAGCGGCGGATGGGCGAGGTGAAGTGGCAATAGTGGCGCAGGCCCAGGCCGAAATGACCGAGATTGTGCGGAGAATAGACCGCCTGGGACTGGCTGCGCAGGACGACTTCGTGGATCAGGGCCTGCTCCGGGGTGCCCTTCGCCTTGACAAGAACCTGGTTGAACAGCGCGGGCCGGAGGACTTGGCCCAGGGTCAGCTGGTAGCCGAGATCCTTGAGGAACTCGGCGATAGCGGCGATCTTGGTGCGGTCCGGCGCGTCATGGACCCGGTACATCACCGGCGCGCGCCGGCTTTCCAGGGCTTCCGCCGCGGCCACATTCGCGGCGATCATGAATTCTTCGATCAGGCGATGGCTGTCGAGACGGTTGCGCGGCTCGATTCCCGCGATTCGGCCGACCTCGTCGAAGCGGACCTGGCGCTCGGGCAGATCGATTTCCAGCGCGCCGCGCTTGCGTCGTGCCTCGGCCAGCACAGCATAGGCGCCGTAGAGCGGCGCGATGATCGATTCCGCCAGCGGCGCCGTCGTCTCGTCGGGATGATCGTCATGAGCCGCCTGGGCCTGCTCGTAGGTAAGGCGCGCGGACGAGCGCATCAGCGCGCGTTCGAAACGGTACGACGTGACTTTCCCCTCGCTGTCGATCCGCAGATGCGCGGCCAGGCAGGCGCGGTCCTCGTCCGGTCGCAGGGAGCACAGGTCGTTGGACAGGGCTTCGGGCAACATGGGCACGACCCGGTCCGGAAAATAAACCGAATTGCCTCGCAGGGCCGAGGCCCGGTCGAGGGCATCGTCGGGGCGCACATACCAGGACACGTCGGCGATGGCGACGATGATGCGCCAGCAGCCCTCCGTCTCCGGATCGGGCGCGGCCCAGACCGCATCGTCGAAATCGCGCGCATCGGCGCCGTCGATGGTGACCAATGGCAGGTCGCGCAGATCGGTCCGGCCGTCGAGATCGGCGGGCTTGGCCGCCTTGGCCTGGGCGAGGGCGGCGGCGGAGAACTCGGTCGGGATGTTGTGGGTATGGATCGAGACCAGGCTGAAGGAGCCCGGGTCGTCGAGCCGCCCGATAACCTCGGTCACCCGGCCGCGGACGAGGCCCGCGCGTTCGCGGCCCAGGGTTTCGACGAGCACGAGATCGCCAGGGCCGGCCGCCCCTTCGTCGCCCGCGCCGATCTCGAATTCGTCGCGCAGGCGCCGGTCCGTGGCCTGGACCCGACCGCCGCGCGGCCCCTTGCGATAGACACCGAGCACCACCGTGGGTGCGGCCGTGATCCGGCGCATCGCCTCGCCTTCATAGCCGCCGTCGGGCAGGGGTTTCAGCCGGGCGAGCAGCCGGTCGCCGACCGCCGGCGCACTGATGCCGGCGCCGGTGCGCGACAGATAGATGCGGGGGACCGGGCCGTCGCCCTGCCAGCGGGTCGGGACGGCGATGACCTCGCCGTCGATATCGATCTCGTCGATCCGCACCACCGTGACCGAGGGCAGGCGGTCGGTCGGCATGACCCGCCGCCGCTCCTTTGCGATCTCGCCCTCTTTCTCCAATTCTCTGAGCAGTTCGCGCAGCCTGCGGCGGTCGGATCCGGTGATCCGGAAGGCCCGCGCGATCTCGCGCTTTCCGACCTCAACCGGATTCTGCCGGATGAAGTCGAGAACCGCCTCCTTGGTCGGGAAAGGTCCGGGCTTGCGGTCGCCCTTTGCCAAAATCGGCGGCCTAGTCGTCGCCGGCCGAGACGGCCGCTTTGGCCGGGGCCTTTGCTTTGGGCTTTGCTTTCGGTTTGGCTTTCGACTTTGCAGCGGTCTTGGCTTTGCTCGCCGTCTTCGTGGCGGCTTTGGCTTTCGGCTTGGCCTTTCCACCGCCCTTTGCGGCGCGCGCTTCGAGCAGGGCCACGGCCTCGTCGAGCTTGATTTCCTCGGGCGCCTTGCCCTTGGGGATCGGGGCGTTGTTGCGGCCGTGCTTGATATAGGGGCCATAGCGGCCGTTCATGATCCGCACCGGCTTCTTGTCCGCCGGATGATCGCCCAGCTCATGCAAGGCGGCCGCGCCGCCCGTCTTCTTGTCCTTGATGAGGGAGACGGCGTGATTCAGCCCGATCTCGAACATGTCCTCGAAGGCGGGCAGCGAGGTATAGGCGCCGTCATGCTGGAGATAAGGACCGTAGCGGCCGAGTCCGGCCACGATCGGCTTGCTGGTTTCCGGATGATCGCCGACCAGGCGCGGCAGCGAGATGAGCTTGCGCGCCAATTCGAGATCGACATCGGCCGGCGAGACTCCCTTGGGAAGGGAGACGCGCTTGGGCTTGGCGCCCTTCTCGACGGCTTCGCCCAACTGCAGATAGGGACCATAGGGACCCTTGCGCAGGGTGATCGATTGGCCGCTTTCCAGATCCTCGCCGATCTCGCGGGGCCCCGCATTGCCGGCCTCGGCATCCTCTTCGGCGCCGGCGGCGATGACCAAGGCGCGGGTATAGCGGCATTCGGGATAGTTTGAGCAGCCGATGAAGGCGCCGAACTTGCCGAGTTTCAGACCCAGACGGCCACCCTCGCAGGTCGGGCAGCTGCGCGGATCGCGTTCGTCCTCTCCGACCGGAAAGAAATGCGGGCCCAGATCGTGGTCCAGCGCGTCGATGACCTGGGTCAGGGACAGGTCCTTGGTCCCGGCCACGGCGGTCTCGAAGGCTTCCCAGAACTCGCGCAGGACCTGTTTCCAATCGATCGTGCCGTTGGAAACATCGTCCAGTTTGTCTTCCAGTTCGGCGGTGAAACCGTATTGGACATAGCGCGCGAAAAAGCTTTCGAGGAAGGCGGTGACGACGCGTCCCCGGTCCTCGGGCACGAAGCGGGCTTTATCGGTCTGGACGTAGTTACGGTCCTTGAGAATCTCGATGATGTTGGCATAGGTCGAAGGCCGGCCGATGCCAAGTTCCTCAAGGCGCTTGACCAGGCTCGCCTCGGTATAGCGCGGCGGCGGCTGGGTGAAATGCTGCTCGGGCAAGATGTCGCTGCGTTCGAGGCCGTCGCCGGCGGCGAGCGGCGGCAGCGTGCGGTCGTCGCCATCCTCGTCCGCAACATCGTCTCGGCCCTCCTGATAGACCGCGAGGAAGCCGTCGAAGGCGAGAGTGGAGCCGTTCGCGCGCAGGATTGTCCTGCCGTCCGAACCCGGAATATCGGCGGCCACCTGGTCGAACTCCGCGCTTTCCATCTGGGATGCGATGGTTCGCTTCCAGATCAGCTCGTAGAGGCGAAGCTGGTCCGAATCGAGATGCTGGGCCATATCCTTCGGGAGCCGGGACATATCCGTCGGCCGGATTGCCTCATGGGCCTCCTGGGCGTTTTTCGCCTTGGTGCGATAGACGCGCGGCTTCTCCGGGACATAGCGGTCGCCGTAGAGGCGCTGGATCGCGGCGCGCCCACCATGGATGGCGTCCTGGCTCAAGACCACGCTGTCGGTCCGCATATAGGTGATCAGGCCGACCGTCTCGCCGCCCAGATTGGCGCCCTCGTAGAGCTGCTGGGCCAGGCGCATGGTGCGGCTCGCGCCCAGGCGCAGCTTGCGCGAGGATTCCTGCTGCAGGGTCGAGGTCGTGAAGGGCGGGCGGGGATGCCGGTTGACCCGCTTCTTTTCGACTTCGCCGACCGCGAAATTGGCGCCGGCGATGGCGTCGGCGGCGCGTTTCGCGGCCGCCTCGTTGGCCAGGTCGAACTTGTCCAGCTTGGCGCCGTCGAAATGGGTCAGGCGTGCGGTAAACGTCTCACCGGATTCGGTCGTGAAGGCGACTTCGACGGTCCAGAATTCCTGCGGCTTGAACAGCTCGATCTCGGATTCGCGCTCGCAGATCAGGCGCAGGGCGACTGATTGCACCCGCCCGGCCGAGCGGCTGCCCGGCAGCTTGCGCCACAGCACGGGCGAAAGGGTGAAGCCGACGAGGTAGTCGAGCGCCCGGCGCGCCAGATAGGCATCGACCAGCGCGACGTCGATCTCGCGCGGATGGGTCATGGCCTCGAGCACGGCGCCCTTGGTGACTTCGTGGAAGACCACGCGGCTGACCGCGATATCCTTGAGGGCCTTGCGCTGCTCCAGTACTTCGCGGACATGCCAGGAGATCGCTTCGCCCTCGCGATCCGGATCGGTTGCGAGGAAGAGCGCGGTGGCGCCCTTGAGGGCCTGGGCGATCGCCTTGATCTGTTTTTCGCTGCGCTGATCGACCTGCCAGCTCATCTCGAAGTCTTCGTCCGGGCGGACCGAGCCATCCTTGGGCGGCAGATCGCGGACATGGCCATAGCTCGCCAGAACCGTGTAATCCGATCCCAGATATTTGTTGATTGTTTTGGCCTTGGCCGGCGATTCGACGACGACAACATTCATCAGGAGATGCGCCCTATTGTTCTGTTTCGGCTCGAAAAACGTTCTGGCGTGAAGGGGTTAGGCGCCCGCAACCTGATTGCCAGGGTGGCGCTCCAACCGTCCCACCAGTTCCAATCCGAGAAACACCGTCGAGACGACGGACGGGGACAGATGGCACTGGCGGACGATTTCGTCAACCGGAACCGGGGCGGGGCCGAGCGCCTCGACGACTTTGGCGCGGGCATTCTCGATGGCCGAATCGCCCTCCTCGAATGGGGTTTCGGGCAAATCGGCGGGCGGTCGGACGGGCAGCCTGGGCGCTTCGGCGCCGGGCAGGGATTCGAGCACATCGGTTGCCGATTCGGTCAGGATGGCCCCCTGGCGAATCAGATCGTTGGTGCCGCCGCAGTGCGGGTCCAGGGGCGATCCCGGCACGGCGAAGATCTCGCGCGCCTGTTCCCCGGCCTGGCGCGTGGTGATCAGCGAGCCGGAGCGTTTGGCGGCCTCGGCCATCACCGTTCCCAAGGAAAGCCCGGCGATAATCCGGTTGCGGAAGGGGAATGGCGGGCCTGGGGCACCGTGCCGGGCGGATGTTAGGCCAGGATAGCGCCTTGCTCGCGTATCGCGGCGTGGAGGGCCGCGTGTTCCGGCGGATAGATATTGTCCGGCGCCACCAGCCAGCACGGCCACCGTGCCGGTTGCCAGCGCGCCTTCATGGGCGGCCCCGTCGATCCCGCGCGCCATGCCCGAAACGACGACGAGGCCCGCTTCACCGAGGTTGCGGGCAATCGTCCTGGCGAAGCGGCGGCCATTGGCAGAGGCATTGCGCGCGCCGACCAGGGCGACGGAACGGCGGGACAGGAGGGCCACATCGCCCAGCACGGTGAAGGCGGGCGGCGCATCCTCTATCTGGGCCAGCAGGGCAGGGTAGTCGGCATCGCCCCAGATCACATGGCGGCCACCCAGGGCCTCGGCCGCTGCGAATTCGGCCTCGGCCCGGTCGCGTGGGCAGACAGCGACCGCACCCCGCCGTCCGCCGCGCCTAGAGCGCGCGGGCAGGGCGTCGAGCGCATCGGCGGCGCTGGCGAATCGGGCCATCAAGCGCCGGAGGGTGATGGGGCCGATATTATCGCTGCGGATCAGGCGCAGGCGGTCGATACGCTCGCGCTCCGCCATCGCCGCCATCGCCGCCGGGGCCGCCGGGGCCGCCATGGTCAGGCGTCGTGACTACGCGGCGGCTGGGCCGAGGGTTTGGCCGGCGCATCGGGCGGGGCATCAGGAGGAGCCTTCGCATCCCCGCCGATGCGGCTTTCCTGACCCTTGATAATGCGACCGAGATTGGGGATGTGCTTGACCATAATGACGACGGCCAGGAACAGACCGAACTCGGCGATCTGCTGATCCGCGAACAGCTTGGCGAGACCCGGCGCCGCGACGAAGGCGATCAGTGCGGCGAGCGAGGAATAGCGCGTGACCACGGCGACGATCAGCCAGATCGCGGCGCAGGCCGCGGCGACCGGCCATGCAATGGGAATGAGGACGCCGAAGGCGGTGGCGACGCCCTTGCCGCCCCTGCCCTTGAGCCAGATCGGCGCGATATGGCCCAGCATCGCGCCGCTGGCGGCGAAGACCATGGCGTCGGGGCCATAGCGCAACCCCAGGATCGCCGCGAGCGCACCCTTGCCCGCGTCGAGCAGCAACGTCAGGGCCGCCAGGTCCTTGCGCCCGGTGCGCAAGACGTTGGTCGCGCCGATATTGCCCGAACCGATCTTGCGAATGTCGCCCTGCCCGGCGAATCGGGAGATCAGCAGGCCGAAGGGAATCGAGCCGAGGAGATAACCGACGGCGCCGATGAGCCAGAACTGCCATGTATGCGAAAAATCGCCGAGTAGATCGGGCAAGACCCGGGCCTCCGTTTAGCCGTCGAGAGTGTAGACCGTGCGCCCGTCGACCACGGTTCGCAAGACGCGGCCCTGGACCGGCCGGCCGTCGAAGGCCGAGTTCTTGGACTTGCTGTTCAACTCGCCGTCCTCGATCCGCCAGGGCCGGTCAGGATCGAACAGGACCAGATCGGCGGGGCCGCCCTTGGCCAAGCGGCCGCTGCGCAGGCCGAGGAGATCCGCCGGCCGGCAGGTCAGCCGGGCCAGCACCTCGATCAGCGACATATGGGCGTTATGGACCAGTTCGAGAGAGATCGGCAGCAGCGTCTCCAGCCCGACCACGCCAAACTCGGCCTGGGTGAAGGGCAGGCGCTTGGAATCCTGATCCTGGGGCGCATGATCGCTGGCGATCACGTCGATCGTGCCGTCCTTGATGCCCTCGACCACGGCGCGCCGGTCGACCTCGGCGCGCAGGGGCGGCGAAACCTTGGCGAAGGTTCGGTAGTCGCCCACCGCCATCTCGTTCAGGGCGAAGTAGTGGGGCGCGGTGTCGCAGGTCACCGGCAGGCCGTCGGCCTTGGCTTCGCGGATGCGTTGGATGGCCCCGGCGGTCGAAAGATGGGCGGCGTGATAGCGCCCGCCGGTCAATTCGACCAGACGCAGGTCTCGCTCGACCATGATCGTCTCGGCGACGGCGGGAATGCCCTTGAGGCCGAGTCGCATGGCGATCTCGCCCTCGTTCATCTCGCCGCCGGCGGCAAGGCTCGGCTCTTCCGGATGCTGGATGATCGGCTTGCCGAAAGCGCTCGCGTAGGATAGGGCGCGGCGCATCACCGTGGCATCGGTGGTCGCCTTGACCCCATCGGTGAAACCCAGCGCGCCGGCCTCGGCCATCAGGCCGATCTCGGTGATCTCGCGCCCTTCCAGGCCGCGGGTCAGGGCGCCATAGGCATAGACCTTGACCAGCTTCACCTCGCGCGCGCGGCGGGCGATGAATTCGAGGACCGAGACGTCGTCGATCGGCGGGTCGGTGTTGGGCAGGCAGACCATGGCAGTGACCCCGCCGGCGGCGGCCGCGCGACTGCCACTCTGAATTGTCTCCTTGTGCTCCTCGCCGGGGTCGCGCAATTGGACCCGGATATCGATCAGCCCCGACC
>CAUZWC010000026.1:0-18726 GCA_963583595.1 Alphaproteobacteria bacterium | reverse complement strand
AACCCCATTACCACGGTCCGTGTGCCGTGATAGCCGAACCGAGGCGCTTGGCGAGCAAACCATTTGAGCAAGACCCGGCCCAAGCCCCGGCCTGAGGAGCCGCCTCGGGCGATTACAGGGAGCCACCACGGTGCTTCCGCAATCGGCTAATGAAACCCTCGCCCGGGCCCCTGGGCCGTGGTGCGTGATCCGGGAGCTCTGTGCCTGGGTATCAACTGCTCTACTCCGCACTCTCACGGGCCACGGGGCCACTCCGGGAGAAGCTTAACTTCTCCGGCATTGTCGGCTTATCTAGGTTCGGCCAAGCGTGCAGGATGCCGTGATGAGCAAGAAATGGGCGCCAAATTAGGTAGGTTTTGCTCAAATAACCGTACTATAGCCGTACTAGAAATAAAAAGGGGTTAGCGAAAAGCCTCTAACCCCTTGATATGTTTGGTGGGCGATGAGGGACTCGAACCCTCGACCCGCTGATTAAGAGTCAGCTGCTCTACCGGCTGAGCTAATCGCCCGTGAAACTATGCGGCCCGGCCGTATAGCAAAGCACTGGCCGTTTGTCGATACGGTCGGCCCAAATGCCCGCCGAAAGGCGAGCCTACTCGATCAGGCCGCGCCGGCCGATCCGCATATCGCGGTGAACGCCGACGCAGAGCAGCAGACCGAATCCGATCATCACCGCCAGCATGGCGGTGCCACCATAGGAGATCATCGGCAGGGGCACCCCGACAACGGGCAGGAGGCCCATCACCATGCCTATATTGATGAAGAGGTAGAGGAAAAAAGTTACCGTGACGCCCATGCCGAGCAGCCGCGCAAACTGGCAGCGCGCGCGCAGGCTGATCCCGACACCATAGGCCAGCAGGAAGAAATAGAGCACGAGAAGGCCCAACCCTCCGGCCAGTCCGAACTCCTCCGCCAGCATCGTGAAAATGAAATCCGTCTGCTTCTCAGGCAGGAAGTTCAGATGACTCTGCGTGCCCTGCAGAAAGCCCTTGCCGAACAGCGCTCCCGAGCCGAGTGCGATTTTCGATTGGAGGATGTGATAGCCGGCGCCCAGCGGGTCGCTACCGGGGTCGAGGAAGGTCAGGATGCGCTTCTTCTGATAGCCGTGGAGGAAATGCCAGGCCACCGGGACCGCGGCCAGAAGGACGGTCAGCGCTACACCGAACATCCAGAGGCGAACGCCCGCCAGGAAGAAGACCACGCCACCCGCCGCGGCCAGCATGAGCGCGGTGCCCAGATCCGGCTGCCTGACCATGAGAACCGTCGGTCCCGTGACCAGCAGGAGCGGGAAGACGAGATAGAGAATCCGGCCCAGATCGATCGGGTTCGCGGCGTGAAAATACCGCGCCAGGGCAAGCACCAGGGCGATTTTCATGATCTCCGCCGGCTGGAGCTGAATCACGCCGAGATTGATCCAGCGCTGCGCGCCCATGGCCCCGAAGCCCGCGAATTCGACCGCCGCAAGCAACAGCAGCGCCACCAGATAGATCGCGTAGGCGTACCGGTACCAAAACTTCAGGTCGACCAGCGCGATCACGAGCATCATCGACAGGCCAATTCCGAACCGGACCATCTGGCGCGACGCCCAGGGGTCGAAACTCCCATTGCCGGCAGAGTACAGCATCGCGAAACCGATGCTGGCCGTGGCGCAAAGCAGCAGGACGACCACCCAATTGATTTGCCACAGCTTCTCGAAGAACGAGAGTTCCGACTCGGCGCTGTCCATCGGTTTGAACATGACCCTGCCCTAACGCAGGAAGGCCAGAGGCTGAGGGGCCGAACGCGCGGGGTCTAGGCGTTGGACTTCGAGCAGGATATCGCGCGCGATCGGCGCGGCGACCGCAGATCCGCCGCCGCCATGTTCGACCACGACCGCAATCGCGTAACGCGGTTCCGCCAGGGGGGCATAGCCGACGAAAAGTGCGTGATCCCGTACATGCCACGGAACGTCTTCATTCTTGCGGACGCCGGTCTGGCGCTCCCGTTCCGATATACGCCGCACTTGCGCCGTGCCGGTCTTCCCTCCAAAGGCCAGAGCCTCATCCTCGACTCGGACACCCCGGGCCGTGCCCGTGGGACCGTTTACGACATCGTCCATCCCCCGGCGCACCAGGCGAAGACTTGCCTCGGACACGCCAAGGCTCATCTCGGCTTCGCCGAACTCGGCAGATTCCTCCACACTCGCCTCCCGGTGGGTGATCCTGGGAACGACCGCCCGGCCGCCATTGACCAGGCGCGCCGTCATCACCGCGAGTTGCAATGGGGTCGTCAGCACGAAGCCCTGCCCAATTCCCGCCACCAAGGTCTCCCCCGACTGCCACGCGACGCCCTGGACTGCCTGCTTCCAGGCCTTCGTCGGCATGAGGCCGGAGCGCTCGCCGGGAAGATCGATGCCAAGGCTATGACCCAGACCGAAACGGCCGGCCATTTCCGCGATACGGTCGATGCCCACCCGTCGGGCCAGATCATAGAAGAACACGTCGCAGGACTCGGCGATGGCATCGACCATATCGACTCGCCCATGCCCCCAACGCTTCCAACAATGGAAAGTCCCGTCGCCGAACTCGTACTTCCCGTTGCAGAATACGGTTTGCTCGGGCGACGCGACACCGTTCTCCAAGGCGGCGAGCGCCACGATCATCTTGAAAGTAGACCCGGGCGCATATTGCCCGGCGATCGCCTTATTGGTCAGCGGCGACCGCGCATTGTTGACCAGTGCATTCCAATCCGCCGTCGACAGGCCGGAATTGAACGCATTCGGATCGAAGCTGGGCGTCGAGGCGATTGCCAGCACATCGCCCGTCTGCACGTCCATGACGACCACGGCAGCGCTCTCATCCGCGATCCTTTCGGCTGCGAAGGTTTGAAGGTCGAGATCAAGAGTCAGCGAAATATCCCGGCCCGGCTCGCCACCCTGGCGTGAAAGCTCTCGAATGATGCGGCCTATCGCATTGACTTCGACCTGGCTGGTTCCGGCCGTGCCTCGCAGCAATTCGTCATAGACCTTCTCCACCCCGCTCTTGCCGATCTTGAAACCCGGCAACTCGAGAAGCGGGTCGCCGTTCAGCTCCTCTTCGGAGACGGCCGAGACATAACCGAGGACATGGGCCGCCAATTCGTTGCTCGGATAGAACCGGCTGCGGCCGACATCGATCGTCACGCCGGGAAGGTCCGGCGCATTCACCTCTATCCGCGCGACCTCTCTCCAATCCAGGTTTTCGCGCACGGTGACCGGCACGAAGCTGCGCTTACGCCCGATCTCGCGCAACACGCGCTTGCGATCGCCGTCTCCGATGAAGATGAACCGCGCAAGGGCGGCCAGAGCGCTCTCGGCCGCATCCGCCCGCTCGACGGTCATCAGCACACGATAGTTCTGGCGGTTGACGGCCAACAAACGGCCCCTGCGATCCAAAATTCGTCCGCGCGGAGGCGGCAGCAGGCGAAGATTAATTCGGTTCTCTTCGGCCAGAGTCGCGTAGCGGTCGGCCTGAACCACCTGAAGCTGGTACATGCGCGCGCCAAGCACGCTCAACAGCGCGATCTTGAACCCCGCTACAGCAGCCGTACGCCGTGTAAAACTTTTGTACCGATCCGAATCGCTACGCATCGGCGGACGTCAGGAAAGCCCTATGCACCCGCACCAGCAACCAGCTGATGCAGGGAAACAGAGCGATGGTCAGGACAGTTTGCATCAGGATCGGTTCGGGATCGATAAGATGGAGTGCGATGAGCGATGCCAGAATCCACAGAATAAGTTCGGCGCCCGCCGCCACGACCGTGAAACCCCACCAGATCAGAAGAAAGCTCTTCCCAAGAAAAAAACGGCGCTGTCCGACGACGATCGCGTGGACCAATAGAAATACGAACGGGCTGAGGCCGAGCACCTCGCCGGAAAGGGCATCTTGGATGAACCCGATGGCGAACACGGCGATGGGCGGCAGGAGTTCGGGGCGCTGGATCGACCAATAGAAGACCGCCATCAGCGAGATTGCCGGTGCGATCGATCCCATCTCCGACACCGAAATCGGCAGGCAGCTCAGCACGACAAGCAACACGGTCGTCACAAAAGGAGCGAGTTTCCGTGCAAGCTGGTCGATCCGACTCCAGGTCCCGGAGTTCATCGTCCCGGGTCGAGGTCGAGCATCGGCGGGCCCGCCAATTCATCGACCGGCTGCCGGAAATCGATCAGGCGCACAATATCCAACTCGCTCCAACCGATCAGTGGCTCGACCCGAACCTCGCCCTGTCCGACCCGCGCAATCATGCCCACGGGCAGACCAGGCGGAAACACGCCGCCATGGCCGCTGGTCACCACGCGTTCGCCGGCAATGATGTTCAGATCAACGGGAAGATAGAGCAACCTCGGCCGGTCAGAATTGTCCCCCGCCAGCACGGTCCGCTGACCGGAACTGGCAAGCACGACGGGAATACGCGAATTCAGGTCGGTAACCAGAAGTATCCGCGCCGAACGGTTGCCGACTTCGATCACGCGCCCGACGAGGCCCAATCCGGTCACGGCCGCGAGGCCTTTCTCGACCCCGTCCCGCGCGCCGGCATCGACCAGGACACTGCGCACGAAGGCGCCGCCGGAATCGGCAATCACGCGGGCGGTGACCTGATTGGGCACCCTACCGCTCTTGAAGTTCATCAACTCCCGGAGTTCGCGATTCTCGGATTCAAGTTGGCGCGCCACCGTCTGCCAGCGGAGCAACCGCTCGTTCTGCTCGCGCAGGAGATCGTTCTCCGCCCGCAACCGTCCGAGATCGCGCAACTCCTCGACCACGGACTCGACTGTGCGCAAGGGTTCGGAAAGAGCGCTGAGAATGGGCGTAAAAGCGTCGGCGACGTGAACGCGGGCTCGTTCGACGAGCAGCGTATCGATTTTCCCGAGAACCACCAGGCCAATCGCCCCGGCCAAAAGCATGAGGAACGCAAAGCGCTGTGCAAACGCGCGGATTGGGGTTGAAATGCGAAGGACAGGTCCCGGCCTTTGCGCCATCTACTTGCCTCGTTTTCCTCCTGCCGGGCCCGCCTCGAAAGGCGGCGTCCGGCTCCGCATGACCCGATCAGTACGGGTTGATCAGGACGTGTTTCAAAACCTTCATTTCTTCCAGGCAGCGACCCGTTCCCAGGGCGACGCAGGACAGCGGATCGTCGGCGATCGACACCGGCAAGCCGGTCGCATGGCGCAGCACATAGTCGAGATTGCCCAGCAAGGCGCCGCCGCCGGTCAGGACGATGCCCTTGTCGACGATATCGGCTGCCAATTCCGGCGCCGTGTTCTCCAAGGCCACCTTCACGGCCTCGATGATCGCGCCGACCGGTTCGGCCAGGCTCTCCGAAATTTCCCGCTCCGTGATGTAGAGTTCCTTGGGCACGCCGTTCATCAGGTCGCGCCCCTTGATCTCCAGACCCTCGCCGTCGCCTTCGGCCGGCGGACAGGCGCTGCCGATCTGTTTCTTGATCCGCTCGGCACTTCCTTCGCCCACGAGAAGGTTATGGTTGCGCCGGATATAGGCGATGATCGCCTCATCCATCTTGTCGCCACCGACCCGAACCGAGCGCGAATAGACGATTCCGCCGAGCGAGAGCACGGCGACTTCGGTCGTGCCGCCGCCGATATCGACCACCATCGAGCCCGTCGGCTCGGTCACCGGCAAGCCGGCGCCGATTGCCGCCGCCATCGGTTCCTCGATCAGAAAAACCCGCCGTGCGCCAGCGCTTTCGGCTGAATCCTGGATCGCCCGACGTTCGACGGCTGTGGAGCCGGACGGCACGCAAACGATGATCTGCGGATTGGCGAAGGATCGGCGGTTATGCACCTTCCGAATAAAATGCTTGATCATTTCCTCGGCGATTTCGAAATCCGCGATGACCCCGTCGCGCAGCGGCCGGATCGCGTGGATATTGCCGGGTGTGCGACCCAGCATCATTTTCGCCTCGTCGCCGACGGCGAGGGTATGTTTCTTACCCTTCACCTCGGCGATGGCAACGACCGAGGGCTCGTTGAGAACGATACCCCAGCCTTTGACATAGACCAGGGTGTTCGCGGTCCCAAGGTCGATCGCCATATCGGCGGACAAAAAACCCAGCAGTTTAGAGAACATAGAACCCTATCTTACCCGTTTTGCTTTTCTTGCCGGTTTCCTGCCGCACGGCAATCGACCTCGAATACCTCTCATTCATACGATCCCGCTCAGGCGATGGCACGCTGGGGATGTGTCTTCTCACGCTTGGCAACCAGGCGGTTGAGCGCGTGGACATAGGCCCGGCAGGAACTCACCACCGTGTCCGTGTCGCTCGCCTGCCCATTGGCAATCCGCCCCTGTTCTTCCAACCGGACCATCACCCCTGCCTGGGCATCGCTGCCCTCGGTCACGGCATCGACCTGGTAGAGCTGCAAATTGGCCTGATGCGGAAAGAGGATATTGATCGCCTTGAAGGTCGCATCGACCGGCCCGTCGCCCTCGGCGGAGACACGCTTCACGGCGCCGTCGACTTCCAACTCCAGATCCGCGGTCTGCGGCCCCTTCGAGCCGCAGACGACCTGCAGCGAGACGAAGCGGATGCGTTCGCCCGGACCCTGCACCTGATCGTCGACGAGAGCCACGATGTCCTCGTCGAAAATCTGCTTCTTCTTGTCCGCCAGTTCCTTGAAGCGGACGAAGGCTTCCTGGACCCCGTTGTCGCCCAGATCGTAGCCCAACTCGATGAGTTTCTCGCGGAAGGCGTTGCGGCCCGAATGTTTGCCCATCACCAGCGAGGATTTGGTCAGGCCCACCGATTCCGGCGTCATGATCTCGTAGGTGCTGGAGTCGCGCATCATGCCGGCCTGGTGGATGCCCGCTTCATGGGCGAAGGCATTGGCCCCGACCACGGCCTTGTTGGGCTGGACGTTGAACCCGGTGATCGAGGACAAGGTGCGCGACGCCTTGGTGATCGATTCGGTATGGATACCGGTCCAGGCCCCAACCGCGTCCTCGCGGGTACGCAGGGCCATGACGATCTCTTCGAGCGCCGCGTTCCCGGCTCGTTCGCCGATGCCGTTGATCGTGCATTCGACCTGACGGGCGCCAGCCTGGATCGCCGCGACGGAGTTCGCCACCGCCAAACCCAGGTCGTTATGGCAATGAACCGAGATCCGTGCCTTGTCGATATTCGGCACCCGGTTCCGCACCATCGTAATCAGGGCATGAAACTCGTCGGGCACCGTATAACCGACGGTATCCGGGATGTTGATCGTGGTCGCGCCGGCCTTGATCGCACTTTCGATGCACCTGCACAGAAAATCGTGATCTGTCCGCGTGCCGTCTTCCGGCGACCATTCGACATCGTCGCAGAGGTTGCGGGCATAGCTGACGCTGTCGACCACCGCGTCATGGACCTCGTCCGGCTCCATGCGCAACTTTACGCGCATATGCAACGGACTGGTCGAGATGAAGGTATGGATGCGCGGGCGCTTGGCCTCTTTCAAGGCCTCCCACGCTCGGTCGATGTCCTTGCGACTGGCGCGGGCGAGGCCCGCGACCTGGGATTCCGTAATGGTCCGTGCGACTTCGCGCACCGCCTCGAAATCGCCGATCGAGGAAATCGGAAACCCAGCCTCGATCACATCGACGCGGAGATCCTCCAGGACCTTCGCGATCCGCAATTTTTCTTCGAGATTCATCGAGCAGCCTGGCGATTGCTCACCGTCGCGCATCGTGGTGTCGAAGATCAAGACTCGGTTGCTGTCGTCTCTCGTGCTCATGGGACTGTTCCTTCTACGGACTTACGCGGTGGAATCGCTGAAAACGCTTTCCCCCTGAACAGTCATCACCATCTGCATCGCGACGAAAGTTCAGGGGCGCGTAAGTCGAAGGCCCCCGTCCGCCGAGAGAAGGGCGAAGCGCAGCGCACGCAGCGCCGAATCCGCCGAAGCGAATGCCATCTGCCAAAAGCGTGCGTATGCACCAATTAGCCGCATCAACCCGACCGTTCGCCCGAATTACATCTGCAAATGCCCGCCAATCGGGCCCTCACAGGTCCACCAACGGCGGAAACCGCTGATGAACACTTTATCTCTAAGCTTTTTTGCCCAACCGCCGCAACGGTTTTATTCGCCGGGCGCCCGAGACTGCCTCGGGAGCGCCCGGCTTTATCGATACGAAAGGTTGTTCCAGCCTCAATTCTTGCTCTTGTCGACGAGGCGGCTCTGGGCGATCCACGGCATCATCCCGCGCAAGCGCTCGCCGACCTCCTCGATCGGATGCTCCTCGGACCGGCGACGCATTGCCTTGAAGCTGGTCTGGCCGACCTTGTTCTCGAGCATCCAATCGCGCGAGAAGCGCCCTGACTGAATATCGTCGAGGACGCGCCGCATTTCGGCCCGTGTCTCATCGGTGATGATGCGGCTGCCACGGGTGTATTCGCCGTATTCTGCCGTGTTCGAGATCGAGTAGTTCATGTTCGCGATGCCGCCCTCGTAGATCAGATCGACGATCAACTTGACCTCGTGCAGGCACTCGAAATAGGCCATTTCAGGTGCATACCCGGCATCGACGAGAGTCTCGTACCCCGCCCGGATGAGTTCGCAGAGTCCGCCGCAGAGCACTACCTGCTCGCCGAACAGATCCGTTTCGCACTCTTCCTTGAAGGTCGTCTCGATCACGCCGGCCCGGCCGCCGCCGATGGCGCAGGCGTAGGACAAGCCGATCTCATGCGCATTGCCAGAAACGTCCTTGTCGATCGCCAGCAGGCAGGGCACGCCCGCGCCGCGGGCATATTCCGAACGCACGGTATGGCCCGGGCCCTTGGGCGCCACCATGAAGACGTCGAGGTCCGAGCGCGCTTCGATCAGGTTGAAATGGATGTTGAGGCCATGGGCGAAGCAGATCGCCGTGCCCTCGCGCATGTTTTCGTGAAGGCTGTCGCGGTAAAGATCGCCCTGCCCTTCATCGGGGGTCAGCAACATGGCTATATCGGCCCAGGCCGCGATCGCGGACGGCTCCATGACCTTGAAGCCGGCATCCTCGGCCTTCTTGATCGAGCCCGAACCCGGCCGCAGGCCGACCCGGAGATCCTCGACGCCGCTGTCCCGCAGGTTCATGGCATGGGCATGGCCCTGGCTGCCATAACCCAGAATCGCCACTTTCTTGCCTTTGATCAAATTCACGTCCGCATCGCGGTCGTAATACACACGCATGGACTTGCTCCTTCTCGGTCCTTGGCCCGTCCGTCCGGCGACTGCGTCGGCAGCGGACGGCCCCGTTTAGCTGAATCCCTTGTTGCCGCGGCTGACCGCCACGACGCCCGTGCGCACCACCTCGACCATGCCGAAGGGACGCATGAGATTGATGAATCGATTGATCTTCTCGCTCGTGCCGTCGATCCGGAAGACAAACGAATCCAAGGTCGTGTCGTCCACCGTGGCCCCGAAGATATCGGCGATCCGCAGCGATTCGACCCGCTTCTCGCCAGTTCCCGCAACCTTG
The DNA here is from genome assembly GCA_963583595.1 of Alphaproteobacteria bacterium. GTDB lineage: Bacteria > Pseudomonadota > Alphaproteobacteria > CADEGL01 > CADEGL01 > JABIRQ01. Next base: position 9,253 of record CAUZWC010000026.1, on the reverse strand, counting down.
ACCAGGGCCAATTCCGCTTCGACATGCGACCCTTCCAAAGTCAGGTCCCTGACCTTATGGACCGGCACGAGTTGGCCGAGATGGGCCTTGATCTGCTCGACCACCATCGGCGTGCCCGAGGTGACGACGGTGATGCGCGAGAAATGGGCTGCGTCATCGACTTCCGCAACCGTCAAACTCTCGATGTTGTAGCCCCGACCCGAGAACAGGCCGATGACGCGCGCCAATACGCCGGGCTCGTTGTCCACGAGCACCGCGATCGTATGCTGCCTGATGTCCTGATCTTCCACCGTCGCCAGTCTCCAAGATAAACGGGCGGGCGCCCGTCGGCGGCCGGCCCCGGAATGCGCCGCGCCCGCGATCCTGCCGGATCGCGCCGCAGCTTAAACGAGTACCATGCCTTCTTCAGAAACCGGCCTGACCGCCTTGTCATCGGGACCCAGCAGAATTTCGTTATGGGCCGCGCCGGACGGGATCATGGGAAAACAGTTTTCTGTCTTGTCGACCATGATATCGGCGATGACCGGACCGTCGATCGCGATCATCTCATCGATGAGATCGTCGACCTCTTCCGGCTTGGAAGCGCGCAGGCCCGTCGCGCCAAAGGCTTCGGCCAGTTTCACGAAATCGGGCAGCGATTCCATGTAGCTCTCGGAATAGCGCCCGCCATGCAGCAGTTCCTGCCACTGGCGCACCATGCCCATATATTCGTTGTTCAGGATGAACACCTTCACCGGCAGGCGATACTGCGCCAAGGTCGACATCTCCTGAATGTTCATCAAGATCGAGGCTTCGCCCGCAACGTCGATCACCAGCGCGTCCGGATGCGCAACCTGCACGCCCATCGCCGCTGGCAGGCCATAGCCCATCGTCCCCAAACCGCCCGAGGTCATCCACCGGTTCGGCTTTTCGAAGCCCAGGAACTGCGCCGCCCACATCTGATGCTGGCCCACCTCGGTGGTGATGTAGTGGTCGCGGCCCTTGATCTTCTCGAACAGGCGTTGAAGGGCGAATTGCGGCTTGATAATCGAATCGTTCGGCTCGTAGTGCAGGCAATCCCTAGCCCGCCAAGCCTCGATCTCTTTCCACCACGAATCCAGCGCCTTGCCGTCCGGCCGATGCTGGCGCGCCTTCCAGATACTGATCATGTCCTCCAGGATATGGCCCGCGTCGCCGATGATCGGAACGTCGACGGCGACGTTCTTGTTGATCGAGGAGGGGTCGATATCGACATGAATCTTGACCGAGTTCGGCGAGAACGCGTTCAAGCGCCCCGTCACACGATCGTCGAAACGCGCCCCGATATTGATCATCAGGTCGCAGTCATGCATCGCCAGATTGGCCTCGTAGGTGCCGTGCATCCCGACCATGCCCAGGAACTGCTTGTCGGACGCAGGAACCGCGCCCAACCCCATCAGGGTCAAGGTGCAGGGGAACCCGGTCATATGCACAAACTGGGTCAGAAGCTGTGAAGCACCCGGGCCGGAATTGATCACGCCGCCGCCGCAATAAAACAGTGGGCGCTTCGCCTTGGCCATCAGTTCGACGGCCTGCTCGATCGCGCTCGGATCGCCCTTCACCTGCGGGTTGTAGCTTCGGTGCCGGCCCGGAGGCGGCTCGGAATAGGTCGCCGCTCCCTGGAGGATGTCCTTGGGCAGGTCGATGACGACGGGTCCCGGGCGGCCCTTCTGAGCGACGTGAAAGGCTTCGTGAACCACCCGCGCCAGGTCCTCGGAGCGTTTGACCAGATAATTGTGCTTCGTGCAGGGGCGCGTGATGCCTGTCGTGTCCGCTTCCTGGAATGCGTCATTGCCGATCAGATGGGTTGGCACCTGGCCGGTCAGGCAGACCACGGGAATGCTATCCATCAGCGCGTCCGTCAGACCCGTGACCGCGTTGGTCGCACCGGGTCCCGAGGTGACCAGAACCACGCCGACCTTGCCGGTCGACCTGGCATAGCCCTCGGCCGCGTGCACTGCGCCGCCTTCCTGCCGCACGAGGATGTGGCGGATCGCGTTCTGCTTGAACAGTGCGTCATAGATCGGAAGGACCGCGCCGCCCGGATAGCCGAAGATGACTTCGACGCCCTGCTCGGCCAAAGCCCTGAGCAACACATCCGATCCTGTCATTCTTTCGCCGGTCATGACCGTCTTCCCTATAGACATGCGACCGGGTCCGCGGCGCTTCGCTCGGAAGGCTCACGATTCCCGGTTCCCAAAATTCAGCGGATATTCCGCGAAGCGGCAGAAAAGCTAGTGTTTCAGCGCGGTAGGGTCAACCCAAACCGCCGTGCATAGGACACACCGCATTCGATCGCCGATTCATCGACCCGTTCAAGGCGAAGATTAGCCGTATATTGATGGCGGAACCAAGTCCCCTGACGCTTCGCATAGCGCCGCGTCGCCTGCTGGGCCGCCGCCACGGCCGCCGCCCGGTCGAGACGCCCGTCGATCAGGGCGGCCAATTCGCGCACACCGACCGCCTTCATGGCCGGCAGATCGGGATCGAACCCGGCGGCCAGAAGCCGCCGGACTTCCGCCAAAGCGCCGCGCCGCATCATATGGTCGAACCTTGCATCGCAGGCGCGGTAGAGGCTCTCTAGCGCCGGGTCCAGCAAGATGCGCAGGCGCGGCCCGGTCAGCGCCGCGCCCCCCGGCTGGGCCAGCCAATCCGAAAGCGGCCTGCCGGTCGCCTCCACGACCTCCCAGGCGCGCAAAATGCGCTGGCTGTCCCCCGGGGCCAGGCGCGCCGCCGCTATAGGATCGCGCGCCGCCAGCGCCGCATGGAACTGCTCTGCCCCCATCGTATCCAGCCGCGCGCGCGCCCTTTCGCGCACGGCGTCGGGAATATCCGGTATCGGCGCCAGACCCTCTTCCAGGGCTTTCAAATAGAACCCCGTGCCGCCGATCACGATGGGAACGCGGCCGGCATGCCGGGCCGCTTCGATTGCGGGCAGGGCGAGATCGCGCCACCGGGCTACCGAGCAGCGTTCGCTGGCCGACAGGATGCCGTAGAGGCGATGGGGCACCGCCGCCATCGTCCGGACTGTCGGCCGGGCGCTCAACACGCGAAGTTCGCGGTAGACCTGCATGCTGTCGGCATTGATGATCGTCCCGCCCAAACGCCGGGCCAGCGCAAGCGCAAGCGCGGATTTCCCGCTGGCCGTGGCGCCCGCGACAATGATCGTTCCCGGATCGGTTCCGGGAAGCGTTTCCTCGCCCCTTGTTCCACCCTCCGGATGGCCTGCCATGCGTTTTGTCCTGACCCTCATCGCCGGCAACCCGACCCTTCCCATCAAGGATAGTACACTGACCTTGGTTCGCGACGCGCTCGCTTCGATCGGGGGTCGCGCCGGCGCGCCTGACTGGCTCGATCCCGGCCTGGCCTGCGATCTGCCATTCGGCGATGTGCCCCCCGAAGCCGCCACCCATGCGATCCGCACCGCGTTGGACAAGCGCCTTCTCGCCATTGATGTCGTCGCACAGCCGATGGTCGCGCGCCGCAAGGTCCTGCTCCTGGCCGATATGGATTCAACCATCGTCACCACGGAAACCCTGGACGAACTGGCGGGCGAAGCCGGCCTGAAGGAGCGGGTTGCCGCGATCACTGCCCGCTCGATGAATGGCGAGATGGATTTCCGCGAAGCCCTGTGCGAACGCGTGGCCATGCTGGCCGGCCTTGCGGAATCGACATTCGCCGGCATTCTGGAGCGCACCGTCCTGACCGCCGGGGCCCGGACGCTTGTGCGGACCATGGCCGCCAACGGCGCACACACCCTTCTCGTATCTGGGGGATTCCGCCATTTCACGGTCCCGATCGCCGCCCGGGCGGGCTTTCACGCGGAACTCGCCAATAGCCTTGAGATTCGTGACGGCATGCTGACCGGCTTGCTTGTGGAGCCGATCCTCGATCGGGAAGGCAAGCTCGCCACCCTGCGCCGCGTGGCCGCCGAGCACGGCCTGACGCCGGCCGATGCCCTGGCAGTCGGAGATGGGGCCAATGACCTCGCCATGCTGGGGGAAGCCGGCCTCGCCGTGGCATTTCATGCCCAGCCTGTGGTGCGCAAGGCCGTGACGGCCCGGATCGACCATGCCAATCTGACGGCCCTGCTCTATCTTCAGGGGTACCGGCGCGAGAACTTCGTCCTCGACTAGCCGGGACTAGCCGGCTTCCGTGGCTAGTCCTTGGCGATCCGCAGGGCCATGAAGGCGGGCTGGCCGCGCCGTCCGCCCTGTTCGACCAGCAGCAACACGCTGCTTCGGCCCGCCGATTTCGCCTGCTCGACTTTGCGCGCGATTTCCGCAGGCGAGGTGACCCTCTCCTGGCCGACCTCGGTGACGACATCGCCCACTCGCAAGCCGTTATCGCCCGCCGGCCCTTCCGGTGCGACATCGACCACGACGACCCCGGCAACCGATTCGCCAAGTTCGAAACGGGTCCGCAACTCGTCCGTCAGCGCAGCAAGCGTGACGCCCAGGGCGTCGATCCGCATTTCCGAGGGCTCCTGCGCGGATTCGGGCGCCAGGGTCGCGGCAGCAACCTGCTCGCTCTCCTTGAGTTCGCCGAGTTCCACCTTGAGCGCCTTTTCGGCGCCCTTGCGCCAGACAACTACTTCGACTTTCTTGCCGATCTCGGTTGCCGCGACGGCGGGCGCGAGTTCGCGCATCCGCGCGATCTCGGTGCCGTCGAATGTAAGAATCACGTCGCCCTGTTCGATCCCAGCCTTCGCGGCGGGACTGTCCTGGTTCACGCTCGCGACCAAGGCGCCACGCACGGAACCGAGTCCCAGACCCTCGGCAATTTCCGGCGTCACGGTCTGGATACGGACGCCCAGCCAGCCTCGCCGAGTGCGGCCGAATTCCTTGAGCTGCGTGACCACCGACGATACCTGATTCGACGGCACGGCGAAGCCGATACCGACGCTGCCGCCGGATGGCGAATAGATTGCCGTGTTCACGCCGACGACTTTGCCCTCCATGTCGAACATCGGCCCCCCGGAATTGCCCCGGTTGATCGACGCATCGGTCTGGATGAAGTCGTCATAAGGGCCCGAGCGGATGTCGCGGCTGCGGGCCGAGACGATTCCGGCCGTCACCGTTCCGCCCAGGCCGAACGGATTGCCGATCGCGATCACCCAATCGCCGACCCTCAGATCATCCGAATCGCCGAAGGTCACGGCGGGCAGCGGCGTCGACGATTTGACCTTGAGCAGGGCCAGGTCGGTCTTCGGATCCCGGCCGACGATCTCCGCATCCAAGGTCGTATCGTCGTGCAGGATCACCTTGATCTCGTCGGCCCCCTCGATCACGTGATTGTTGGTGACGACATAGCCACCGGCATCGACGATGAAGCCCGAGCCGAGCGACTGGGCCCGGCGGGGCTGGGCTTCCTGGCCTTCACGTCGCTCGAAGAATTCCTTGAACCAGTCCTCGAAGGGCGAACCCGGCGGCAATTCCGGAATTTCCTGCGCACCCGGGGCCTGGACGACCTGGGTCGTCGATATATTGACCACCGCCGGCAACAGTTTTTCGACAAGGTCGGCGAAGCTTTCCGGGGCCGGTTTAGCCTGACTTGCCGTGGCCCAGGCGAGCGCGATCAGCAAAACGCCCAAGGCGGCGACGCCGCGCGGCCAAATCCCGCGGCGTTCTTCGACAGCCGTCATCCGCCCATCTCGTCGTATCATCGCCTCACCCACGCACCAGCCATACGATCACCAAGCCAAGTGCCGCGGCCCCCAGCCCGCCCGCGCGCATCGTGGAAGCCGGCATATCGAGCGCCACCCGTACCATGCGCTTCATGCCCTCGGGAAAGGCAGCATAGAGCGCCCCTTCGATGGCCAACAGCAGGCCGAGCGCCGCCGCGAAATCGGCCATTGTGTCACCGCCTCGTCAGTCACCTTCCGCACTGGAGGGAAGAGTGTTGAAGTACTTGAAGAAGTCGCTGTCGGGCGTCAGCACCATCGTCGTGTTCTTCGAGCCTAACGCCTCGGTATAGGCCGACATGGATTTGTAGAAGCGGAAGAATTCCTCGTCCTTGCTATAGGCTTCCGCCAAGATCTTGGTCTTCTGGCCGTCGCCCTCGCCTCGAAGGATTTGCGCCTCGCGCTCGGCTTCGGCCCGGAGGACCGTGGCCTCGCGATCGGCCGTCGAAATAACCCGCTGGGCGCGTTCGAAACCCTGAGCACGGAACTCCGCGGCTTCCCGGTTACGTTCGGAACGCATGCGCTGATAAACCGCCTGGCTGGTCTCTTCCGGCAGATCGGCGCGGCGAATACGCACATCGACCACCGCGATCCCGAACCGGGTGCTTTCAACACTCACCAGGCCGCGGATCTCGGCCATCAGGCTTGCCCGTTCGTTGGACAGGACGGTCGACAAGGTCGCACTGCCCAGGGTGCTTCGCACGCTCGCATTGACGATCTGGCCCAGGCGATCGCGCAACCGACTCTCAGTCTGCACCGTCTGGAAGAAACGCAGCGGATCGATGATCTTGTAACGCACGAAGGCATCAACCCAGAGCGGCTTCTGATCCGCGAGGATCACCCGTTCGGCCGGCGGATCGAGGTCCAGAACCCGGCGGTCGTAATACCGCACTTCTTGAATCAACGGGCTTTTCACGTGAAGGCCGGGTTCCTGGATCGGGGTGCCGATCGGCTCGCCAAACTGAAGGACCAGGGCCTGCTGTGTTTCGGAAACCGTATAAAGAGAACTGAATGCAAGAATGGTGAGAACAATGACGAACGCACCGATCAGGCCGACTATTAATTTACTCATTGTGTGGCCTCCCGGCCGGTTTTCGCCGCGCCGCGGTCGATCGCCTTATTCAACTCCGGCAGCGCCAGGTAGGGAATCGGGTTCAATTGGCCTTCGGCGCCACTGTCGATGACCATCTTTTCGGTGTCCTTGAGCAGCGCCGACATCGTTTCCAGATACATGCGCTGGATCGTCACGGTCTTGGCCACCACATACTCGCGATAAACCGAGAGGAAGCGCGACGAATCGCCCTGGGCCTCGTTAATGACCTTCTCTCGATAAGCGCTGGCATTCTGGACGAGCTGGACGGCTTCACCGCGAGCGCGCGGGATGATGTCGTTGCGGTATGCGTCCGCCTCGAGCTGCAACCTGTCCCGGTCCTGCAGGGCCCGCTGCACGTCGTCGAAAGCGTCGATCACGGCCTTCGGGGGCTGCACGTCCTGAAGCTGAACCTGGGTAATCTCGATGCCTGCCTCGTAGGTATCGAGCATCTGCTGCAGCAGGACCTGCGTGTCCTGCTGGACCTGCTCGCGCGCTTCGGTCAGCGCCGGCTGAATATCGATCTGACCGATCACCTCACGCATCGCGCTTTCCGCTGCGACCTTAACGGTCGCGGCGGGGTCGCGGATGTTGAACAGGAATAGACCGGCGTTCCGGACCTTCCACTGTACCGAGAAATCGATATCGATGATGTTCTGATCGCCGGTCAGCATCAGACTTTCTTCAGGCACGTCGTTCGTGCGAGCGGCCGTGCGGCCGCCTCTGCCCTTCCCGATGCTGTTGTAACCGATCTCGATGCTGTTGATGGTCTCCACGCTCGGCGTCAAAGCTTCGCCGACGGGCCAGGGATAGTTCCAATGCAGGCCGGGTCCCGTCGTCTCGGGATCGCTCGTCCACTCGCCGAACACCAGGGCCACGCCTTGTTCGTCGGGCTGCACACGGTAGAAGCCGGATGCCGCCCACAGGATCGCCACCCCGATCAGAATCAGGGTCAAGCCGCGACCGCCGCCCAGCCCGCCCGGCAGGATCGCGCGCAGGCGGTCCTGGCCCTGGCGCAGCACATCATCGAGATTGGGCGGGGTCGGCCCGCCTCCGGGTCCGCTACCCCAGGGGCCGCCGCTGCCGCCGCTGCCGCCTTGATTGCTCCATGGCATGAAACGTTTCCTCTACTCGCCTGGATGTCCGTTCGCTGCCTCGCAACTGCGGGCGCGTCTTCCCAACCATAGGGGCTGCACTTATATGTGGCTACGCTCAACCGGGCAAAGCGCGGATCCCCCATCCGTTCTATTTGATATCGTCGTCCATGAGGCATTTTCAACCATGTCCGAACCAAACGAACAAAAAATCGCCGCCGCCCTCGGCGCCATTCTGGATCCGGACTCGGGACGCGACATCGTCGCCCAGGGCATGGTTCAGGGTCTCGCCGTCAAGGACGGCGTCGTCAGTTTCGCGATCGAAGTCGATCCCAAGCGCGGCGCTGCGATGGAACTTGTCCGCCAGGCCGCCGAGCAGGCCGTCGCCGCGCTTCCCGGCGTCCGCTCCGCCCGCGCCGTCCTGACCGCGCATAGATCCGCGCCCGCACAATCTGCGCCGCCGGCGCAGCCGCAGGGCGCCGCGCCGAAAGGCCCGCCCCTGCCCCGCGGTCGTGCCCAGGCGAAGCTGGAGGTGCCGGGTGTCCGCACCATCGTCGCCGTGGCCAGCGGCAAGGGCGGCGTGGGCAAATCGACCGTCGCCATCAATCTCGCGCTCGGCCTTGCGGCCCGCGGCCTCGCTGTCGGCGTGATGGATTCCGATATCTACGGCCCGTCGATCCCACGCATGGTCGGCATCGACCGCAAGCCGAGTTCGCCCGACGGCAAGACCATCATTCCCCTCGAGAACCATGGCCTGAAAGTCATGTCGATGGGTTTTCTCGTGCCCGAGGACACGCCAATGATCTGGCGCGGCCCGATGGTGGTCAGCGCGATCGAGCAGATGCTGCGCGACGTGCAATGGGGCGAACTCGACGTCCTCGTCGTCGATATGCCGCCCGGCACGGGCGACGCCCAGCTCAGCCTCTCCCAGCGGGTTCCGCTGACCGGCGCGGTCATCATCTCGACCCCTCAGGACATCGCCCTGCTCGATGCCCGCAAGGGTCTCAACATGTTCCGCAAGGTCGAGGTGCCCGTGCTCGGCATCGTCGAGAATATGAGCTATTTCCTCTGCCCCCATTGCGGCGAGCGGTCCGAAATCTTCGGCCATGGCGGCGCGCGCGAAGAGGCTGAGCGCCTGGGCGTGCCCTTCCTCGGCGAGATCCCGCTGCATATCGCGATCCGCACAACCTCGGACAGCGGCAATCCCATCACGATTTCCGCCCCCGACAGCCCTCAGGCCGGCGCGTTCCATGCCCTGGCTGAAAAGGTCTGGGCCGCGGTGGAGAAGGAGTTGGAACAGGGCGAGGCGTCGATGCCCCGAATCGTCATCGATTGATCGTCATCGACAAGCCGGCGATTAGTCGGCGG
>CAUZWC010000025.1:0-18790 GCA_963583595.1 Alphaproteobacteria bacterium | reverse complement strand
TCCTCGGGGAGAGGGTGGCCCGGCCGGGCTGGGTAAGGAAGCGAAGATCGCCGGCCTCTCCCCGGTCCAGCGCACGGTGCCCTCGCGGTAGCCGGCGACGGTCGAGAAGGCCGAGCCGGTATGCCGCAGGCAGCTTTCGCAATGGCAATGGGCGACCCAGTCCGGCGCGCCTAGGGCCTCGAACCGCACCGCCCCGCAGAGGCAAGCCGCCGGTGTGGATTTCATCGGCCATGAAGAACCTCCTCAAGGGCCTCACGCTGAGCCCCGTCATCCCGAGCCTGGCGAAGGCCGGAGTATGGGCCCGCTGCACATCGCACCGACCGTGCCATCCTCATCGCCATAAAACACGCTAGGGTTGAAAATATTTTTCGTTGCAGATCATGAAATACGGTCCTGCGATTTGGCAAGCGCCGACCGCGGTCCAAGGCGAAAGACCGGATGGCAAGGTTCGCCCGTTTCGTTTTCCCCTCACCCTCCCATCCCTCTCCCTGAGGAGAGGGATGGGAGGGTGAGGGGAAAACAGGGTGAGGCGATGACCTTTCAATCCGCCAATCGCCCTCTGCCCAGCCCCGCGATTTTCGCGTAAACTCCCCGCCACCATGCGCGTCTGGTGCGCGCCGGCGGCCGCAAGAGGGGAGACAGTCATGCAGGAATTCCGGGGCAGCTACACCGTCACCGCCACGCCTTTCACCGAGGATCTCTCGGATATCGACGAGGCTGGCCAGCGGCGCTTTCTCGACTGGCTGATGGCCAACGGCGTGCCCGGCGTCATCATCCTCGGCACGACGGCCGAGTTCCTGACCATGACCGACGACGAGCGCAACCGCCTGATCGAATGCACGGTCAAGCATGTGAACGGCCGCATCCCCGTCCTGGTCGGCACGATGAACGCCTATACCCTGACCGCCGTGCGCTACAGCCGCGAGGCGGAGGCCCTGGGCGCCGACGGGCTGATGATCATCCCGCCCTATTACTACACCCCGACCGAGGAGGAGATTTTCCGCTACTACCAGGCGATCTCGGAGGCCGTATCGATCCCGATCATGCTCTACAACAACCCCGTTACCAGCAACGTCGACATGTCGGCCAAGCTGGTCGCCAAGCTGACCAAGGCCTTCGACAACGTGCGCTACATCAAGGAAGCCAGCGGCGATGTCGGCCGGGTCTACGACATCGTGCAATACACCGACGGGGTGATGAACGTCTGGGCCGGCGGTCGGGTCTACGAATCCTTCCTGCTCGGCGCCAACGGCTATGTGAATCCCTACGGCAATTACATCCCGGGCCCGTCCTCGCGCATCTTCGACCTGATGAACGAGGGCCGCATGAAGGAAGCCCAGGAGATCCATCACCACATCCGGCGCATGGACGAAATCATCGTGCCGGGCCACCCGACCTACGGCCACCAATGCTATTCCAAGGCCCTGGCCGCCCTCGCCGGCTGCCCCATCGGCGATGTCCGTCCACCCCTGACCCGATTCGACCAGCTCGGCCAGGAAGGCCGCGACCGGCTCACGAGGCTCGGCGAGGTGATGGCCGATCTCGGCGTCATCGAACGGACGGCCGTGGCGGCGGAGTAGCGGCGGCGACCGACCAAGCGATCCTCGCCCTTCGAGACGGCCGCTTCGCGACCTCCTCAGGATGAGGATCTAAGGAGCGGAGTTCCAATTCATCAGGGCAATTCGCTAGCCCGTTGCCTTGAGCCGTTTTTTTCGTAGCCTCACCCTGAGGAGCGCGCGCAGCGAGCGTCTCGACGGGCGCTTGCGCTGTCCCTAGCAGGCCAGCGTTTCGACCCGCACCTTGGCCAGGCCCTTTTTCACAAAGCCGAGTTCGCGTGCCGCGGCGAAGGAAATGTCCAGAACGCGGCCGTCGATGAAGGGCCCGCGGTCGTTGACCGTGAGCAGCACGGCCTTGCCGCTCGACCGATTCGTCACCCGAATCTTGCTGCCCACGGGCAGGGTGCGGTGGGCCGCCGTCATGGCATACATGTCGAAGGGCGTGCCGCTCGCCGTGGGCCGGCCCTGGAAGCGCTTGCCGTACCAGGAGGAGGCGGCGGCAGCGGGGGCAACCGCGGCGGCCAGGGTCGCGACGCCCGGGGACATGGGCGCATGCTCCGCCTGAACCCGGCCGATGGCGGCGGTCCCAAGCAGAATTGCAAGGGCGGAAGCGGCCAACTTCCGGGTCATGGCCCGGAACTGGGCCCGGAACGGTTCGAGCCACAAGGTCGAGGCATCGTCGCCCCGACCGGTATTGGATTGACGGTCATGAACCGCAAACAGCATGACTTCGCCTTCGCGCTGCACAATGGGACTGGCGTCTATGGCGACAGAATGCAACCAAAATGGGGCAGAGATCGCGATCTTTCCGACGACCGCATGCGGTCTAGAACAGCCCCTCGACCTCCCCGGCATCGTTCAGGCGGATGCTTTCGGCCGCCGGCACGCGCGGCAGACCGGGCATGGTCATGACGTCGCCGCAGACCGCGACCAGGAATTCGGCGCCGGCCGAGATGCGCAATTCGCGCACCGTCACCTCATGCCCCTCGGGCGCGCCCTTGAGCGCGGGATCGGTCGAGAAGCTGTACTGGGTCTTGGCCATGCAGATCGGGAAATGGCCGAAACCCGCCTCCTGATACTGCTTGTAGAGACCGCGCACCCGAGCGTCGGCGGCGATGCCGGCCGCGCCGTAGATCTTCTTGGCGATGGTCTCGGTCTTGTCCCAGAGGCTGGCCTCGTCGGGATAGAGCGGCTTGAAATCGGCCGTCCCGCCCTCGACGATCTCGACCACCTTGCGCGCCAGCTCTTCCGTGCCCGCACCGCCATTGGCCCAATGGCTGCACAGCACGACCGGCACCCCGGCCTCCTTGCAGCCGTCCTCGACCGCCTTCAACTCGGCCGTCGTGTCGCCGTCGAAGCGGTTGATGGCGACCACCGGCGGCACCCCGAAGCCGCGCACATTGGCGACATGGCGCTTGAGATTGGTGATGCCCTCCGCCACCGCCGCCGCGTTCTCCTGGCCCAGATCCTTGCGCTCCACTCCGCCATGCATCTTCAGCGCCCGCACCGTGGCGACGATCACGGCGGCGGAGGGCTTGAGGCCGGTCTTGCGGCATTTGATGTCGAAGAACTTCTCCGCGCCCAGATCGGCGCCGAAGCCCGCCTCGGTCACGACATAGTCGCCCAGCTTCAGGGCCGTGGTCGTCGCCAGGGCCGAGTTGCAGCCATGGGCGATATTGGCGAAGGGCCCGCCATGGACGAAGGCCGGGTTGTTCTCGAGGGTCTGGACCAGGTTGGGCGCCAGGGCATCTTTGAGCAGCACGGTCATCGCGCCCGCCGCCTTCAAATCGGCGGCGCGCACCATCTCGCGCGCCCGGGTCTGGCCGACCACGATATTGCCCAGCCGCCGCTCCAAGTCCTTCAGATCGGTCGCCAGGCAGAAGATCGCCATGACCTCCGAGGCCACGGTGATGTCGAAGCCCGCCTCGGCCGGGAAGCCGTTGGCGACCCCGCCCAGGGAGGTCGTGATCTGGCGCAGGCTGCGGTCGTTCATGTCCATGCCGCGGCGCCAGGTGACCCGGCGCGAATCGAGGCCCAGATCGTTGGACCAATAGATATGGTTGTCGATCAAAGCGGCCAGCAGGTTGTTGGCCGCGCCGATGGCGTGGAAGTCGCCGGTGAAATGGAGATTGATATCCTCCATGGGCACGACCTGGGCATAGCCGCCGCCGGCCGCCCCGCCCTTCATGCCGAAGCTCGGCCCCAGGCTCGGCTCGCGCAGGCAGATCACCGCTTTCTTGCCGATCCGGTTGAGGCTGTCGCCCAGCCCGACCGTAGTGGTCGTCTTGCCCTCGCCCGCCGGGGTCGGGGTGATCGCCGTGACCAGGATCAGCTTGCCGTCCGGCTTCCCCTTCAGACTCTCGATATGCTCGAAGGAGATCTTTGCCTTGTCGGTGCCGTAGCGCACCAGCGCCTCGGATGGGATCTCCAGCTTCGCGCCGATCTCCTCGATCGGCAGCAATGTCGCCTCGCGCGCGATCTCGATATCCGACTTGGCCATGATGCCTCCCCTGTTCTTGTCCTTGCCCGGTCCTGGCTTTGCGTGGGGGCGAGCCTAGCCCGGCCGCCGTCCCGGAGCTATGCCGGAACCGACCGGCAAGCGCCCCGTTGCGCCACGGAGGCTAGCCGCCGGGCGGTGCATGCGAAAGGGCCAAGGGCGAGGGCCGCCCACCTGCCTCACCCCTCTTGCGGCAGGACCACGATATTGCCGAAGAAATCCTTGCTCATGAACTTCTCCTGGGCCGCGCGGATCTCGCTCAGGGGATAGCTCGCGGCCAGCAGGGGTTTCACCTGCCCGGCCTCGATATGGCCCAGCACCGATTCGAAATGCCGGGCATAGCCGATGGAGACGCCGATCAGCCGCAGGTATTTCAGATACATGGTGCGAATGTCAAAGGGCACGACCGGCCCGCCGATCGCCCCGGCGCTGACATAGCAGCCGCCCTGGCGCAGCAGGGCAAGACAGTCGGAGAAATGCGGGCCGCCGACGATATCGGTCACGGCATGGACCCCCTCGCCCCCCGCCGCGTCCTGGACCTGGTCGTAAAAATCGCGCCCGTCCCCATTATCTTTATTGGGTCCGTCGCGCAGCACCACCGCGCGCGGCTTGAGGCCCGCCACATCTTCGGCCCAGCGCGCGCTGGTCGCGGCGATCGCCGCCGCTCCCCGCGCGTTGACCAGCTGGATCAGGGCCGAGCCGACGCCGCCCGAGGCGCCCGTCACCAGCACGCGCTGCCCGGCCTCGACCCCGGCCGCGTCCAGCATATGCTCGGCCGTGATATAGGCGCAGGGGAAGGTCGCCAGTTCGGCGTCCGAGAGCGGCCCGTCGTAGCCATAGGCATTCTCGGTCCGCACCCTTGTGTATTGGGCATAACCGCCCGGCCGGCTCGGCGAGCCGAGCGAGGCGGCGAAGCCCATCGCATTCGGCTTCGGCGCGTAATGGACGAAGTTGCAGATCACCCTGTCGCCGATCCGCGCCGCGTCCACGCCTTCGCCCACCGCGACGATGCGCCCGGCGACATCGGCGCCCTGGATAACCGGGAAACTGCCCGGCGCCCGGCCCACGCCGGTCACCGCGTTCGGGTCCCGATCCGTGCCGTACTTGCCCTCGCGGTTCCAGATATCGGTGTTGTTGAGGCCGCAGGCCGAAACCTCGACTAGCACCTCCTCCGGTCCCGGCGCGGGAGTCGGCACCTCGCAATAGTCCAGCATCTCAACCCCGCCATGCCCGCGCGTGAGCACCGCCTTCATCGCCTTGGGAATCGCCATCGCTCTCTCGTCCTCCGCCAGATCGCGCGGGACTGTCGCACGCCACCCCCGCCCGCCTCAATGCAAGGCAGCTTTCCGCCCGGCCTGTCTGCCCCTCACCCGGCCCAGCTGCACCGGTCCATGACGGCTGGGAGGGGAGCACGGCATGCGTCTACCCGGTTCGGACCGCGCAAGCGTCGCATCCTCCCGCCTTCGCGCCTCACCCTTCGAGACACGGCCTCGCGGCCGCTCCTCAAGATGAGGAACGGCGAATGGCCGCCCCTATCCGCCCCCGCAACCCCATCGTTGACCCCCGCGCGCTCCCGCCCTCATCATCGCCCTCGCGGAACGGCACAGCGGGGAGATCGCCATGCAGACCCATGCCCGGGTGGTCATTATCGGCGGCGGCATCGCGGGGTGCAGCCTGCTCTACCATCTCGCCAGGGGCGGCTGGACCGATATCGTCCTGCTGGAAAAGCACGAGCTGACGGCCGGCTCGACCTGGCATGCGGCGGGCAACACGCCGCATTTTGAAACCAGCCTGAACATGGTCCGGATCCAGAAATACTCCACCGAGCTCTACGAGCGGCTGGAGGCCGAGACTGGCCAGCCCACCGGCTTCCACAAATGCGGCTCCCTGCGCCTGGGCGAGAACCAGGACCGGCTCGACCAGTTCCGCCATCTCGAAGCCCAGGCCAAACACCTGGATATGCCCTTCGAGGTGATCGGCCCCGACGAGATCAAAAGCCTCCTCCCCTTCATGGGCCTCGACGGCGTGATCGCCGGCGCCCATACCCCCGCCGACGGCTATACCGATCCCTCCAGCACCACCGCCGCCCTGGCCAAGGGCGCGCGCGACCGCGGCGCGGTGATCCACCGCCATACCCCCTGCAACGGCATGCGGCGCGAGGGCGGCGAATGGGTGGTCGAGACCCCCAAGGGCGAGATCCGCTGCGAGCATGTCGTGAATGCCGGCGGCACCTGGGCGCGCGAGCTTGGCCGGATGGTCGGCCTCGCCCTCCCCATCGTCTCCTGCGAGCATCAGTACCTCGTCACGGAAAGCGTGCCCGAGGTCGAGGCCCTGGATTTCGAATTCCCCCTGCTGCGCGATCCGATGGCCAGCTACTACCTGCGCCAGGAGGGCAAGGGCATGCTGCTCGGCCCCTACGAGACCCCTTGCCATGTCTGGGGTGTGGACGGCATTCCCCCGGACTTCGCCGACGACCTGCTGCCCCCCGATCTCGACCGCATCGAATATATCGTCGAGCAAGCGATCGCCCGCATCCCCGCCCTCGGCCGGGTCGGCATCAAGCGCACGGTCAACGGCCCGATCCCTCATACCCCCGACGGCAACCCCCTGATCGGCCCAGCGGCGGACCTGCCCAATTACTGGTGCATCAACGGCTTCAGCGTCGGCATCGCCCAGAGCGGCGGCGCGGGCCATTACCTGGCCGGCTGGATGATCGAGGGCGCGCCCGAGATTGACATGTTCGAATTCGACCCGCGCCGCTACGGCCCCCATGCCGGGCTGGAGTACACCGTGGCCCGCTCGATCGAGGTCTACGAGAAGATGTACGCCATCGGCTTCCCGCATGAGGAACGCTCGGCCGGCCGGCCCCTCAAGACAACGCCCCTCTACCACCGACTCAAGGACCACGGCGCCGTCTTCGAGGCTCGCTACGGCTGGGAGCGCGCCGCCTGGTTCGCGCCCGAGGGGGTCGAGCCCAAGGACGAGCCCAGCTTCCGCCGGGCCAACTGGTTCCCCCATGTCGGGGCCGAATGCCGCGCCGTGCGGGACCATGCCGGCATCCTCGACCTCTCCGCCTTCGCCAAGTTCGAGATTTCCGGGCCGGACGCCACGACCTATCTCTCCCGCCTCTGCGCCAACGGCCCGCCCAAGAGCATCGGTCGGGTCCGCCTGACCCAGATGCTCAACACAAAAGGAAAAGTGAACGGCGAGGCCACCATCCTCCACCTGCCCGACGCCGGGAACGGCGATCCTCGCTACTACATGGTCACCGCCGCCGTGGCCGAGACCCATGACCGCGACTGGCTCGACAAGCACGTCGCCAAAGACGGACGAAGTTTCGACGTCACCATCGAAACCCAAAGCGAAGCCATCGGCGTCCTCGTCCTCGCCGGCCCCAACTCGCGGGACATCCTGGCCGCCGTCACCCGCGCCGATGTCTCCAATGCGGCCTTCCCCTGGCTCTCCGCCCGGGAGATCGAGATCGCCATGGCCCCGGTCCGCGCCATCCGCATGACCTATGTCGGCGAGCTGGGCTGGGAGCTGCACATGCCCATGCCCTATCTCGCCGCCGTCTACGAAGCCCTATGGGCGGCCGGGCAGACGCACGGTTTGGTCAATTTCGGCACCCGCGCCATGGATTCCATGCGCCTGGAAAAGGGCTACCGCGCCTGGGGCAGCGAGCTGAACGCCGAACTCACCCCCCTAGAGGCCGGCCTCGACCGCCTGACCCGCCCCGCCGAAGCCGGCTATATCGGCGCCGAGGCCCTGGCCCAGGCCAAGCCTGACTGGACCTTCGCCATCCTCACCGTGGACGCCGACGACGCCGACGCCCTGCCCAACAGCCCGATCTGGTCCTGCGACGAGCTGGTCGGCATCGTCACCAGCGGCGGCTACGGCCACCGGGTCGAGAAGAGCATCGCCTTCGCGTATTTGAAGGCCGGGATTGCGGAGGTGAAGGACGAGGTAGAAGTTATGATTTTTGGGGAACGGCGAAAGGGAACGATAACGAACCAACTACTTTATGATTCAATGAACACAAACCTTACCCAATAGCGGTGGGAACCCGCACAAAATATGATATTTTGGACCGATTGAGCGCCCCTCCGAAATTCAAAATTTACGGGAACGAACTTCTTTCGACGCGATAAAATGGAACTTAGCCAAGCAGACGTAATCCTGGACCGATTTTAGCTGCGCAAGATCGACTAGTTATCCAATCATCGGACCTCCGATTCGATCTTCGTGGAGGGCT
Source organism: Alphaproteobacteria bacterium (assembly GCA_963583595.1). Lineage (GTDB taxonomy): Bacteria > Pseudomonadota > Alphaproteobacteria > CADEGL01 > CADEGL01 > JABIRQ01. The sequence continues at coordinate 10,485 of CAUZWC010000025.1, read as the reverse complement.
CGCTCCTGGCGGCCCGCAAGGTCCAGGGTTTCCAGGGCCTGGTGCGCGGGCTGGACAAGCAGATCTTCGGAGGTTGAGCCGGCCGGGCTTTGGGGTAGCCCGGCGCGTCGGGCTACGCTTCTCGCGACGGCATCCACGCCGCCTTTGAAGAGACAAGGAGAATCTCCCAAGACCGAAGACATCCGCATCGAAGAGCTCGACCTGGCCGGAGACGAGGCGCTCGACGCGGTGGGCGCGCGCGCCATTTGCATGCCCTGCACGGTCTGCATAATCTGCCGCTAAGCCTTACCCGGTCGAACCGCCGGCGCCACCCTTTCCCGAGCACCGCCGGTTTTCATTTCGGGCTACCCCAGATCCCATTCCGCCGCTTCGGCCGCCATCATCCGCGCCACCGCCGGGCGCGCCATGACCCGTCGGGCATGTTCCGCCAGGTTGGGCCGGTCCTGGGCGCGCACGGGGTAGCGGCGGCTCCAATAGGCCAGCATGAAGAGGAACAGATCGGCCCCGCTGATCGTCTCGCCGAGCAGCCAGGGGCGACCTTCGAGCCCGACCTCGGCCATGTCCCAATGGCGCGTCAGCCGCGCGACGGCCGCCGCCTGGACTTTGGGCTTGATCGCTTCGTCCGCCCCCGCCCAGTTCTCCGGATGGGCCCAGGCGCCGCCCGATTCCTGCAGGGTGTTCGTCATCCAGACCAGCCATTTGTAATAGGCGCCGCGCTCCGCCCTGCCCGGCGCGGGGGCCAGCCCGCATTCCGGGTGCCGGTCGATCGCATGCATCAGGCAGGCCGCGCCCTCGAAGACCACCGTGTCGCCGTCGACCAGGGTCGGCACCCGCCCGTTGGGATTGATCGCCAGATAGGCCGGCGCCTTCTGCTCCCCCTTGGAGAGATCGAGCAGGGTGAAGTCGTAATCCGCCCCCGCCTCTTCCAGCGCCGCATGGGCCGCCATGCTGCCCGCCCCCTTCGCCCCGTATAGCCGCATCGCCATCCGCCCTCTCTCCCTCGTTCCGCCTGGTTCAGCCGAAGGGCAATCATCGCCCACCGCGCCCCGCCCGGTACAGGGCCGCGCAGGTAGGATTCGGCCGAGAGGAGAAGTTCGTTATATGTTCTTATTCTTGGCATGCGGCCATCCTCCGCGATGACGAGAAATGCCAAGATTCGGCATTATATTTCGGGAGAAGTCGCGCCAAGGCTTTGACAGAAATCAATTTCCGGCCCGCGATTTCGCGCAATACTCGGCAATTCGCGGCATTCGGCGTCTTTCCCGCGCATCGGCGCGCGAAACCGCGGCAAGGGGGGAGTAATCATCGCACGGAAGCCTTCATAGGCCTGTTTCCGCCCGGCGCCTGGCTGCTCGCTCTGCTCTTCGCCGGCGGCGCCGTGCTGGGCAGGCCGCGCCGGATCCCGACCGCCCATGTCGTCGAGCGGCTGATCGAGGGCATCCTCTATTTCCCCATCGGGATCCAGGTCCTCTTGGGCTTCGTCGGCCATGTCTTCCTGCCCGAGCAGGCCAGCGCCAATATCGGCTGGACCCAGGGCCCTTTCGAGTTCGAGGTCGGGGTCGCCAATCTGGGCCTCGCCCTGACCGGCATCATGGCCGTGCGCGCGGGCTCCGGCTTCCGCTTTGCCACCGCGCTCTTCGCTCTGTGTTTCCTGGGCGGCGCGGGGGTCGGCCATGTCGCCCAGATCCTGACCGCCGGCAACACCGCGCCGGGCAATGCCGGGATCATCCTCTATACCGATTTCCTGACCCCCATCGCCCTGCTGGTCCTGCTGCGCATCCAGCAGCGGGTCGGCCTCTGGCCCTCGGGCGAACAGCCCCTCGCCCCCTGAACCGGCCCTTTGAGCTCGGGCCGGCCGGCGGCTAAGCTTCGTCCGCCGAGACCACGAAACGCAGGCAGGACAAGCCATGGGCTATCACCTGAACGCCGCCCTGACCACCCCGGCCGGGACCGCGCGGGCCTACCGCGATACGGGCCAGTGGACCGAGGAAACCGCCTATGGCTGGGTCACGGACCTGGCCGCGCGGGCGCCCGAGTCTCCGGCCGCCATCGGGCCCGATGCGGCCATGACCTATGGCGCCCTGCACGACTCCGCCCGGCGCTTCGCCTCGGGCCTGCTGGGCCTCGGCTTCCGGCGTGGCGACGTGATCGGGGTGCAGCTGCCCAATATGCCGGACTTCCTGACCGTCTTCCTGGGCATCCAGGCCATGGGCGCCGTGCCCTGCATGCTGCCCATGCCCTATCGCCGGCGCGAGTTGGAACCCCTCCTCGCCCATGGCAAGGCCAAGGGCCTCATCTGCCTCTCGGGCCTGGAGAATTACGACCTCGCGGCCGTGACCGCCGAGCTGAAAGCCGCCCTGCCCGCCCTCGAGACAGTGATCGCCCTGGGTCCGGAGCCGCCGCCGGGAAGCCTGCCCTTCGCCGAAATCGCGGCGGCGGATGCTGGCCCCATCGCCGATCCGCCGACCGCCGACGATCCGGCCGTCCTGGCCTTCACCTCGGGCACTTCGGCCGCGCCCAAGGCCATCGTCCACGCCCACCGCACCCTCTCCGCCGCCTGCAAGGCCCTGGGCGACAATATCGTCACGGAACCGGCGGATGTGGTGATGTGCGCCCCGGCCTATACCCATGCCTTCGGCCTGCTCGTCGTCGTCGCGACCATCGCCGCCGGCGCGGCCGGCGCGACCATGGCCGTCTATTCCCCCGACACCCTGGCCGAAACGATCCGCCGCACCCGCGCCACGGTGTTCTGCGGCGGCCCGGTCCATGTCTTCATGGGCCGCAAGGCCGGGCTCTGGACCCCCGATGTGACGGCCAGCCTCAAGCGCAGCTTCGTCGGCGGCGCGCCGACTCCCGAGGAAGCGGTCCGCCTGATGGACGAGGCCAGTCCCAACGGCAAGGCCTATCAGATCTGGGGAATGAGCGAGGTGCTGGTCCCGGTGATGAACACGGTCGAAGCCCCCGCACCGCTGCGCTTTTCCACCGTCGGCACGGCCTGGAAAGGCCATGAGGCCCGGATCGTCGGCGACGACGGCGGTGCCGTGGCGCCGGGCGAGGAGGGTCATCTGGAGACCCGCGGCCCGTTTCAAATCGCCAGCTACTACGACAATACCAAGGCCACGGCCGAGGCCTTCCATGCCGACGGCTGGTTCCGCACCGGCGACCTCGCCCGCATGGACGCCGACGGCCATATCTTCATGTCCGGCCGGGCCAAGGACCTGATCATCCGGGGCGGGGTCAAGATCAATTCGGTGGATGTGGAACTGGCGATGGACTCCCATCCCGCCGTCGCCCAATCGGCCATCGTCCCCTATCCCGACCCGGTGCTGGGCGAACGCGCCTGCCTGGTCCTGGTCATGGCCCCCGGCAAAACCCTGACCCTCGACGAGGTCCGCGCCTATCTCGACGGCCAGGGCATCGCCAAGCTGCGCTGGCCCGAACGGCTGGAATTCGCCGCCTCGATGCCCATGACCGCCTCGCGCAAGATCATCAAAGGCAAGCTGATCGAGCAGTTAGGCTTGGGTTAGGCTTGCCGGCCAAGCCCGCCACCGTCCTCGAATCTCCAGTCCCGTCATGCCCCGGCAAAGCCCGGGGCATCCAGGCTCCAGTCCCACTGGATGGCCCAGGCGAAGCCGGGCCATGACGAACTCGGAAGGGATCTCCGCAAGGCGAAAGTCGACGACGCGATCAGCCGCAGCATCCCGCCTTGCCGGCGATCTGGATCGGCGGACAGGGCACGTCGCCATAGGAGCAGAAGACGCAGCAATCGCCCGGCCGGGGCTTGAGCATCGCGCCGCAGCCCGCGCAGGGGTGGAAGAACAGGCAGGCGTCAGTCAGCATGACTAGGGTCTCGGCATGACCGCATTCCGGGCATGTCAGGGTCGAGCGCAGGACAGGCGGGGCCGCGTCGCTCATCGCCGCCGCATCCGGACCAGCGCGACACCCAGCATCGCCAAGAAGACGGCCAACAACAGAAAGAGCGCATAGTCGAGCCAGCCGAGCCAGGCGGACAGGCCCAGCAAGCCCAGGACGACCACCAGCAACGGCGTAAAGCAGCAGAGCGCGGTGACGACCGCTCCGACGCCGGCGAGGATCAGAAGCTTTCGGTTATTTATCGCCGAGAGCGCCTACTCCGAACCGCGCTCCCGCACAATGCCCTCCTCGACCAGATAGGCCCAGACCGCCTCGGCCGCCGCCTCCGGGGTCACATCGGTCAGCAGCTTTCCCTTGCCGCCCTGCATCTCGGTGACCGCCTTGACCCGGTCGGCCGCGCTGCCCTTGCCTATGACCTTGAGGCGCTTGGGGCGGCGGCGGGCGGGCTTTTCCTTCCACTCGGATCGGGCCGTATCGGCAAGGGCCTCGGCCGCCAGGGTTTCGATCCGGCCGCGCCGGGCCGGGCCGAAGGCGGGGAGACGCGGCGCCGGCGCCGAAGGCGAGACGGTGGCGACCAGGGGCCACGAAGCCCGCAGATCGCGCCGGCGGCCGCGCGGCAGGGCCTGCTGCAAGGCCGCCGTATCGCCCTCGAAGCTCGCCGCGACCACGGCCGGAACCAGAGCGGCATCCAGAGCCTCAGCCAGAAGATAGGGCAGCAACCCGCTATCCTCGCCGGCCTCCGCGCGCTGGCCGGTCAGGACCAGGGCGGGCCGGAGAGTCTTCAGATGACCGGCCAGGGCGGGCAGCGGATCGGCCCCTTTGGGCAGGTCCAGCACGGCCACTTCCGCGACCCCCATGCCGAGAAAGTCACGCAAGGCAGGCTCGGCCGGATCGCCGGCATGGATCACATGAAGCCGGGCATCGGGCAGGCGCAGGGCCAGTTCGAGCGCGCGGGCATCGGCCCTTGCCGGACGCATCCGGCCCGAGGCGGGATGCCGCCCGAGGGAGACCAGGACCGCGACGTCAAGCGCCATGGCGCTTCTCCTGGACGAGGCGAACAAGGGCGGCCATGACTTCCTGCGCGTCATGGATGATCGAGAGATCGGCGCGCTTCACCATATCGGCGTAGAGGTCGGTGTTGATCGCCACGACACGCTCGCAGCGCTGGACACCCTGCAAATGCTGGGGCGCGCCGGCGATGCCCAGGGCGAGATAGCAGCGCGGCTCGACCAGCGTGCCCGAGGCCCCGACCTGACGGAAGCGGGGCAGCAGGCCCGCATCGCAGACCACCCGGCTGCCGCCCTCGGTCGCGCCCAGGGCGGCGGCGGTCTCGTGGAAGGCATCCCAATCCGAGATGCCGTTGCCCGCGCTGACGATGAAATCCGCCTCGGCCAGGGGCACGGCATTGGGATCGGTCGCGGCCAGGCCGCCATCCTCGATCCGAGGCGAGGCCGCGAAGGGCGCGGGCTCCACGGCGCGGGCCTCGTAACGATCGTCCATCACCGGGTCCGCCGCCTCGTTGGCGATCAGCAGGACGCGCGGCGGGGACATCTCGACATCACTGCGCCCACCGCCGCCGCGCCGGACGATGCGATCCTTGGCGATGCGCTGGACATCGCCCGCCGCCCGGTCGCCCAGCAGGACCGCGAGCCGCCGCCCGACATCGCCGCCGCCCACGGCGGTGTCCGGCAGCAGGACATGGCGGGCTTCAAGCTGTTCGGCCGCCGCCGCGACCGCCGCCGCCCGCGCCTCGGGCGCATAGCCGGCGAAGGCGGCATCGGCGAAGACCATTGCGCAGTCCGCGCCCGCCGCGCCCAGGTCCAGATCGTCGCGCGGCCCGTCCGGTCCAGCGAAAACGATGGCGACGGCCGCGCCGTCCAGCCCATTGGCCAGGATCCGCGCCGCGCCGAGCGTGTCGCGGTCATGGCTGGTCAGCCGCCCGTCGTCCAGGTCCGGCACGACGAGGATATGGCAGGCCGAGCTCTCCACCGTCTTGATCCGCTCGGCCAGAGCCTGGGGCGCGGCCGGGACCGCCGGGGCGACCGGTGCCGGGGCCCACCACCGGCCGACCCGCTTGCGGCCACTCGTACCGGTATCGCCGCGCGCGGCAAAGGGGTCCTTGCGAACCCGGCCGGCGGAAACTTCCAGCCCGGCATCCGCCGCGTCTTCGGATTGGGCCGTTCGGTCGATGCGCTTGCGCCCAGCGGCGCCAGAGGCCCCACGATCCGCGAAGGGGTCCTTGCTATGCCGACCAGAAGACGCTTCCGCCGCCTCCGGGACATCCCCGGCCGGAGCCGCCCGGTCCATGCGCTTGCGGCCGTCGCGGCCCGTCTCCGCCCGCTCTGCGAACGGGTCGCGGCGTTTGCGCTTGTTGTCGTCGCCGGTCATGCCGCGCCCTCCACCGCTTCGAGCAGGAGTTCGGCGATATCGCGCACCTCGAGCCTGTCGCCGATCACGCCTTCTAGCATGACGGCGCAGTTGGGACAGGCCACGGCGACGATGCCGGCCCCGGTCTCCGCCGCCTGGGCCATGCGCAGATCGGGGATACGCGCCTCGCCCGGAATATCGGTCAAGGGCGCGCCGCCCCCGCCGCCGCAACACATGGAGCGCATGCCCGAGCGCGCCATCTCACGCCGCTCGACCCTGATCGCGTCGAGCAGGGCCCGGGGCGCGGCCGTCTCGCCGTTGTAACGGCCGAGATAGCAGGGGTCGTGATAGGTAATCGCTGCACCGCCTTCGCGCTTCGCCGGGACGAGGCGGCCGCCCGCCACGAGTTCCTGCAGAAGCTGGGTGTGGTGCAGCACCTCGTAATTGCCGCCCATCGCCGGGTAGTCGTTGCGCAGGCTGTTGAAGACATGGGGGTCCGCCGTGACGATGCGCTTGAAGCTGCGCTTGGCCAGCGCCTCGACATTGCGCCGGGCGAGGCCCTGGAAGGTCGCGTCGTCGCCCAGGCGGCGGGCGAGGTCGCCCGTGTCCAACTCCTCCGCCCCCAGCACGGCGAAATCGCCCTCGGCGGCACGCAGCAGCTGGACCAAGGCACGCAAGGTGCGCTGATTGCGCAGATCGAAGGCCCCTTCGCCCAACCAGAGCAGGAGATCGCAGGATTCGCCCTCGCCCAGGACCCGCAGGTTGAGATCGGCCGCCCAGTCGAGCCGGGCCGAGAGCGGCCGGCCGGATTGCGTGTCGGCCTGGCGCAGTTCCTGGAGCGTCTCGGGTGCCTTGCCCGGCACCGCGCCCCGCTCCAAGACCTGAAAGCGGCGCAGATCGACGATGGCATCGACATGCTCGATCATCATCGGGCATTCCTGGACGCAGGCCCGGCAGGTCGTGCAGGACCACAGGGTGTCCGGGTGGATCATCCCGTCGTCGCCGATGATGGCCGCGTCGGGCGCGCCATGCGCCTTGCCGATCTCCCGACCCGGATAGGGGCTTCCGGCATAATCCGCGTCGCTGCCGCGCCCATCCATGGCGCGGACGAGGTCCTGGATCAACTTCTTGGGGTTCAGCGGCTGGCCCGCGGCGAAAGCCGGGCAGGCCTCCTCGCAGCGCCCGCATTGCACGCAGGCATCGAAGGATAGAAGCCGGTTCCAGGCGAAATCCGCCGGAGTTTCGACGCCCAGCTTGTCGGCCTCCAGATCGACCGGGGCGAGGCCGACGACCGGGCGCTCGGCGCCCAGCCGCTCGAACCGGGGATGCCAGGCGAGATGGAGGGCGCCGGCGAAGGCATGTTTCATCGGCCCGATGGGCATGGCCGCCAACATTTCGACGGCGCCCCAGGCGGCCAAGGCGAGGCCGACCAAACCGAGGGGCGAGTCCCAGCCATAGGGCGCGGCCAGCCCGGCATCGGGCAAGGTCAGCAGGATGAAGCCGAAAGCGAAGGCGAAGAGGCTATAGGGCAGCCGGGTGAAGCCGCCGCCCGACAGGCGAGCCGGCCGCTCGCCCAGGCGGCGCTTCAGGACGAAGAAGGCGCCACTCGCCGTGAGGGCGAGGAGGCCGAGCAGAATCCAGGCGAGGGTCCGACTTTCGACCCCGAGCAGATGAATGACGAGGACCAGCAGCACCGCGCCCACGAAGCCGCCTGCCGCCGCGACATGCATATGGGCGGCATAGGTATCGCGAGCAACGATATGGTGCAGATCGACGAAATAGCTGCGCGGCAGGCGCAGCAACCCGCGCAGCCAGGCCACCCGCGCCGGCCGTCCCGCGGCCCAGCGCCGCGCGCGAAGCAGGCCGAGCACGGCGCCCGCGAGCAGGGCGAGGGTGAGAAACCAGCTGATGGCGGCCGCGACGGTCATGCGGCCAGTTCCGTCGCGGAGGCTTCGATATACCCAGCGGGCAGCCCCCTCACCCAGCTTCGCCTAGGCGCTATCGCGCCAAGGCTCCGCAACCCTCTCCCCCTGGTGGGGGCGAGGGGGAAAAAGAGGTCGATTTGTCTCGTGGCAACCCAAGTTAGCCCCTCTCCCCCCAGGATCGAGGGGAGAGGGTTGCGCTGGCTTGGCGTGGCAGAGCCTCGTCGAAGCTGGGTGAGGGTAGACGACGGCTGGCGCTTGAGCAGAAAGCCTAGCCCGGTCATTCTGCGATCTCTCTAAAAACTCTTGCACAGGCGCAGCGAGTCGTAGATGGCGGCGTGGATGTTACGGCTGGTGAGGGCGTCGCCGACGCGGTAGAGCTCGAAGGCGCCATCGGGGTTCGCCGTCACCCGGTAATCCTCGTTCGCCGCGAGGGCGAGGAGGTTGACGTCGCCCAGGTTCCGCGAATGGGGCTTGAGGGCGAAATAGATTTCGTCGTTCGGCAGGGTGCCGTGCTCGGCGACCACCTGATCGACCACCCGCTCCTCCTCTATGTCCTGGGCGTATTCGTTGCGCAGGACGGCGACCAGCTTGTTCCCTTCGGGATAGACCTCGGTCAGGCGGTGATCGGCGGTGATGACCACGCCAGCCTTGTAGAGTTCGGCCAGGTGGGCCGGAAAGGTGCATTCGCCCAGTTCGACCGCCAGCTTGCGCTCGGGGGTCGCGACCTCGACCTTGGCCCCGCGCTGGGCCAGGAAGAGTGCGGCGACGGGGCCGGTTTCCGCCCCCTGATCGTCATGCAGCAGGACATGCTCGCCCGGATCGACCCGGCCGGAGAGAATGTCCCAGGTCGTCGTGCAATGCTCGGCGCCCTTGAAATAGCCGGGATTGGGCCGGCCGCCGGTGGCGATCACCACCACGTCGGGGTTCTCGGCCCTTACCATATCCGCATCGGCCTCGACCCCCAGGCGGAGATCGACGCCCAGCTTCTTGATCTGGCTGTCGAGCCAGCGGGGCACGCCGCTCAAGGGTTCGCGCCAGGCGACCTTGCCGGCAAGGATGGTCTGGCCGCCGACGACCTGATCGCGCTCGAAGAGCACCACGTCATGGCCGCGCTCGGCCGAAACGCGCGCCGCCTCCAGCCCGCCCGGCCCGGCGCCGACCACGACAACCTTGCGCCTGACCTTTTCCGCCTTTGGCACGGTATGGGGCATGGTCTGCTCGCGCCCCGTCGCGGCATTCTGGATGCAGACCGCGTCATGGCCCGCCACGACCCGGTCGATGCAATAGGTGGCGCCGACGCATTGCCGGATATCGTCCACTCGCCCTTCCCGCAGCTTCTTGGGAAAATGCGGATCGGCGATGAAGGCCCGGGTCATGCCGACCATATCGACATGGCCGTCGGCGAGGGCGCGCTCGGCCGTCGCCAGATCGACGATGCGCGTGGCGTGGAAGACCGGAAGGTCGATCTCGGCCTTGATGCCGCTGGCGAGGTGCAGGAAGGCCGCGCTGGGCAGCCACATGCTCGGCCAGATCTTGGCCGTGCCGATATAGTCATGGGGCGTGGCGCCGACGACGCTGATGTAGTCGATGAGGCCGCTGGTCGCGAAGCGGCGCGAAATCTCGACGCATTCCTCCTGGCCCAAGCCTTCCTTGAGCAGTTCGTCGCCGGGCAGGCGGATGCCGACAACATAATCGTCGCCCACCGCCTTGCGCACCCGGGACAAGACCTCCAGACCGAAGCGCATGCGGTTTTCGAGACTGCCGCCGTATTCGTCCTTGCGATGGTTCACCGCGGGCGAGAGGAACTGCTCGATCAGGGTGAGGCTGGCGAAGGTGACCTCGACCCCGTCGATGCCGCCTTCGCGGCAGCGCACGGCGGCATCGGCATAGCATTGCCGGATGCGCTCGAAATCGAATTCCTCCATCTCCTTCGGGAAGGAGCGGTGGACCGGCTCGCGCCGCGACGAGGGGGCGAAGGTCGGCAGCCAGTTGGACGAATCCCAGCGCTCGCGCCGCCCGCCATGGGTCAGCTGGATGGTGCAGACCGCGCCATGCTTGTGCAGGCGGCTGGAGAGCTCCTTGTAATAGGGGATGACCGAATCGTCGGAGCCGTCGATCTGGCCGTAATGGTAGGAATTCTCGGGTGCGATGCCGGTGGCGCCGCCGCATTGGGCGAGGCCGATGCCGCCGATGGCCTTCTCTTCCTGATAGCGGATGTAGCGCTCGCTCGGCCGGCCGCCCTCGTTATAGACCGGCTGATGGCTCGTGCTGAGAAACCGGTTGCGAATGGTCATGCCCTTGATCTGCAAGGGCTCCAACA